>JBBRYB010000005.1:0-158070 GCA_038238115.1 Propionibacteriales bacterium | reverse complement strand
GTGAAGGGCAGATTGCTCACGTGTTACTCACCCGTTCGCCGCTCGTGTACTCCCGAAGGAGCCTTACCGCTCGACTTGCATGTGTTAAGCACGCCGCCAGCGTTCGTCCTGAGCCAGGATCAAACTCTCCGTTGAAATCTGTTGACACCAACCCGCGAGGGTGGCGCCGAACTCAATGGAGTATCCCGGCAAGAACGTCTCCTTGATCCGAGGACCGAGAAGACCTGTGTCTTACCAAAGGAACCGTCGAACGAAACCGAGCAACACACGCTGCTCTGCTCGTTGACGGGGCGTTCATTAATTCGTCGTCGACTTTTGGCACACTGTTGAGTTCTCAAGGATCGCGCGCACACCATCGCCTGACCACATGGTCAGGCTTTGGGGCAACTCGAAATAACTTACCGTTCGCCGCAGACGCCGTCAAATCACTCGGGACGCCGCAGGCCGCCAGTCTACTCCGAGTCGTGGCCCTGACAAGCACCTCGTCGACGAGGGGTCAGCACCGATGAGCCAGGGTACGGACTCGTCGGCAGCCGAGTCAAACCTGGCTCTCCTGACCTGTCGGCAGGCGAGCCAACGTGTCTCTACGTTGCCGTCGTGCGGTTCAGGCCCGACAACAGCTCAGCGTCCACTTCGGACAGCGAGGAGCAACCGGCCAGGCACATGGCCTGGACCAGGTCTCGGGTGATGTCGTCCAGCACCCGACGTACGCCGTCTGCTCCCTCGGTAGTGAGCGCCCAGAGCGCCGGGCGCCCCACGAACACACCTCGCGCGCCCAGGGCAAGTGCGGTGAGCACGTCGCGCCCGTCGCGGAGTCCTCCATCGACGTACACCTCGGCGTGGTCTCTGACAGCCGCCGCGACAGGTCCGAGCGCCTGCGCGGTGGAGATGCTTCGGTCCAGCTGGCGCCCGCCGTGGTTGGACACCCAGACCGCGTCGGCGCCGGCGTCGACCGCCCGGGACGCGTCGTCGGCGCGAAGCACCCCCTTCACCACCACGGGAAGGCCGGTCCGGTCCCGGATCCAGCCGATCACCTCGGGAGTCAGGTCCAGCGCCTTCTCTAACGCCTGCGTTGTCACGCCCGCCCGATCCACGTTGACGTGCGAGTAGCCCTCCGGTGTCATCTCCCACACGGTCTCGCCGGCGTTGCGCTTGGCCCCGACGACGGGTGTGTCGGCCGTCAAGACGACGGCCGAGGCCCCGGCGGAGACCGCTAGCTGGAGCATGGCCGTGGTGAGTGACCGGTCCTGCAGCACGTAGACCTGCGCCCACCAGGGCGCGCCGGTGAGCCCGATGGTGGCATACGGGAGGCCGGTGTTGCTCGACACGCAGATCAGTGAGCCGGCGGCGGCCGCTCCGGCAGCCATTTCCTGCTCCCCCCGCGGGTGGGCGTGGCGTTGCAGTGCTGTCGGCGCGATCGCGACGGGGGTATCGAGCTGTCTCCCGAGCAATGTGGTGGTGACCGAGACGGCTGAGACGTCGCGCAGCACGTGCGGGAGGAACCGGAACCGGCGCCAAGCATCGACGGCCTCGAACGCCGACACCTCGTCCGCCGCGCCCTGCCGGTAGTACTCGTAGACGGGAGCCGGCAAGAGCTCCCGCGCTCGCGCCTCGAGCTCGACCAGGGGGGTGTCCACCCGCGCTACCCGACCTTGACTCCAGCGAGGTGACGCTTGCCCCGCCGAAGCAGGAGCCACCCTCCGGGCAGCAGGTCCTCACTCGTCGGGCGGGCGTCGATGTCGTCGATGCGGACGTTGTTCGCATAGGCGCCGCCCTCGGCCACCGCGCGGCGTCCAGCGCCACGGCTCGCGACCAGGGCGGTGTCGGCAAGCAGCTCGACGTACGACGGCAGCTCCCCGCCGGCGGGGAGCTCGACGTGCGGCGCCTCCCTGAGTGCAGCGCCCAGCGTGGCGGCGTCCAGGTCGGTGAGCTTGCCCCTGCCGAACAGCGCGGCAGCGGCGGCCCTGACCCGCTCGGTCTCGGCTGCGCCGTGCGTCATCGTCGTCACGTCGTCGGCCAGGGTGCGCTGCGCTGCTCGAGTCTGGGGCTTCTCGACGACAAGCTGCTGGAGCTGCTCGATCTCGTCGCTGCTGCGGAAGGTGAAGTACTTGAGCAGGGCGACCACGTCGGCGTCGGAGGCGTTGAGCCAGAACTGGTAGAAGGCGTAGGGCGACATCAGCTCCGGGTCGAGCCAGACCGTGTCTCCCTCGGTCTTGCCGTACTTGGAGCCGTCGGCCTTGGTGATCAACGGGGTGGCGAGCGCGTGGACGTGCTCTGTGGTGACTCGCCGGATCAGGTCCACGCCGCCGGTGATGTTGCCCCACTGGTCGCTCCCCCCGGTCTGCAGGCGGCAGCCGTAGCGCTCGAACAACCGCAAGTAGTCCATCGACTGGAGCAGCACGTAGCTGAACTCGGTGTAGGAGATGCCCGCCTCGAGCCGGGACCGGACGACATCACGGGCCAACATCTTATTGACCCCGAAGTGCTTGCCGATGTCGCGAAGGAAGTCGAGCGTCGAGAGGTCGGCCGTCCAGTCGTAGTTGTTGACGATGGTCGCGGCGTTGTCGCCGTCGAACGACAGGATCCGAGCCACCTGTCGGCGGACCCGCTCGGTCCACTCTGCGACGGTGTCGGCCGGGTTGAGCCTCCTCTCCTCCTTCTGCTTGGGGTCGCCGATCATCCCTGTCGCCCCGCCGACGAGCCCGATGGGCCGGTGGCCCGCGTCTTGCAGGCGCCGGATCGTCACCAGCTGCAGCAAGTTGCCCATGTGGAGGCTCGGGGCTGTCGGGTCGAATCCGCAATACACCGTGACAGGCCCGGCCGCCATCTCGGCGCGCAATGCGTCGAGATCGGTCGACAGCGCGATGAGACCGCGCCACTCGAGGTCGTCGAGGACGTGCTGATTCACGGTGTGTCCTTAGGCGTCGAGGGAACTGAGAGGTCTGCGTAAATCAGTCTGCCGTACGGCGGCAGACCAGCTGCCAGAACCGGCCGATGTCCCGGTACGGCGACGTGCCGCACACGGCGATCTCGAACTGCTCGATGGCGGCATAGGTGTCGGCGTCGTACTTGACCGCGTCGTCGGCGATCAGATCCATGATGATGCGGCCGCCGTAGCGGCCGACGAGCTCGAAACCCGCCTCGCTCGCTAGCTGCATGGCGGCGTTGACGCTGATGCGTGCGACGTCGTGATCGAATGTCTCGGTGTGGAAACGTCGTTGCGGTCAACAGGCGCTCCGCCGCTGGGAGGTCCAGTTCCCTTATCGCCTTGCTCAGCACCTCCGACGGTGGGTTCGGCGCCACCAAGGAGAGCAGCCCGCCGGGGCGTAGTCGGCGGTTCATCGCGCGGACAGACTCGCCGGGGTCGTCGACGTACTGGATCACGAAATGGCACAGCACGACGTCGAACTGACCCACGCCGAGCTCGTCGAGGGCGTCCAAACCTCCCGTGACCAGGGACAAGGCCACTGCTGCGTCGGCGGCTTCCTCAGTCGCGACCGCGAGCATGGCCTCGCTGTGGTCGACGATCGTCACGTCGTGACCGGCGGTGGCCAGCCCCAGGGCCTCCGTCCCGTCGCCGCCGCCGAGGTCGAGCACGCGAAGCCCCGGACCGAGCGGCTCGAGGTGCTGGTCGAGCACGTGTCTGACCACCGCATAACGCAGCCGACCCCACGGCTCCTGCTGCCAGGCACGCCAGGCGGCCATGTGCTGGTTGAAGACATCGGCGTCCGCCGACGAGCTGTCCATGGTGACGACCTTGCCACCCAGCGGATGCTGCTCGACGGCGACACACCTGCCGCTCGGCTTCACCTGCCTGGCCGCTCGCGCTGCGACGCGGCGCCGCGTCGGAAGGTCGAGACGGACTCGTCTGCGCTGACCCAAAACCGCCACGCGACATCGGCGGCGCGGTTGATGCCGACCCGCGGTCCACAGGAGACGGGTGGGGCGCCGACCCCGCGGTCGAGTCGGAGCGGGCCGCCCGCGAGGAGGTCGGTCGCGTTGTGCACGCGGGTGATGCCGAGCGCCCGCGTCAGACACCCGGGCCCCCTCGCCAGGGACGGGTCGGCGACCCGCGGTCCTCGGCGTCGACGGGCGAGCTCCACACCCATGACGACGCGGCCCGCCCGGAGGAGCACGGCTGAGGCCTCTGTGTCCTGGCCGGTCACGATGTTGGCGCACCAGTGCACGCCGTAGCTGAAGTAGACGTACAGCCTGCCTGCCGGTCCGAACATCACCTCGTTGCGCGGCGTCGGACCGCGAAAGGCGTGCGACGCCGGGTCGCTCCTGCCGGCATACGCCTCGACCTCGGTCAGCTCGACGCAGACGGTGCCCTCGGGTGTGGAGTGGGTGATCGTCCACCCGAGCAGGTCGGGTGCCACCTCAACGGAACTGCGTGCGAGCACCGCCTGCAGCGCACTCACCCGTTGCGCAGCCGGGTGGCCAGCTCGCGCAGCTCCGCGAGCTGCTCCTCAACCCTGACTTGGGCGGTTCCTCCCCGCGCATCTCGTGAGCTGATCGAGCCGTCGACAGACAGGACCGTGCGCACGTCGGGGGTCAGCGCCGGCGAGATCGCGGTGAGGTCGTCGTCGCTGAGCTCCCACAGCTCCACGCCGAGCTGCTCGCAGGCGTGTACGCAGGCTCCGGTGATCTCGTGTGCCACCCGGAAGGCGACTCCCTGACGGACCAGCCACTCCGCCACGTCCGTGGCCAGCGAATGCCCCTGCGGTGCCAGCTCGGCAAGCCGATTCGTGTCGAACGTCAGCGTGCGTACCAGCCCCGTGAACGCCGGAAGCAGCACTTCGAGCGTGTCGATCGAGTCGAACACCGGCTCCTTGTCCTCCTGCAGGTCACGGTTGTACGCAAGGGGTTGCGCCTTGAGCGTGGCGAGCAGGCCGGTGAGGTTGCCGATGAGCCGTCCGGACTTGCCGCGTGCGAGCTCGGCGATGTCCGGATTCTTCTTCTGCGGCATGATGCTCGACCCCGTCGAGTAGGCGTCGTCGAGGACGACGAACCCGAACTCCGCCGTCGCCCACACGATGACATCCTCGGCGAGCCGCGACAGGTCGACGCCGATCATTGCCGCCACGAACGCGTACTCCGCCACGAAGTCACGGGCGGCCGTTCCGTCGATGCTGTTAGCGGTCGCCCTGTCGAAGCCGAGCTCGCGGGCGACCGTTTCCGGGTCGAGCCCCAGCGACGAGCCGGCCAGGGCGCCGGAGCCGTAGGGCGAGTCGACAGCGACGCGGGCCTCCCAGTCGAGCAGCCGCTGCACGTCACGCAGCAGCGGCCAGCCGTGCGCGAGCAGATGGTGTGACAACAGCACCGGCTGGGCGTGCTGCAGATGGGTGCGTCCCGGCATTGCGGCTCCGAGATGCTCCTCCGCGCGGGCAGCCAGGGTGTCCACGAGGTCGAGCACGAGTCGCCGGGCGATCCGGGCGTGGTCGCGCAGGTAGATCTTGAGGATGGTCGCGACCTGGTCGTTGCGAGACCTTCCAGCGCGGAGCCTGCCACCGACGTCGGCTCCCACCAGTTCGACGAGACGGCGCTCGAGCGCCGTATGCACGTCCTCGTCGTCAGGCCCGGCGGTGAAGGACCCGTCGACGACCTGCCGCTCCAGCTCGTCGAGACCCCCCAGCAGCCGCGCGAGTGACGGATCGTCGAGCAGGCCTGCGCGGGCGAGGACCCGAGCATGGGCCCTCGAGCCAGCGAGGTCGTGGGTCGCCAGCCGCCAGTCGAACTGCGTCGACCGGCTGAGAGCGGCAAGTTCCGGAGACGGCCCCGAGGAGAAGCGCCCGCCCCACAGCCGGGCCGTCCGCACCTCACCCGGCATACGTCGCCGCCCCACCCGACCGGACACCAGCTGTCCCGCGGATCGCGGCGTTGGGCGGCCCGATGCGCGCGAGTGCTGGTGTCCGGATGGTCATGGGGCGACCGTAGCCTGGCTGCTGACCTGGTGGTCACGCCGGGCCGCGATCTTGCTGGGCAGTCCCCACAGCTCGATGAAGCCCCTTGCGAGCGACTGGTCGAACGAGTCGCCCTCGTCATAGGTGGCCAGGTTGAAGTCGTAGAGGCTGCTCGCGGACCGCCGCCCGGTGGCGACGGCCTTGCCTGCGTGCAAGGTGAGGCGGATGTCGCCGCTGACGTGCTCCTGTGAGGCGTCGACGAACGTGTCGAGGGTGCGCTTCAACGGCGAGAACCAGAGGCCGTCGTACGTCAGCTCCCCCCAACGCTGGTCGACGCCCTTCTTGTAGCGGGCCAGGTCACGCTCCAGCGTGACGCTCTCGAGCTCGAGGTGGGCGGCGATGAGCACCATCGCGCCGGGCGCCTCGTAGACCTCGCGGCTCTTGATACCGACGAGCCGGTCCTCCACGACGTCGAGGCGGCCAACTCCCTGCGCTCCCCCGCGCCGGTTCAGCTGCTGAATCGCCTGCAGCATCGTGACGTGGTGCCCGTCGATCGCCACCGGCACGCCGTCGTCGAACGTGATCACGACTTCGTCGCCGTCACGCTGCTGCGCGGGATCCGCCGTGTAGGAGTAGACGTGCTCGATCGGAGCGTTCCAGATATCTTCGAGGAAGCCCGTCTCGACGGCGCGACCCCACACGTTCTGGTCGATGGAGTACGGCGACTTGCGGGTCACGTCGATCGGCAGGTCGTGGTCGCCGGCGTAGCCGATCGCCTTCTCCCGGGTCCAGGCGTAGTCGCGAACGGGCGCGATCACCCGCAGGTGTGGGGCCAGCGCCCCGATCCCGACCTCGAAGCGCACCTGGTCGTTGCCCTTGCCCGTGCAGCCGTGGCTGACGATCGTGGCGCCGTGCTCGCTCGCCGCTTTCACGAGGTGCTTGGCGATCAAGGGTCGAGACAACGCCGACACGAGCGGGTAGCGGTCCATGTAGAGGGCGTTGGCCTTCAGCGCCGGCAGGCAGTAGTTCTCGGCGAACTCGTCCTTGGCATCGACGACGACGGCCTCCGCGGCGCCGCAGGCGAGTGCCCGCTTGCGGATCGTGTCCATGTCCTCGCCGCCTTGCCCGACATCGACGGCCACGGCCACCACCTCTGCCCCGGTCTGCTCACCGAGCCAGCCGATGGCGACGGACGTGTCCAGCCCGCCGGAATAGGCGAGGACGATCCTGTCGTGCGTGCGGGTTGTCACGGTGCCTCCTTGAGGGGTGCGGCCGCGCCGGCGTCGGCGAGGCTGAGGAACTTCGAGGCGAGGGCGGGTCCGCCGTCGGGCTCACGGCCGATGACCACCACTGTGTCGTCTCCGGCGATGCAGCCGAGCACGGCGGCAAGCTCGGCTTTGTCGAGGGCCGAAGCGAGGAACTGCGCGGCACCTGGCGGGGTGCGCAGCACGACGAGGTTCGCCGACCCCTCCGCGCTGACCATCAGCTCCGCGCACAGCCGGCCGAGCCGTCCCCGCGCGGAGGCGGAGTCGGTGGCGGGTCGCGGGGTTCGGTCGCCGCCCTCGGCCGGCACGGCGTACACCAAGACGCCGTGGGAGTCCCGGACTCGTACGGCGTCCAGCTCGACGAGGTCGCGTGACAGCGTCCCTTGGGTGACGCGCAGGCCCGACCCGGCAAGCAGGTCGGCCAGCTCGGCCTGGGAGCGCACCGGGTGCCGGCCGAGCAGCTCCGCGATCCGCTGGTGTCGCGCGGCCTTGGTTGACAGGACGTGCGGCTCGGTCGTGGTCACGACTCGGTCCGCGCCTTGGCCAGCAGCCAGGTCAGCAGTGCCTTCTGGGCGTGCAGACGGTTCTCGGCCTCGTCCCACACCAGGCTTTGGGGTCCGTCGATGACGTCGGCGCTGATCTCCTTGCCTCGGTACGCCGGCAGGCAGTGCAACACGACGGCTTCCGGATCGGCGAGCGCCATGAGGGCGGCGTCGACCGAGAAGGGCACGAACGGGGACGAGCGGTCCGCCGCCTCGCCCTCCTGCCCCATCGAGATCCAGGTGTCGGTCACGACGACGTCTGCGCCCTCAACCGCCGCCCGCGGCGACGTCAGGTGCGTGACGGAACCGCCGGTCGAGGCGGCGTGGTCAGCCGCGGCCGCGATGATCGCCGCATCGGGGGTGTAACCCTCAGGCGAGCCGATCCGGACGTGCATGCCGGCGAGCGCACCGCCCAGCAGGTAGGAGTGGGACATGTTGTTCGCGCCGTCACCGAGGTAGGTCATCGTGAGTCCCGCCAGCACGCCCTTGTGGGCACGGACGGTCTGCAGGTCGGCGAGGATCTGGCAGGGGTGAAACGTGTCGGTCAGGGCGTTGACGACCGGCACGCGTGACACCGCGGACATCGCCTCGACCCGGTCCTGGCCGAAGGTCCGCCAGACGATCGCCTTGACCTGACGGTCGAGCACCCGGGTGGTGTCCTCGATCGGCTCGCCACGGCCCATCTGCGACGACTGGGCATCGAGCACGAGAGGATAGCCACCCAGCTCGGCAATCCCGACGGAGAACGACACCCGGGTGCGGGTCGAGGGTTTGTCGAAGATGACGGCGACGGACTGCGGTCCGGCCAGCGGCTGCTGGTGGAACCGGTCGGCTCGAAACGAGTCGGCGAGGTCGAGCACCTCGGCCTGCTCGGCAGGAGTCAGGTCGTCGTCGCGGAGAAAGTGGCGGATCAAGGCAGGGCCTCCTGGCTGGCGGCGTCGAGCAACGCGGGAAGAGCGCGCACGAACGTGTCGAGCTGGTCTGTGCTGATGATCAGGGGTGGGGCCAGCCGGACGGTCGCCGGGGTCGTCGCGTTGACGATGAAGCCGTTGTCAAGTGCGGCCGCGGCCACGCGAGCAGCGACCGGCTTGCTCACCACGATCGCCTGCAGCAGGCCGCGACCCCTGATGTGATCGATCAGCGGGTGACCGAGGGCTTCGACCCCCGCAGCCAGGTGGCGGCCGGCGCTCGTCACGTGGGCGAGCAGATCGTCGCGCTCGATCACCTCGAGCGTCGCCAATGCCGCGGCCGCCGCCACTGGGTTGCCGCCGAACGTGGTGCCGTGGTCACCGGGGCACAGCAACGTCGCGCTGTCGCCGAGGCCGATGCAGGCGCCGATCGGGAACCCGGAGCCCAGCCCCTTCGCGAGCGTCACGAGATCCGGCACTGTCGCACTGCTGCTATGCGCGAACCAGGCACCGGCGCGCCCGATCCCGGTCTGCACCTCGTCGACCCAGAGCAGCGCGCCGTGGCGGCTGGTGATCTCGCGAGCGGCGCGCAGGTATCCCTCGGGCGGCTCGACAACGCCGTTCTCACCCTGGATCGGTTCGACGACGAACGCAGCGGTGTCGGCGTCGACGGCTGCCTCCAGGGCTGCGACGTCGCCGTACTCGACGAAGGTCACATCGCCGGGCATGGGCGCGAACGGCTCGCGGTACGCCGGCTTCCACGTCACGGCGAGCGCACCCATCGAGCGGCCGTGGAAGCCTCCGACAGTGGAGACGAGCTTCGTGCGGCCGGTGCGCCGAGCCGCCTTGAACGCGGCCTCGTTGGCCTCGGTACCTGAGTTGGTGAAGAAGATCCGGCCCGGGTGAGCGAGCAGGTCCAGCAGCTTCTCCGCCAGCGCGATCTGGGTCGGAGTCGCGAAGAAGTTGGAGACGTGACCGAGCGTCGCCAGCTGAGAAGCCACCGCGGACTGCACGCGGGGGTGAGCATGGCCGAGCGCGTTGACGGCGATGCCGGCGAGCAGGTCGAGGTAGCGGTTGTCGTCGGCGTCCCAGACGTAGCAACCGTGCCCACGCACGAGCACCCGCTGCGGGGGCCCGTACGTGTTCATCACCGCGTCGGCGTGTCGCTTGGTCAAGGCGGCGTTGGCGCCACCCGCTGCACTGGGGACATTGGCGCCACCGGCCGCACTGGGCACATTGGCGCCACCGGCTGCCCTCGGGGCGTTGGCGTCATCGGCCGCACTCGGGGCGTTGGCGCCGAGGGCCGACCTGTCGGCGCCGGCCGTCACGACGGCACCACCATCGTGCCGATGCCGGTGTCGGTGAAGATCTCCAGCAGCAGCGAGTGGGCCACCCGGCCGTCGATCACGGTGGCGCGGGGAACTCCCGCCTCGACGGCGCGCAGGCACGCGTCCATCTTCGCGATCATGCCGGACTCGAGCCTCGGCAACAGGCCGCGGAGGTCACCCGTGGTGATCTCGGAGATCACGTCGTCGGCGTCCGGCCAGCCGCGGTAGAGGCCGTCGACGTCGGTCAGGACGACGAGCTTCTCGGCGCCGAGCGCGCTGGCGAGAGCCGCGGCGGCGGTGTCGGCGTTGACGTTGTGAACCTGCCCGTCGGCGTCGGGCGCCACACTGGACACGACGGGGATGCGCCCCGCCGAGACGAGGTCGTGCAGGCTCTGCGGCCGGACGTCGACGACGTCACCGACGAGTCCGACGTCGACCGGCTCGCCATCCACGAGGGCGGATGTGCGCTCGACAGTCAGGAGGCCGGCGTCCTCGCCGGACAGTCCTACCGCGAGCGGCCCGTGCTGGTTGAGCAGGCCGACGAGCTCGCGACCGACCTGCCCGACGAGCACCATCCGCACGACGTCCATCGCCTCAGCGGTCGTCACCCGCAGGCCGCCACGGAACTGCGTCTCGATACCGAGCCGGCTCAGCATGGTGGTGATCTGCGGTCCGCCGCCATGCACGACGACGGGGTGGATCCCGGCGTAGCGGAGGAACACGATGTCGTCGGCAAACGCACGCTTGAGGGAGTCATCGGCCATGGCATGGCCGCCGTACTTGATCACCATGGTGGTGCCGTGGAAGCGCTCCAGCCACGGCAGCGCCTCGGTCAACGTAGCCGCCTTGGTGAGAGCGATGCCCAGGTCGAGGCTCATGACGCGTAGGCCGAGTTCTCGTGGACGTAGGCGTGGGTCAGGTCGTTGGTCCAGACGGTCGCCTCGGCGTCGCCGGACTTGAGGTCGATGTCGACGGTGACGTCACGCGCCTCGAGGCCGACGAGGTCGCGGCTTTCCCCGGGGGCGCTGTCGCGGCATACCCACACACCGTTGAGCGCCACGTCGAGGTCGGCCGGGTCGAAGGCGGCGCCGGTGGTGCCGACAGACGCCAAGATCCGACCCCAGTTGGGGTCTCGGCCGAAGATGGCGCACTTGACGAGGTTGCTGCGGGCCACCGACCGGGCGACCTCCAGGGCGTCGCCCTGGGTAGCGGCACCACGCACGCTGATGGCGATGTCGTGCTCAGCACCTTCGGCGTCCCGCAGCAGCTGCTGGGCGAGGTCGTGGCAGAGCTCGGTGAGGGCGCCGGCGAAGTCGTCGTGCGCCGGCTGTACGCCACTGGCGGCGGATGCCATGAGTACCACGGCGTCGTTGGTGGACATGCAGCCGTCGGAGTCGAGGCGGTCGAACGTGATGCTGGCTGCCTGTCGCAACGCTGCGTCGGCTGTATGTGGCGAGATGTCGGCATCGGTGGTGATGAAGACGAGCATGGTCGCCAGGCCCGGCGCAAGCATGCCAGCGCCCTTCGCGATCGCGCCGATGGACCAGCCTGCGCTCTCCACGACTGCCGCCTTCGCGACGGTGTCGGTCGTCAGGATCGCTTCCGCGGCGTCTCGGCCACCGTCCGCCGACGCCGACGCCACGGCGGAGCGCAGCCCCCTGAGCATGAGGGCGCGGTCGTGGAGGTGTCCGATCAGCCCCGTCGAGCAGACCACGACATCGAGGGGTGCACACCCGACGAGCTCGGCTGCCACCTCGGCGGTTGCATGGGTGAGCTGAAATCCGGCCGGTCCGGTGTAGCAGTTGGCGCCGCCGGAGTTCGCGACGATCACCTGTGCCCGGCCGTCCTTGAGCGCCTGCTCGCTCCAGAGCACCGGGTTGGCCTTGCAGCGGTTGCTCGTCCAGACGGCGACAGCGGCCGCGGATGGTCCCTGGTTGACGACGACCGCGAGATCCTTCGCGTCGCCGGCGTTCGGCTTGAGCCCGGCCGACACACCGGCGGCGGTGAAACCCTTGGGATGCGTCACGGTCATGGCGCCAGCCCGACCGTGCTCAGCCCTGCCTGCTCCTCGAGGCCGAGAGCGATGTTCATGCACTGCACGGCGCCACCGGCCGTGCCCTTGGTCAGGTTGTCGATGGCACCGACAGCCACGAGCCGCCCGGCGCGCCGGTCGGCGCTGACTTGGAGGTGCATCGCGTTGCAGCCCACCGTCGCCTTGGTCTGCGGCCACCTGCCCTCGTCCAGGAGACGCACAAACGGCTCCTTGTCGTAGGCGTCGACATAGACGTCTCGGATCGTCGTGTCGTCGACACCTTTCGCCAAGGTCGCCGAGGCCGTCGCCAAGATGCCGCGAGACATCGACGCGAGAACCGGCGTGAAGCACACGCGGACGTCGGAGTCGGTGAGCAACGCGAGGCTTTGCTCGATCTCCGGTGTATGGCGGTGAACGCCGACGGCATACGCGCTGGCGGAGCCCAGCACCTGTGAGCCGATCAGGTCTGGCTTCGGCGTCTTGCCTGCCCCCGACGTTCCTGAGACCGCCACGACGACGATCGCGGTGGCGTCGACGAGACCGGCCCGCACGGCCGGCGCGAGCGCAAGCGTCGAGACGGTCGGATAGCAACCGGGCACTGCGACGCGCGAGGCGCCTATCAACAGGTCACGCTGCCCGGGCAGCTCGGGAAGCCCGTACGGCCAGCGCCCCGCCCTTCGGCCGCCGTAGAACTGTGACCATGCATCGTCGTCGCTCAGCCGGAAGTCGGCGCCGCAGTCGATGACGAGCACGTCGCCAGGCAGCTCGGCTGCGACCCCGGCCGAGGCGCCGTGCGGGAGCGCGAGGATGACGACGTCGTGTCCACGCAACGTCCGGGCTGTCGTGGGCTCGAGGACGTGATCCGCCAGCGGCACGAGGTGCGGGTGGTGCTGAGACAGCGGCGTTCCTACGCTTGAGTCGGCCGTCAGCGCGCCGAGCTCGACAGCGGGGTGGCCAAGCAGTAGTCGCAGGAGCTCACCGCCGGCGTACCCGCTCGCGCCGGCAACGGCGACCGTGATCGTCATACACATGAGTATTTAGTCTAATGCACAAATATGCAAGCCGGCCTTCATATCTGAGCCTTGCCCGCGGGCGCCGGGCCGGCCGGTGTGGTCGACGTCGGCGCAGGCGGAGTCGCACGGTCGAGACTCTTGCCCTGTCGATTTCTGTCTCTGTGACAAAACGCCACAGACCGTGCGTAGCCGGTGGCCTGATTCTGCGATGTCGGCAAGAGCACGTAGCTGCGGTGCTCGTCGCCGAACGGGGGCCTGAGCGTGGCGACGACACGAGGAGCTCAGGTGCGCTGGATCGCGCCAAGCCGCTCGGTCGCACAGGCGACGGCCGCGTCGACAGCTGAGCGGATCTCCGCCTCGGTCAGCGTGCGGTCCGGTGCCCGCAAGCGCAAGGCGTAGGCGAGCGACTTGCGACCGTCGCCGACCTGCTCCCCGCTGTAGACGTCGAACAGGCGCACCGACTCCAACAAGCCGCCTGCGCCTTCGCGCAGCGCGGCCTCGACCTGGGCGGCCGCGACGCCAGCGTCCACGATGAGCGCCACGTCCTCCTTCGCGACCGGGAAGTGCGACAAGTGAGGTGCCTGCACAATCTGGGCGGCGTGCTGCATGAGCGTGTCGATGTCGAGCTCCGCAGCTGCGGTGCGGGCGGGTACGCCGTAGCGGGCGCAGACCTTGGGGTGGAGCTCACCGGCATACCCGAGCACGGTGCCGCCGACGAGGACCTGAGCGCAGCGACCCGGATGCCAGGGCGCCAGCCGGGTGGACACCACCTCGATCTCCACGCCGAGCGCGCGGGCCGCCACCCGGCAGGCCTCGACTGCGTCGGCCCACGAGCCCTGTGGGGTGCTCCCCCACCAGCCCACCTGCCCACGAAGGCCCGAGACGAGGATGCCGATGCGGAGGGGTTGGTCGGGCAGCGCTGCCTCCAGCTGCTTGAGCTCGTCGTCGCTGGGCCGGCGGTCGACGCCGAGCCGGGGGGCCTTGGGCCGCTCACCCGTCGGCGGCAGGAACACCGCCCCTAGCTCGTAGAGACCGAGATCGGTCGTCGACCGGCCAACGTTGCGGGCCAGCGCCCGCAGCAGGCCGGGAAGCATTGTCGTCCGCAGCAGCGGATCCTCGTCGGACAGCGGGTTGGCGATCCGCAGTGCGTCACGGCGTCGGTCGTCCGGCTCGAGCTGCAACGCCGACCAGTCGTGCTCGCCGACAAAGGGATAGTTGAGCGTCTCGACATAGCCGGCGGCCGCGAGCGCAATCCCGACCCTGCGGCGCATCCGCTGGCGTGGCGTCAGGCCTCGCCCGGCGGGAGCGAAAGGCAGCACGCTTGGCACCTTGTCGTAGCCGACGATGCGTACGATCTCCTCGACGAGGTCGTAGGGGTCGGTAAGGTCGGGGCGCCATGGCGGCGGGACGGCACGGATCTCACCGTCAGCGTGCCTGACAGTGCATCCGACCGTGCGCAAGGCGGCCGCTGCCAGCTCAGCGTCGATGACAAAGCCTGCGACACGTCCCGCCAGGTCGTCGGCCAGCTCGATCGCCTGCGGAGCCGCGGGCGTCCCGACCGACATGGCCGTCGGCGCGATTGTGCCGCCCCCGAACTCGACAAGCAGCGACGCGACGCGCAGGGCGGCGACCGCCCCGATCGTGGGGTCGATGCCGCGCTCGAACCGCTTCGACGCTTCGCTCGGCAGCTTGTGGCGCCGCGCCGTCCTGGCGATCGAGACGGGGTCGAAGTGGGCGGCCTCGATGACGACCTCGGTCGTGGTGGCACTCATCTCGGTGGACTGGCCGCCCATCACGCCGGCCAGGCCGATCGGTCCTGAGTCGTCGGTGATAAGCAGGTCTTCGGGATCGAGCAGGCGGTGAGTGCCGTCCAGCGTGGTCAGCGCCTCGCCCGCCGCCGCCCGACGTACGCCGATGGGACCGGTCAACGCGGCCCTGTCGTAGCCGTGGATCGGCTGGCCCAGCTCGAGCATGACGTAGTTCGTGACGTCGACCGACAGTGAGATCGGCCGCATCCCGGCCAGCTGCACACGACGGGCGAGCCACCGGGGCGTCGGTGCGGTGGCGTCGAAGCCCGACACCTCCAGGGCCACGAAGTTGTCGCAGCCGGTCTCGTCGTCGACGCGGACCGGGTAACCGTCCCCGGTGGCAGCCGCGGGCAGCATCACAGCCGGGTCGTCGAACGGCAGGTCGTATGCCGTTGCCGTCTCCCGCGCCACTCCCCTCACCGAGAGCGCATAAGCCCGGTCGGGGTTGATCTCGAACTCGATCACGTCGTCACGCAGGTGCAGCACGTCGGCGGCTTCGTCGCCTGGCTGACCCTCGTCGGTACCCAGCACGAGGATGCCGGCGTGGTCATCACCGAGCCCGAGCTCACGGGCGGAGCAGATCATGCCGTCCGAAACGTGACCATAGGTTGTGCGGGCGGCGATCTGGAAACCACCCGCGAGCACCGCCCCCGGCAGCGAGACGACGACGAGGTCGCCAACCGCGAAGTTGGCGGCGCCACAGACGATGCCGCGCGGGGCGCTCTCCGCCACATCGACCTGGCACCAGCGCACCGTCTTGCCGTTGGAGTGCTCCTCGACGTCGATGCTCAGCACCCTGCCGAGCACCAGCGGCCCCTGCACGTCGGCCCCAACGGCGTGGATCGCCTCCAGCTTGAGCCCGAGCATGGTGAGCCGATCGGCGAGGTCGGCCAGGCTGACGTTGGGCGGCAGGTCGACGTGGTCGCGCAGCCACGACACGGGGACCCGCATCAGACCTCCATCCCGAACGGAAGCGTGAAACGCACATCACCCTCCACCATGTCCCGCATGTCCTCGACTCCGTGGCGGAACATCAGCGTTCGCTCGACGCCCATCCCGAACGCGAACCCGGAGTACTCGTCCGGGTCGATGCCGCAGGCGACAAGCACGCGTGGGTTCACGACGCCGCAGCCGCCCCACTCGATCCACCCCTCGCCGCCACAGGTGCGGCACGTTCCCACCTCGGGCTCGATCCCGCGGCAAACGAAGCACACCAGGTCTACCTCACAGGACGGCTCGGTGAACGGGAAGTAGGACGGCCGGAAACGGGTCGAGATGCCGGCTCCGAACATGGCGGCCGCGAAGTGGTCGAGGGTGCCCTTGAGGTGCGCCATCGTCAGGCCGGTGTCGACCGCCAACCCCTCCACCTGGTGGAAGACGGGAGTATGGGTCGCGTCGAGCTCGTCGGTCCGGTAGGTGCGGCCAGGGCAGACGACGTACATCGGCGGCTCCCGCGTCAGCATCGTGCGGGCCTGGACCGGCGATGTGTGCGTACGCAGGACCACACCGGCGTCCTCGGGTTCGACGAACATCGTGTCCTGCATGCTTCGCGCCGGATGGTCGGCGCCGAGGTTGAGGGCGTCGAAGTTCAGCCAGTCGGCTTCGGCCTCGGGCCCTTCGGCGACCTCCCATCCCATCGCGACGAAGACGTCGTTGATGCGCTCCTGGATCGTCGTGAGCGGGTGCCGGGCACCGCGCGGTGCGCGGTCGTAGGGCAGCGTGACGTCGACGGACTCCTCCGCCAACATCTGCTCCTCGTGGTGCGCCTCGAGGATCGTGGTGCGCCGGCTGAGCGCCTCGGTAACGGCCTTGCGCGCCTGGCCGACCCGCATTCCGGCGTCCTTGCGTGCCTGCGGCGGGAGGGCTCCGATCTCCCGGTTGGCGAGGCTCAGCGGCGAACGGTCGCCGGCATGGGCCAGCCGTACCTGCTTGAGCTCGTCGAGGTCGCTCGCCGCCTCGATGGCCGCCACGGCGGCATCGCGCATCGCAGCGACCTGGTCAGCATGCAGCGGCGTCACCTCGACCGGGTCGTAGCTGCTGCTCGGGCCCGACATTGGCTGCCTCGACTCCTTCCCGGCGGGGTACGCCGCTCGCTCGTGCCCAAAGCGCCCACGCGCCGTGCGGGCTTTCGGCGGGTGCCGCCCTCCTCGGCGGATGCCGCCAAGTCTAGGAAACACCCGTTCGTCCCCGCGAACCGGTTTCCGGCTGCCCACGCCGGCGCCCCGGTGCATCTGCCATGTGAACACTGCATGTGCAGTGTTCACATGGCAGATCTCCCAGGCAGACCAGGCACTTGCCGTGCGCGTCCCGGCCGATTCCTCCCCTCCGATCCCTCCCATCCGATCCTTCCCAGGCCACGCCAGTTCCTCGGCCGACTCGGCTCTGCTCGTCCCCGGTTCGGCGTCAGGGCGTCGACCCACCAGTACGCCGACGACGCCAGATCGCCGGCCAACGGATCCCGCCGCGAACCAGCTAGTCGAGCACGGCAGGACGGCCGTCGGGCAGCACCACCCGCAGCCGGGCGCCGCCCGCCGGGGACGACTCGACATGAACATCCCCGTCGTGGGCGTCGACCAGGCCGCCGACGATGTAGAGCCCGAGCCCGGAACCCCCGGCGCGGCCGTGCTTCCAGAACTTCGTGAAGACGCGCGGCCTGATCTCTTCGGCGATGCCTGGCCCCTCGTCGTCGACCATCACCTCAGCACCGCCCGCATCGGTCCGGCGGACGCTCACATCGACGGCTCCGTCGCCATGTCGGACAGCGTTCTCGACCAGGTTGGCCACCACCTGCGCCAGCTTGTCCCTGTCGACCCAGACCTTGGGCTGGTCGCTCGCATGGAGCCTGATCTCGCGCCCGTCCGCGGCCGTCAACGGCTCGATCTGCTGAGAGATCGCAGCGACCAGGTCGACCGGCTCCTTGTGCACCGAGAGCCGGCCGGAGTCGATGCGAGCCACATCGAGAAGCTCGGCGATGAGCCGGGTCAGCCGGTCGGCGTCGGCGTCGACAGTGCGCAGCATGAGCAGCTTCTGCTCCTCGTTGAAACGGTCCCACTTGGACAGCAGCGTGGACGTGAAGCCCTTGACCCCAGTGAGCGGAGACCGCAGCTCGTGGGCGACGGTTGCGACGAGGTCCGAACGCTCGGCATCGACGAACTGGCGCGCCCGCGCATCCCTTACGCTCACCGCCACCTGTCGCACGGGGCCAGCAGGCGAGTCGCGGTGGAGCAGTCCGGTGATGAGCACCTCGCGTCCCGACATCGTGCGCCACGACGTCTCCACCAGAGACTTGCGCACTGCCAACCCGTGATAGGGGTCGACACAGGAGATCCAGTCCTCGCCCTCGAGGTTCTGCAGCGCCATCACGTCGGCCAGAGAGGACCCGGCGCCCACCGCCGGCTCCGCCTCGAGGAGCCGGATTGCCGCGACGTTGACGTGGGTGATAAGCGCGGCGTCGTCAGCGATGACGACACCGTCCGGCAGTTCGTCGAGCAGCCGGCCGCTTTCCACGTCCGACAAGGAGGCCTCCTTGCAACTCATCCACCAGCAGATTAGCGGTCCGACCGGGCAATCGCCTCGTATCGCCTCCTCATAGCGAGGCGCGGCTCCGGTGGACGGGGCAGCACGCCGCAAGAACTAGCCGCGGGGGCTGAACCTGGCCGGCGTCGTCGCCTGTCTGGTCCTGGTGGTGACGCTGCCCAGCTCCGCGTTCGTCAGCGGGCTCGTCGTGTTCGGCGTAAGCCTGCTCGGACGCGCTTCACCCTGCGCCGCCGACGTGACGCCGCTGGGCACGGGCGGACGCGTAGAGACAAACCGCCGCGGCGGTCGCCAGGTTGAGGCTTTCCGCGCGCCCATGGATGGGTACGGCGACGACCTGATCTGCTAGCGCGGCATCCGCCGTTGGCAACCCCCATGCCTCGTTCCCGAACAGCCAGCAGGTCGGGCGATCCAGCCCGCCCGAGTCGTCGAGGTCGTCGAGGTCGGCGCCTGCGCCGTCGGCCGCGAGCACGACGAGCCCGGCTTCGCGCAGAGAGGTGACAGCGTCTTCGACGCTGACCGTGGTGACGATCGGCAGATGGAACAGCGAGCCGGCCGACGCCCGTACGGCCTTGCCGTTGTAAGGGTCGACCGACGTTCCCGCCAAGACGACGGCGTCCGCCCCGGCCGCGTCGGCGCAGCGGATGACTGCTCCTGCGTTGCCGGGGTCACGGACGCTTGCGCAGACCGCGACGAGCCTGGGGTGCGTCGTGGTCACTGTGGCCATCGAGACGTCGAGCGCGTGGCAGCGTCCCACCACGCCTTGGGGCGACAGCGTGTCACAGAGGCCGGCCAGCGCCGCATCGTCGACGAGCCGCCACGCGACACCGCTGTCCGCCGCGGACTCGCGCAGCTCGCGGTGGCGCTGCGACGCGTCATCCGTCGCGAAGACCTCGACGAGGCAGCCAGGCAGCGCCAGCGCCTCGCAGACCGCCTGCGGCCCCTCGGCCAAGAACGCGTGCTCAGACACCCGATGTGCCCGCCTGGTAAGCCGGCGGGCCGCCTTGACCCGTGATGATCGGGAGGTCAGCAGCTCAGGGCTCGCCATGACAGCCTGGTCGACGGGACGGGCTTAGCGGGATCAGGCCCCGGCCCGGTTCAGGCCGACGCCTTCTCGGCCTGCTGCGGCACGCTGGCCTTGGCCAGGTCGACGAGCTGGGCGAACGCGGCCGAGTCGTTGACGGCCAGGTCGGCGAGGATCTTGCGGTCCACCTCGACGCCGGCCTCACGAAGGCCTTGGATGAACCGGTTGTAGGTCATGCCGTTCGCGCGGGCGGCGGCGTTAATCCGCTGGATCCACAGCTTGCGGAACTCGCCCTTCTTGGCCCGACGGTCGCGGTAGCTGTAGACCAGTGAGTGCGCGACCTGCTCCTTGGCCTTGCGGTAGAGCCGCGAACGCTGCCCACGGTAACCGGCCGCCAGCTCGAGGGTCTGACGGCGCTTCTTGTGGGCGTTGACTGCCCGCTTGACGCGTGCCACTTCTGTACTCCTAGATGGCTTGAGGCGGCGTAAGCCGCGAAGATTGAGCCAAGATCGCGCAGTTGCTCACGATCGTGACGACGAGAGTCGTGGGCGACGGCTTCCGGTTCGCTTCACCTGCCGAGAAGCTTCTTGACCTTCTTGGCGTCCGCTGGCGACACCTCGGTCGTACCACTCATCCGGCGGGTCATCGTCGAGGGCTTCCGCTCCAGGTTGTGACGCTTGCCGGCCTTCTGGCGCAAGATCTTGCCCGAGCCCGTGATCCGCACGCGCTTGCTCGTCCCTGAGTGACTCTTCATCTTCGGCATGACCGCTTCCTCTTCTTCTCAGGCGCCCACCGGTGGGTGGGCGCAGCTTCACATGTCCAGGTCGAGGTTCTCGGACCGACGACGCTCCCGCTTGGGCTCGTCCTTGGCCGCCTCTGAGCGCTCGGTGCGCACGGCCTGCTCGAGGGCGCGGTCGGCGTCACGTGCCGCGGCCCTGCGGTCTCGCTCGGCGCGTACTTCGGCCTTGGCCTCTGACTTCTTGCGGTGCGGGCCTAGCACCATGATCATGTTGCGACCGTCCTGCTTGGGCGCCGACTCGACGAACCCCAGCTCGTCGACGTCTCCGGCGAGCCGCTGCAGCAGCCGGAACCCGAGCTCGGGCCGGTGCTGTTCGCGTCCGCGGAACATGATCGTGATCTTGACCTTGTCGCCCGCCTTGAGGAAGCGCACGACGTGACCCTTCTTGGTCTCGTAGTCGTGGGCGTCGATCTTGGGGCGAAGCTTCATCTCTTTGATGACTGTGTTGGTCTGGTTGCGCCGCGTTTCGCGTGCCTTCTGGGCGTTCTCGTACTTGAACTTGCCGTAGTCCATGAGCTTGCAGACCGGCGGGCGGGCCGTGGGTGCCACCTCGACGAGGTCGAGGTCGGACTCTTGGGCCAGTCGCAAGGCGTCGTCGATCCGGACGATGCCGACCTGTTCGCCGTTGGGGCCGACGAGGCGCACCTCGGCGACGCGGATACGGTCGTTGACGCGCAACTCTGTGCTGATGGGTCCTCCTGCGTATGTTGTCCGGTGGGGCGACGCGGGCCCCGTCGGTGTCAGATGGTTCCTGACACACAAAAGGCCTCCGCGCTATCACGTGCGGAAGCCGCCAGTGCGAGAACGGCCGTCGCCGCAGTCACGGCGAGACGAGTCGCCTCGCGACCTGACCCGACGGCCCGGGAGCCGATGCGGGTGGGAGGTGGTCTCCGCTTGTGCATCTGTCGAAACGCATCCGAACCGGACTTGATTCCCGTCACTACGACGGCAAGGACAGATTGGTCACCTTCAGGCTAGCAGCCCGGCGCCGCGTCGTCATATCGAGGCGGCTTGCCGCTGGCTAGCCGTCCGTCGCGAGCCACACATAGCCGGCCGACGTCGGCGCCATGACGTGCCCGGCGGCGAGGTGCCGCAGGTCCTCGGTCTCCACCGCGTACATCACCGGGCCCGCCACGTCGACCAGCAGAGCGTCGGCACCCTCGCCCAGTGCAGACCGCGCGGCGTCCCGCGCAGACACCGGCACCGGCCGGGCGTCAGGGTTCCAGCCGCGCATCGCGGCGATCCCGGTGAAGGCGAGCAGCGCCTTGCGGCCATCGCAGCGTTGCATGAGGACTGCCGCGATATCGGCGGACCTGTCGACGTCCGATGACGATCCGCGCGCCGGCTCACCGGGTATAGCCACGACCGGCACGAGCAGGCGCGAGCGGCACAACGACGCCAGCACGACCGGGTCCGATGCGGTACCGCTGCAGGATGCCAGCGCGTCGGCCAGGGCTGGGTCGGGCGACCCGTCGTCACCGGCGGAGCCGGGACGCGGCAGAGACGTCATCGTCGCACCGTACCCACGGTCGCACCCAGCCCGCACTCGACCGTGACAGCATGGCGGCGTGACGTCGAGCCCTGGCCTGCTGCACGAGGTCGTCGGGCTGGTCGAATCGGGGCCGCCGAGCCTCGGGGGCACCCGGTTGGTCTGCGTCGACGGGCCGGCCGGGTCCGGGAAGACCACGCTTGCGGGCGCTCTGGCGGGAAGCCTGTCCAGGCGCGGCTGGTCGACGGCGGTGTTGCACATGGACGACTTCTACGAGGGCTGGGCGGGGCTTCGCGTCGACCTCGAGCCCAGGTTGTTGCGCCAGGTGTTCGAGCCGCTCGCCCGTGGTGAGTCGACGTGGTGGCAGCGCTACGACTGGGACGCCGGTCGCTTCGCGAACTGGATCTTCCTGGAGCCGCCCGAAGTGCTGCTAGTCGAAGGATGCGGGTCGGGAGCGCGGGCGTACGCGACGTACCGGGCAGTCCTCGTCTGGGTCGAGGCCGCGCGCGACACGAGGATGGAGCGCGGCCTGCTTCGAGACGGGAGGCAGGCCGAGACCAACTGGCGCGCCTGGATGGATCTGGAGGAGGCGCACTTCGCCCGCAACTCGACCCGAGAGTGCGCCGACGTCACGGTCTCGACGGAACAGGCGCTCCCGGGCCCGTGACGCGCGACGGCGAGGACGACCACAACCCAGGAGAACTCGGGCCGGAAGTCCCTGCTCCCGTCCACCCACTGCTGCCATTGCGGCGGACTCCCGCTCACCGAGCCCGGGTGGTCGAGAAACACCTCGTGTGGGCTTCGCGCACAGGCTCCGACCAGCGGCGTCGTAGCGCATGACAGCCGACCAGTGGACCGGGCGCGAAGCCGTTGTCCCCGAGCCGGTCGAGCTGGGCCCGGTTGCGGAGGTCGGCGAAGACCCGGGAGTAGCGGGTCACGTTCAGCCGCGGACGGACCCGCGCATGGGCAAGCATCTCGGCGACACAGGCGTTGGCTGGCACTGGGTTAGCACGGATCCCGGCCTTGGCCTCCGCCGTGTCGCCGAGGCGCCTGGTGTGTCAGAGTCGGCTCATGGGTTCTCCGACAGGACGCGTCATCGTGCTGCGCAGTGCCGGCTATGAGGCCGAGGTCGTCGAGGTCGGCGGGGGGATCCGCGCCCTGCGCAAGGACGAATCTGACGTCGTGGCCGGCTACGCCGCCGACGAGATGCCCACCTACGGGCGAGGCCAGCTCCTGCTCCCGTGGCCGAACCGGATCGAGAACGGGCGCTACGAGTTCGCGGGGGTCAGCCGTCAGCTCGCGCTGTCGGAGCCGGCCAAGCACAACGCCTCCCACGGGCTGACGCGCTGGGCCAACTGGCACCTCGACCATCTGTCGCGCACCGTCGCGCGGGCCAGTTACCGGCTGCATCCGCAGCCCGGGTACCCATTCGAGCTCGACCTGGCGGTCGACTACGCGCTCGGTTCGGCCGGTCTGCAGGTGACGATCTCGGCGGTCAACATCGGTAACTCGGCGGCGCCCTACGGAGCCGGCGCTCATCCTTACCTCAGCGTCGGGCGCCGGATCGACGCGTGCGTCCTGACGTTGCCAGCGGCCACGCGCAGCGAGATGAGCGAGCGTGGCATCCCGTCGCCTGCCGTGCCTGTGGAGGGTGGCCCTTTCGACTTCAGGTCACCACGCCCGATCGGCGGTACGTCGTTCGACAACCCCTTCGGCGACGTCGACTACACCGACGGCCACGCCGCGGTGTCGCTCGCCGACCCGGAGACGGGCCGACGCGCCACGCTGACCGTCGACACGGCGTACCCGTGGCTGCAGCTCTTCAGCGGCGACACCCTTCCCAGCGGGGCCAGGGCCGCTCTCGCGGTGGAACCCATGACTTGCCCGCCCAACGCCTTCCGCTCCGGGATCGACCTGGTCAGGCTGCACCCAGGCCAGACCCATACTGCGACCTTCCAGATCAGCTGAGCCAGGAATCCGCTGAGCTGAGTCGGACGTCAGGCCCGGTAGCCGGTGGGGTCGGCGCCGAGGTCGACGATGGCCGCCACGGGACCACCGCCTTCGGGCCCCTGATGGGCGGCGGACACGGAGACGAACACGGCCGGGTCACCGGTCACCGCCGCGGTCACACCGCCCACACATGCCTTGATCTGGCGGTGCCAGTGCACGTCGGAGTCGTCGAGCATCGCGTTGCGACGGCCATGGACCATGCCGTCCGGCGATGCTTCACACTTCAGAAACACGTTGACCAGGCGCCCGTCGATGTCGCTGACGTGCGGCCGCTCGGGAAGCTCCAGGCCGGCGTCGCGGATGGCGGCCCAGATGCCGTCGGAGTCGAGGGCATCGTTCATCACACTGTGGCCGACCCGGTAGCGGCCGCCGACGCCCCGCGCGTTGCCGACGACGACCACCTGCGCCCGGTCCAGCTCGACCCCGGACGAGCACGATGCCACCGCCGAGAAGAGTGACCGGTTGTGCATGACGTCGTCGTCGCCGGGCATCCCGATCTCGCCTAAGCCGACGGCCACGCCCAGCGCCGTACACCCGTTGGACAGGTCCATCGACTGGTGCGTCTCCTCGGTCCATACCGTCTTGCCGCGCGCCTTCGCGTCGCGGATCGTGTGGATCGTCAACAACGGCGTCTTGGTCTGCACGTAGTGCACGTCAGCCGGATCGTCGATGCCGGCACGCTCCATCGCGGTCTTGACCGCGTCGGCGACCTTCTCGACCATCGTGACCCGTCCGATGTCCTCCGGATAGAGCTGCTCGCTCATCGCGAAGCCGACGGTCAAGCGGGGCTCGTCGGTCGACTCGCCCCGGTCCTCAGGCAGCGTCGCAAAAATCGTGGCGTGCGGGCTGATCACCCCGTCGGTGCCGCCCGACCAGACGATCGGCACCTGCTTGGCGTCCTCGGCCGAGCGGGTGCCCTTGTCGACGAGCACCTCCCGGAAGGCGCGGTCGGCGATGATCCGCGTGTAGTCGTTGACTCCGCCGTTGCCCTCCGTCTTGCCGATAACGGCGACGACCCGGTCGGCGTCGATGACACCGGTGTCGATCAGCTCTGCGAGCCCGCTCGCGTCGGAGACGTGGTTGATCGGAACTTTGCGGACCTCGATGGGCTGCGGCATAAGGCGGGCTCCTAGCGGACGGTGTCTGGATCGGGTAGGACGACTGTTGCGGATTCTCCGCGGACCGCGGCGACGATGTGGGCGAGGCTCGTGATCATTGCGGGCCGTTGCGAGGCGGCCACGAACCGACAGATCGCCTCCACCTTCGGTCCCATCGACCCGCTCGCGAAGTGTCCCTGCGCGGCGTAGTCCCGCATCTGTGTCAGAGACACCTCACCGAGGTCTCGGGCCTCGTCCGTGCCGAAGCCCACGACCGCATGCTCGACGTCGGTCGCGATCACGAGCCGGTCAAGACGGAGGGTGTGCGCGAGCAGCGCGGCCCCGAGGTCCTTGTCGATGACCGCCTCGACGCCGCGAAGTCTGCCGTCGTCATCGCGGACCACCGGAATGCCTCCACCACCGTTCGCGATGACCACGTGGCCCTGGCTGACCAGGGTAGCCACGACACCGGCGTCGAGGATCTCGCGAGGCTCGGGGGAGGCCACGACGCGGCGCCACCCCCGCTTGCCCCGGTCCTCAAACTCCTGGCCGTGCTCGAAGAGCACCGCGGCCTCCTCCTTCGGGAGGTAGCGCCCGATCGGCTTCGTCGGCGTTGCGAAGGCCGGGTCGTCCGGGTCGACCCGGGTCCGGGTCACCACAGCGGCGGTCGGACGACGTACGCCGCGGGCCGCCAGTGCGGCCTCGAGCGCGTTCATCAAGATGAAGCCGAGCGTGGCCTGCGTCTGGGCGCCGCACCAGTCGAGCGGCACCGGCGGGACGACGCCTGCCGACAGCTCGTTCTTGACGAGCAGGTTGCCGACCTGCGGGCCGTTGCCGTGTGTGATGACGACGTCGACGCCGTCGACGACCAGGTCGGCGACGCTGGCCATGGCGATCTCCGCAGCGGCGATCTGATCCTCGGCCCGAGCGCTGCCGTCGACGGCGGTCATGGCGTTGCCACCCAGCGCGACGAGCACCCGCATGCACGTCCTCCTCGTCCATCTTGCGCCTGTCCGCCTGCCCGAGGGGCCGGTGCCGGGGTGGCCGCCCAGCAGCCCAGGTCAGCTGTCCGGTCCGACTGTAGCGGTGACCTACGCGCCAAGGTCTACGTCGTCGGCCAGGTCGACGTCGAGCCGTGTCACCATAGCGCGCAACGCGCGGGCAGCTGCCCGCCGTACGCCGAAGTCATCGTCGTTCAGGGCCGTGCGCACGACGGCGACGTGCTCGGTGTCGCCCACCACGCCCAAGGCGCGCAGTGCAGCCTGGCGCACCCGAGGGCGCTCGTGGACCATCAGCCGTTCGGCGCCCGGTCCGGCCTCCCCAAGCTCCCGGCGCGCCGCCACCTTGAGGCACATCTCTGCCACCCGCCACTGCTCGTCGACGATGCCGGCGACCACGGCTGGTGCCACCCGGTCATTCCAGACGTAGAGCAACCCTCGGGCGCCCCACACCCGCAGCCAGTAGTCCGGTCCCCAGCGGCCCTCCAGCATCGGCGCGGCCGGGCGTCCGGCCAGGTAGGGCAAGGCGCTCGCGTGCGTGGCAGCTGCCGCGCCCTCGAGCAGGTCGGCGCAGATCGCGGCGGCCGCCGACTCCCCGATCGTGTGCGCGAACTGCGTCAGCAACTGGCGCGGCGCGGCGGCAAGGTCGGTCGGGGGCGGTATGTCGCTGGCCGAGTCGATGCGGGGCACCGGGCCATGGTGACACCGCGAGCCGATCGCAGGTGAGGCCCGGTCGAGGCAGCCGGGCCCAGAGGACCGACGGCGCTCAGATAAGGCGCTGCCCACGGCATAGATAAGGCGTAGTCCTCATGTGCCGACCCCCCTTAGCGGACGAGGCTCAAGTCATCACATCGAACCGAGTCATCGGATCGAACCGACAAGGAGCCATCATGTTGTCCACACCTGAACCCTTCCTCAGTGCCGAGCTCGACTACCGACGGGAGCGGATCATGGCCGACTTCGCCCCGCGGAGGACCTCGCGTCGCCGCCGTACCCTGCGACAGGTCAGCCGCTGGCAACGCACCGTGTCACAACGCAAGTCGCCCGTCGCCTCCCCGAGTCACTGAGCAGCCGCTAGCGCCGCCAGGCAGACATCGAGGCGATGGAGTCCGTCGGCTGGGATCTGTCGGCGGCGACGGGGATGATGTCTCTTGTGCCAGCCGACAGCCGACCCCAGCGCCCGCTGATCGGACGCGACGCCGAGCTCGGTCAGCTCGTCGAGCTGATCGGGCTCGATGCGGCACAAGCGCTGTCGGCGTCAGTGCTCCTCAGCGGTGACGCCGGGGTTGGCAAGAGCCGGCTGCTCGCCGAGCTTCGCGAGCAGGCCGCCGGCAGCGGCTGGCGCGTGCTGATCGGCCACTGTCTCGACTTCGGCGACAGCGCACTGCCCTATCTGCCGTTCAGCGAGGTGTTCGGGCGGCTGAGCTCGGAGTCTCCAACGCTCGCTGAGTCGTTGGCGCGGGCCAACCCGGGCGTGCGTCGGCTGATGCCGAGCATGCGGCTGTCCGACTCCGACCAAGCACAGCTGCTCCGGGTGGAGCGGGGCGAGCTCTTCGAGGCCGTGCATCAGGCGCTGGCCCAGCTCGGCGAGGCGGGACCGCTGCTCGTGATCCTCGAGGACGTGCACTGGGCCGACCGGTCCTCCCGGGAGATGATCAGCTTCCTCTTCGCGCGACAGTTCTCGCAGCCGGTCTCGGTGGTCGCGTCATACCGCAGCGACGACCTGCACCGGCGGCATCCGCTGCGCAGCGCCGCCGCCGAGTGGTCCCGACTTCCGCAGGTCAGCAGAGTCCAGCTCGCGCCGTTGAGCGACCCGCACATGCGCCGCCTGGTGCACACCATCCATCCCGGGGCCCTGCGTGAGCGTGACATGCATGTGATCGTCGAACGCGCGGAGGGAAACGCCTTCTTCGCCGAGGAGCTGGTCGGAGCGACGGAGCTCGGCTCCCCGAGCCTGCCCGACGACCTCGCCGATCTGCTGCTCATCCGCCTCGACCAGCTCGACGACGCGAGCCGCGCCGTCGTCCGGGCTACTTCGGTGGCCGGTCGCCGCGTGTCGCACACGTTGCTGTCGCAGGTCGTCGGGCTTCACGACGCCGCGCTCGACGCGGCGTTGCGCACGGCGGTCGAGGGCAACGTCCTCGTGCGGGTTGGCGGGGACAGCTATGCCTTCCGCCACGCTCTGTTGGCGGAGGCGGTCTACGACGACCTGCTGCCCGGGGAGCGTGTTCGCCTGCACAGCGCCTACTCGCAGGCGCTCGGCCGTGCTACTGCCGCTACCACGGCCGCGGAGGTGGCGCGCCACGCGCGGGCCGCCCACGACCACCCGACCGCCGTCCTCGCCAGCATCGAGGCCGGCGACGAAGCGATGTCGGTCGGCGGACCGGACGAGGCGGCCCAGCACTACAAGCTGGCACTCGAGCTCGTCACCGACCCGGCGGTCGGGCTCGCCGAGTCCAATGACGGTCGCGTCGACGTCATCGACCTCACGATCCGCGCCAGCGAGGCGGTGACGGCTGCCGGTCGGCCCTACCGCTCGGTCGAACTGGTCCGGGACCAGATCAAGCAGCTTCCGCACTCGGCCAGCGCCGATGACCGCGTGCGCCTGCTCCTCGCCCTCGCCACCGCTGCCCTGCTGAGCGACACCGACCTCGACCCCCTCGATGTGACGACCGAGGCGCTGGGACTCGTCCCGACGGACCCGCCGAGCGCCGTCCGGGCGCGCCTGCTCGGGCTGCATGCCCGGGCGAGCTCCAACCGCCAGCGAGACGACGACGCCCTCCGGTGGGCAGGCGAAGCCTTGGCCCTGGGGCGTCAGCTCGACCTGCCCACGGTCGTCGCGGACGCGGCGACCACCCTGAGCCGTCTCGACGAGCGAGCCGACGATCCGCGAGTCACGCGCCAGGCTCTGCTCGACATCGTGAACCAGGCCCGCGCTCTGGGTGACGTCATGGGCGAGCTTCGAGGTCTGCACAACCTCGGATACGTCCACTACGAGGCCGGCCAGCTCGACCAGGCACACCAGGTCTTCGACCAGGCGGCGCGGCGTGCGGTGGAGGCCGTGCGCCCGTGGGCTCCGTATGGGCTGGACGCACGGGCGATGGCGGCCATCACGGCGTACATCAGGGGCGAGTGGGACGACGTCGACCGCACGGTCGACGTCAGCGGCCAGTCCCCACCCGGTATGGCGGAGTCGGCGCTGGCGGCGGCCGGCCTGATGGTCGCCGCGGGGCGAGGGCAGGCGCCGGCGGTGGCCCGGGTTTCAGCAATCCGCACCTGGTGGCATCGCGACGGGATGATCGCCATCGTGAGCGGCAGCGCAGCCATCGACCTACTGGGGGACGCCGGAGATATCGATGGCGCCTGCGCGATCCACGACGAGGTCGTGAGTCTCGTGCGCCGGGTTTGGCAGCAGCCGTCGCTCCTGGCGGAGGTCCGCCTCGCTGCGCTCCTGCTCGGCCAGCTGGCGTCGCACGCGAGCCGGTCGAGCGAGTCAGAACGGGCCCAGCTGGCGCAGCGGGGCGCACCGCTCACCGTCTCGGTTGCCGAGGCGCTGGAGCTCCGAGCGCGGCGCGGACGCACGATGGGGCCCGAAGGCGTTGCCTGGGCAGCGCGGGCGCACGCAGAGGATACGCGGCTCCGGTGGCTCAGCGGGGTGAACCCGCCCTCGGCAGACGTGCTGGTGCAGGCGTGGCGCGACTCGCTTGCCGCGTTCTGTACCTTCGGCCACGTCTTCGAGATCGCGCGCACTCAGACTCGGCTGGCCGCTGTGGAGCGAGCGTTGGGCGAACGCAGTGCCGCGCGAGGCCTCATCGACGAAGCCCGGGTCACCGCTCGTCGGCTCGGCGCCGAACCGCTCCTCAGCGAGCTCCGATCTCTTGGCGCCAGTCCGGCGGCTCGAGGGGCGAAGCCGCCCCGCCGCGACGAGGCGCTCACGGCGAGAGAGGTCGAGATTTTGAGGCTCGTCGCCGACGGGCGCAGCAACACCGAGATCGCGCGCCAGCTCTTCATCAGCGCCAAGACGGTCAGCGTGCACGTCTCCAACATCTTGGCCAAGCTCGGCGCGAGTGGCCGCACCGAGGCGGCGGCGTTGGGGCGGCGGCAGGGACTGCTGGTCGACTGACCCTCAGGGGGCTGTTGATCTGTTCGCCGAGGGGTACGTCGGGTGCTGGTCGGTCAACCGCAACGCTCGGTCTGGTCGACCAGCCAGCCGGGGCTTGCCTTCATCACGTGTGCGGTGCCCTTGGTCTCACCGGCCGCGTTGACGTACACGGCGGTCTTGCCCCAGCCCTGGCGGCGAACCAGATAGGTCGTCTCGCCGTCACCGGCGTGCGTCTTCGCCGCCGCCAGCGGAGTCGGGGCCCCCTTCGCCCCGCGGACGTAGTCCAGGAACCCTGTCGAGCGCATGTCCGAGTCGCAGCTGAGCCGGGTCGATAGATGATCGGGCGTGGCCGCCGGTGAGACAGCCGTTCTCGCGGCATCCGTACTCGCCGGACCGGTCGGGGTCTGTCCGCACGCACTCAGCACTGCCACCAGGGTCATCGCAAGGCCAAGCTTCGTCATGATCTGCCTTCCAAGGGGGTTGGCAGTGAGAGGTTCACTGTGACAGTGCGGTTCCGTGGTCGGCCGCCGACGTCGACACGCTGGCTCATCGCTCGGAATGCTTGACCCCTCGCTCGGAATGATTGACGCCTCGGGCGGAATGCTTGACGCCTCGCTCGGAATGATTGACGCCTCGGGCGGAATGCTTGACGCCTCGAGCGGAACGATTGACGCCTCGGGCGGAATGCTTGACGCCTCGAGCGGAATGCTTGACCCCTCGCGAGAGAGAGCGGGTCAGAGCAGGTCGACGTCGGGGTAGGCGGCGCCGCCAGACAGGCGGGCGTAGCCGGGTCCGCGGTCGAAGAACGGCGTCCCGGCGGCATCGCGATTGGCTTCACGCTCGGTTCGCAGTCGGGCCCGCAGGGCATCCGACCCCTCGACGTCGACCACGGGTATGCCGTCCGAGTCGAGCCGCAGGCCATCGTCGACCGCGACACGCCGCAGTTTCTCGGCCGTTGCTGGCGTCTCGGCGGGTGGGGGGAGGAGGACGCCGTAGTCGGCGGCGGCGGCGGCCACGGAGACCTTGCCCCAGGCGATGTCGCGCGCCAGGTCACCATACGGCCGCTCGAGCGGGTCGCCCCACCCGCCGCCGCCGGTGGTTCGGATCCGGATCACCTGCCCGGCGGCAACGAACTCGGCGTCAGCCAGCGCGTCCACGGTTCGCTCGCCGGGGCCGCCGGGGTCGATGGTGACCTCGAACGGCCGGCCGGCCTTGCCGCCGTTGACGCCCCAGCACGAAAGGATCGAGCGGTCGGCGATTGACATGAAGTGGGCGTCGGCGAGCATCCGGATGTGCTTGTCGTAGCCACAGCCACCGCGGTAGCGACCCGCCCCTCCGGAGTCCTTGGCCAGGCCGAGGCGCTCCACCACGAACGGGAAGCGGCTCTCGCTGAACTCGCTCGGCAGGTTGCGCGAGTCGGGGACGACGTGGATCGTGTCCTCGCCGTCGGCGTAGTAGCGCCCGCCCGACCCGCCACCGAGGACCTCCCGCATCAGGTAGGGGTTGCCCTCGAGGTCGTCGCCGTACACACCGGTGTAGCGGATCGTCTCCTGGTCGGCAGGCATCCGCCCGTCGACCGCCTTGGCGAGTACGCCGGCCAGCACTCCGAGCAGGCGCAGGATGACGAACGTCCTGGCGTTGGTCGGGGCCGGGAAGATCGGTGTCAGCAGCGTCCCGGGTGGAGGGAACCTCATCTCGATCAGCGGCACGACCCCCTCGTTCACGTCGAGCTGGGCCATCCGCTCAGGCGTGTCGGCGAGGTTGCGCAGGATCGGCGCGAGCCACTTCTTGAGGAAGTTTCCCTCGGCGTAGTCGCCGCAATGGTTGATCGGGCCCTTCGCCTGCGGGGCGGTGCCCGCGAAGTCGATGATCAGCCGGCCGCCCTCGTCGGGCACCTTCGTCAGCGTGATCCGCTGGGTGTGCAACCTCGGCTCGTCGACCCCGTCGTGCTCGGCGTAGTCCTCCCACACGTACGACCCGTCGGGGATCTTGGCAAGGATCTCGCGCCGAAACGTCGCTGTGGTCTGGTCGAGGATCGCGTCGAAGCACCCCTCGACGCGGGCGCGCCCATAGCGCTCGAACAGCTCCGACATCCGACGCGCCCCCATCAAGCACGCCGAGCACTCGGCGTCGAGGTCGGCGGCCAGCGACTCCGGCATCCGCGAGTTCCGGGTCATGATCGTGAGCGCCTGCTGGCACGGCACACCTGCGTCCCAGAGCTTGATCGGCGGCACCATCAGCCCCTCCTCGAACACCGAGGTGGCGTGCGACGGCATCGAGCCCGGGACCGCTCCCCCGATGTCGTCGTGGTGTCCGAACGCCTGCACGAACGCCACCACCTCGGACCCTTCCGCGCCGTCTGGGGCGAAGACGGGAGCCGTGACGCACAGGTCGGGGAGGTGACCGATCCCGCCCTCGGATTGGTAGACGTCGTTGTGGAAGAAGATGTCGCCGGGCCTCATCTGCTCGATCGGGAAGTCGCGCACGACCGGTTGCACGAGGGCCGAGTACGAACGACCGGTCAGCTTGCGGAGCCTGCGGTCGTGGATCCCGGCCCGGTAGTCATGAGCGTCCCGGATCATCGGCGAGCGCGACGTGCGCCCGATCGCGGTCTCCACCTCCAGCTCGACCGAGGCGAGATAGCCCTCGACGATCTCGACCAGGATCGGGTCGACGCCCGTGCGGTCGCTCGAGCTTTGCTGCGGCGCTGAGACCCCCGGATCGGACCCTGCGGCGTCCGACTGCGCGACAGCGGGCTCGTCGACACGGCTGATCACCAGGTTGCCGAAGCGGTCGACCACTGCTGTGAAGCCAGGATGCAGCGGCACCGTCGAGGAGAACTCCTCCACCACAGCCGGGCCTACGAGCCGGTCCCCGGCTCCGAGCCGGTCGCGGTCATAGATCGTGGCGTCGACCCAGTCGTCGAAGTAGACCCTGCGGGAGCCTGTCACGGCGCCCCCTGCCCCGGTGCCCGCAGCGACTTCGCTGATCTCGGGCTTGCGGATCGGCCCGATCCCGCTCACCCGGAGGTTCACCCACTCGACCCCCTGGCGACTGTCAGCGCGGAAGTCGTAGCCGTAGAGCCGCAGATGCTCATCATGAAACCGGTCCGCCACCTGGTCCGCGACCACCGGGGTGAGGGGTCCGGACGGCACCTCGACCCGCACCTCGAAGGCCTGCCCGAAGTAGCGCAGGTCGGCCGTGACCGCGAACTGTCGGCGCCCCGGTGCGAAGCCTTCGCGCTCCAGCGCCGCGTCCGCCTCGGCCGTCAGCTCGTCGACGGTCGCCTGCAGGGCAACGGTGTCGAGCCTGGACTGCCGCACGACGGTGGTCCGCACGTAGTCGTTGCGTACGTCGACGGTGAGCAGGCCGTACGCCGAGACGTTGCCGGGGTTGAGGGGCACCACCACACCACGAAGGCCGAGCACGTCCACGAGGCGACAGGCCAGCAGCGACCCAGAGCCTCCGAACGTCGCGAGATGGAACTCGCGCACGTCGAGGCCGCGCTTGACGGTGATCTGGCGCAGTGCGTTGGCCTGGTTCCAGGCGGAGATCTCCAAGATCCCGGTGGCCGCCCGCTCCCACCCCAGGTCGAGCCCACGTGCCAGGGCCTCGATGCCGCGCCGGGCGAGCCCGGGCCGGAGCGGCACCTCGCCGCCGAGCAGGTGCAGCGGGATCCGGCCGAGCAGAAGGTGGGCGTCGGTAATGGTCGGCTCCTCGCCGCCCGTGTCGTAGCACATCGGCCCGGGATCGGCGCCCGCCGACCGCGGACCAACCTTGAGCGTGCCCTCGGGGCTGATCCAGGCGACCGAGCCGCCGCCTGCCCCGACCGTCACCACGTCGACCATGGGGACCTTGCTCGGGTAGGCGCCGACTCTGCCCTCGGTGGTCAGCGCCGGCCGGCCGTCGACGACGACCGTCACGTCGGTCGACGTACCCCCGCCGTCGCAGGTGACGACGGTGTCGAACCCGGCAGCGTGCGTGACGGCAGCCGCCCCGAGAGCACCGGCGGCAGGACCGGACAGCACGGTGGTGATGGGCTGGTGGACCACCTCGTCGGCGGACAATACGCCCCCGTTGGACTTCATGACGTAGAACGGGACGTGGTGTGCGGGGTCGGACCCGGCCCGTGTGTAGGCGTCGAGGTGGCTTGTGATGGTGGCGACGTAGCGCGTGATGTTCGGCTTGACGGCGGCGTCGACGAGCGTCGTCATGGAGCGCTCGTATTCGCGGTACTCGCGCAGCACGTCCGACGAGATGGACACGACGGCGGCCGGATGCACGCGGTGGATGATCTCGCGCATCGCGTTCTCGTGGTCGGGGTTGGCGTAGGAGTGCAGGAAGCAGACGCCGATGGTGGCGATGCCGGCGTCGCGGAAGTATGCCGCTGCGACAGTGGCAGCCTCTTCGTCGAACGGGCGGATCTCGGAGCCGTCGACGCCGAGCCTGCCCCCGACCGTCTGCACGCGGTGTGCCGGCACGATGCGGGGCGGCTTGACCCAGAAGTAGGAGTTGCCGTAGCCGTCGGGGACGGATTGGCGGGCGATCTCGAGCAGATGCTCATAGCCGTCGGTCGTGATGAACCCCAGGTTCTCGACCTTGCCCTCGAGCAGCTTGTTGGTGGCCACCGTGGTGCCGTGGCAGACCGCGGACAGCGCGTCGCCGCCCAGTCCCATCCGGGTCAGGATCTTGTCGATGCCGGTCATGAAGCCGACGGCCGGGTCGGCCGGTGTTGACGGCGTCTTCGTCGTCATGAGCCTGCCGGTCTCCTCGTCGACAGCGACGACGTCGGTGAAGGTGCCGCCCGTGTCGAGGCCGATGCGGATCATCGGCACTAGGGCTCCTCGTGCGGCTTCGGAGCACCGGCGCGGCGGTAGCCGAATGGTGTCGAGCCCGGTCCTGCCAATGTGTCGAGGTGGTTCTTGATCAGCTCGAGGTTGCGGTCGGCGAGGTGGTCGAAGCCTTGCGGCACGCTGCTCCCGGGCGTCAGCGAACCGAGCGCGCCCTCCGGGTCGAGGCGTGCCGACACCCACTGCTCGAACGACGACGCCCGTGCCACCACCTCCGCGATGGGAGTGACGATCATCGAGTTGCCGAAGTAGAGCGTCCCTGCCGGGTCGACCCCGGTGGCGTTGGAGCCGATGACGAACACGTGGTTGTCGTAGGCGCGGGCCCGGTTGGTGAGCTCCCAGATGTCCGCGCTGCGCAACAGCGCCGACGGCCGCACGATGACCTCCGCCCCCTTGAGCGCGGTGATCCGCGACAGCTCGGGGTAGTCGCCGTCGAAGCAGATCGTCATACCGATCTTGCCGAGCTCGGTGTCGACCACACACACGTCATCGCCGGGTGTCACCCATCCACCGCCGGAGACGATCTCGGTGCAGAACGGGTGCGTCTTGTGGTAGACGCCCAGGGTCGCCCCGTCCGGGCCGACCAGCACCGAGGAGTTGTAGACGACACCGCGCTGCGGCCCACGCTCGTAGGCGCCGTAGACGAGGTGGACGCGGAGCTCTGCCGCGACGTCGTGCAGCGGGCGGGTCTGGTCACCGGGGAGGGGGTCGACGACTCCCCAGAGCTGGTCAGGGGACAGGCCGGGGGTGAAACCGGTCGTGCATGTCTCGGGCAGCACGATCAGCTCGGCGCCGCTGTCGTGGGCGCAGTCCCTGATCCAGCTCACGCAGTGCTCGATGTTGGCGGCGACGATGTCGCGAGTGAGCGGCGCCGCGATCGGCTGCACCTGGAGGGCTGCTGCGGTGAAAGCGCGCATCGGGACTCCTTCAGCGGGTATGGCGATGGACTGGTGGCGGTGGGCCTAGACCGGTCGTCGGCGGCCCGTGAGCCAGCCGCCGACGACAGCTCCGAGCAGCGCGGCAGCAGCGCCCACCATGGCGCCGCGCACGAAGTCGACGCCGCCGGCACCAGCCCGTGCGGCGGCCGACCCCGGCGCCTCGAAGACACTGGCGGTTCGGCCCTGGTCGGTCGGAGGGGCGGTGTCGGGAGCTGCCACGGTCTTGCCCGTCAGCACGTCGTCGACGGCCGAGAAGAACTCCGCCGCCGTCTTCTTGGCGACTCCGGACAACATGCGCTGTCCGACTCCCCCGATCATGCCCCCGACGATCGCGTCGGCGTCGTACGTGAGGGTCGTCGTCGCCTCACCAGCCTCTGCGAGGCTGACCAGCACGTCGGCGCTCACGGTCCCGGGGCCACCCGCACCGGCCGCCTTGAGCACGAACGTGTCCAGCGGCTGCTGCTCGGTCAGGCTCACCTCTCCCTGGTAGACGCCCTTGATCGAGGCGACGCCCGCCGTGAGCGTCATCTGGTAGGCGTCCTGGCCGATCGTCTCGAGCCGTTGACAGCCGGGGATGGTCCGCGCCAGCACCCGGGGGTCGTTGAGCGCCTCCCAGACCGCCGCGCGCGGCGCGTGCAAGGTGGCCCGCCCGGAAACCTTCATGAAGGTGAGTATCTCCCACGCAGGTCGAACAGATCGCTCGGGGAGATGGGCATGGCTCGGATGACGATGCCCTCGGCGTCCTCGATCGCCGAGGCGATGGCGGCCGAGCCCGGGATGACACCCGCCTCACCGGCGCCCTTGACCCCCAGCGGGTTGAGCGGCGACGGCGTCTCCAGGTGGTCGATCTCGATGTGCGGCACCTCGCTGGCGTAGGGCATCAGGAAGTCCATGAAGGACGCGTTGACCAGCTGCCCGGAGTCGTCGTACTCGATCCGCTCGTAGAGCGCTCCCCCGACACCCTGCGCCACCCCCCCGTGGACCTGCCCCTCGACGATCATCGGGTTGATGATCGTGCCGCAGTCGTGCACGACGCAGTAGCGCAGGATCGTGATCTCGGCGGTGTCGGGGTCGGTCTCGACGATGACCGCATGCATGCCGTTGGCGAAGGTCGAGCCGACGGGTGAGTAGTAGTCGGTGCCCTCGAGGCCGGGCTCCTCACCGGGGCCGACCGGTGGCTGGTTCGGATCGGAGGGTACGGCGAACTGGGTGGCCCTGGCCGCCGCCTCGTCGAAGGCGTAGCGCAGCGGGTTGGAGAGCACAGCGACCGCGCCCAGGTCGATCCGAGCCCCCGGGCTGCCCTTGACCTGGACGTGCCCGTCGACGATCTCGAGGTCCTCCTCGGATGCCTCGAGCGCGTCGGCTGCCACCTTGAGCGCCTTGGCGCGCACCGTGCGGGCGGTCAGGGCGACGGCGCTGCCGGACATCACGGCGGTGCGGGAGGCGAACGTGCCGACGGCATACTTGAAGCGGCGGGTGTCGCCCGTGGTGACTCGCACTCGGTCCATCGAGACGCCGAGCTCGTCGGCGACGATCTGCGCCAGCATGGTCTGATGGCCCTGCCCCTGGGTGGTCAGGCCGGTCGATACCACGACGCTGCCGTCGGTCTCGACTCGGATATGGCCGCCTTCGTAGGGGCCGACGCCGGTGCCCTCGACGTAGCACGCAAGGCCGATGCCGACGCGCCTTCCCTCAGCCCGCGCCTGGTCCCGCTGGGCGGCGAACTCGTCCCAGCCGACGAGATGCTTCAGCTTGGCCAGGGTGGCGGGGAAGTCGCCGGAGTCATAGATGAGCGGCCGCCCGTCCTGGAAGATCAGGCCGTGGTCGTAGGGCATCTCGTCCGGGGAGATGAAGTTGCGCTCGCGGACGACGGCGCGGTCCAGGCCGAGATCACGGGCGATCGCATCCATCACCCGCTCCATCACGAAGCACCCCTGCGGTCGACCGGCCCCGCGGTAGGGCGTGACCATCACCGTGTTGGTGTAGAGGCTCTGGAACTCGACCCGGTAGGCGACCGGCTTGTAGGGACCGAGCAGCTGCGTCGACGTGATGATCGGCACGATCAGTCCGTACGGCGTGTAGGCGCCGTTGTCGTGCCAGAACCTGACTGACAGTCCCAACAGCCGGCCCTCGTCGTCGTAGCCGAACTCGACCTCGTGCAGCTGGCCGCGCTCGTGGGCCGATGAGATGAAGTGTTCGCGCCGGTCCTCAACCCACTTGACCGGCCGCCCCAGCCGGATCGCGGCCCACGACACCATGACCTCCTCCGGCCACGGGTGCACGATCTTGACACCGAACCCGCCTCCGACGTCGGGAGTGACGACCTCGACCCGGTCGACGGGCAGGCCGAGCTTCGCGGCGAGCGCCTGGCGCACGCTCGTGGACGTCTGCGTCGAGGTGTGCACGAGCAGCGACTCGTCATCGGCGTCCCAGCGGGCCAGGGCCCCCTTGCCCTCCATCGGCATCGAGGCGCTGCGCTCGATCGACAGCGACAGTGACTGGTGATGGGCCGAGCCGTCGATGACGGCGGCGGCGTCGCCGACCTCCTGCAGCATCGTCGCCGCGACGTTGCCCGGCACGTCGTCGTGGACCAGGGCGGACCCGTCCCGCGCCTTGACGATACCGACGACCGGCGGCAGGAACTCGTAGCTGACATCGATCAGCGCGGCCACGTCCTCGGCGACGTAGCGGTCCGCGGCGACCACCATCGCGATGGCCTCTCCTACGTGGTTGACCTCGGCCTTCGCGAGCGCGTACGGCGTTCGGCCATGGGTGAGCGTCGGGTGCGGGATCAACAGCGGCAGTGGTTCACCGACCCGACCGGCCAGGTCCTCGTGGGTGTAGATGGCGACCAGCCCGTCGACATCGAGCGCGGCGGACACGTCGACGTCGACGACCCGGGCGTGGGCGTGCGGGCTCCGCACGAAGGCGGCGGCGAGGGCGTCGTGGCCAAGGTCGTCGAGGTAGCGGCCGTCTCCTCGCACCAGACGCGGGTCCTCCACCCGGGGCACCCGCTGCCCGAACAGCTTCGTCGTCATCGGCCGGGCCCCGCGTCGCGCCTGATCTCCGCGGCCCGCAGCACTGCCGCCACGATGTTCTGGTAGCCCGTGCACCGGCACAGGTTGCCGGCGATGGCTTCGCGCGCCTCGGGCTCGGTCGGGTCGGCGTTGGTCTCGAGGAACGCCGAGATCGTGGTGATGAATCCCGGTGTGCAGAAGCCGCACTGCAGGGCGTGACACTCGCGGAACGCCTGCTGCACCGGTCCCATCGCACCGTCCGGGGCTCGGCAGCCCTCGGTGGTGACGATGTCAGCTCCGTCGGCCGTGACCGCGAACATCAGGCACGACCGCACCGGCGCACCGTCGACGATCACCGTGCACGCGCCGCAGACGCCGTGCTCGCAGCCCACATGGGTGCCGGTGAGCCGGGCGTCGTGGCGGATGGCGTCGGAGAGCAACCGTCGCGCGGGGACCTGCAACTTTCGCGGTACGCCGTTGATAGTGATCGTGATGTCGTGCAGCGCGTCGGTGCTCACGCCGCCTCGCGTCCGACGGCGGCTGCCGCCGCCGAGGCGAGGGCCCGCGCCGACAGCACCCGCGCCAGCTGGCCGCGGTAGGCCGCCGAGGCGTGGATGTCGGCCTCGGGGTCGATGGCGTCGGCCACCAGGCTGGCGGCGTCGGGCCACGCGGCCCGCTCAACCGTCGTACCGGTGACGGCCGCAGTCACTTCCACCACCACCGGGGTGAGCCCGACGCTGATCAGCGCCACCGTGGCCGTCGAGATCGCGCGCCCCTCGTCGACCGTGACGAGGGCTCCCACGCCAACCAGGGCGTAGTCCCCATGCCGCCGGGCCAGCTCGCACCAGCTGGACCCCGTGCGATCGGGTGGACGGGGGAACGTGGCGGCAACAGCGAGCTCGTCGTCGTTCAGCGCCGACTCGAGCGGGCCGACGAAGAAGTCCGCCGCCTCGATGGTGCGGACGCCCGCTGTGCTCCGCACCTCGACGCTTCCACCAAGCAGGCGCAGGACCCCCGGCATCTCCGCGGCCGGGTCGGCATGGACGAGGCTTCCGAGCGTCGTCCCCCGGTTGCGGATCGTCGGGTGCGCCACATGAGCCAGCGTACGACGCAACAGCGGGTTGGCCGCGTACGCCGCCGGATCGTGTTCGAGGGCGCTGTGGCGCGTCAGGGCGCCGATCCGCACACCGGTTTCGCCGACCTCGATATCTGCCAGGCCGGCGATGTGGTTGATGTCGACGAGGGCCGCCGGGCTCGCGAGCCGCATCGACATGACGGGCACCAGGCTCTGCCCACCCGCCAGCACCTTGGCGCCTTCTGTGGCGGCGAGCAGGTCGACGGCCTCGTCGACCGTGCGCGGTCGGTAGTAGTCAAAGGGTCCCGGCTTCACCGGTCGGTTCCTGCCTGCCTTGGAGTCAGCTGCGATCAGAGCGGTGCGCCCCGGGCTCGCCTTCTTCGTCGACCTCGTACATCCCTGGTTCCCCGACCGCGATCAAGGCGCCCGGGTCCTCGCGCAGGTGCGCGGGGGCGATCGAGCGCGCGAGGTGGTAGAAGACGACGGCGACGATGGTCCCGAGGGCGATCCCGGACAATTGGAAGTTGTCGCTGATCTGCAGCGACGTGTTGCCGATGGCGATGATGATGCCCGCCGCCAGCGGCACGAGGTTGACCGGGTTGCCGAAGTCCACACCGTTCTCCTTCCAGATCTTCGCGCCGAGGAGACCGATCATGCCGTAAAGCACCACGGTGATCCCGCCGAGCACTCCCCCGGGCGTCGAGGCGACAAGTGCTCCGAACTTCGGGCTCAGGCCGAAGATGATCGCCACGATCGCGGCGACGTAGTAGGCGGCGGTCGAGTAGACCCGGGTGGCTGCCATCACACCGATGTTCTCGGCATACGTCGTCGTGGGCGAGCCACCGACCGAGCTGGCGAGCACGGTGCCGAAGCCGTCAGCGGCGATGGCGCGACCCATCACCGGGTTGAGGTCGCGCTTGGTCATCTCGCCGACCGCCTTCACATGCCCGGTGTTCTCGGCGATCAGCGCGATCACTGCCGGCAGAACGAGCAGCGTGAACGTGACTGAGAAGCTCGGCCAGTGCCAGCCGACCACTCCGGTAGCGTTGTCGGTGTGGGGCGGGAAGCCGATCCAGTCCGCCGCCTTGACGCCGGCCCAGCTGACCCGGTCATGGGCGAACGCGGTCGCGACGCAGTACGGTCCCTCCGGCGAACAGGCCTTGCCGGCGGCATCCAGGGTGTTCTGGCCGGGAAGCGCAGATGTGATCGGGCCCGACCAGGCGTCGGCGAGCCACGACAATACGTAGCCGAACAGCAGGCCGAGGAAGATCGCGATGCGGCCCAGGAAGCCGCGCACGCCTACCGCCACCAAGATCACGAAGGCCATCGTGGCGAAGGCGACCCACTGGTCCTGCGGCCAGTAGATGCCCGCGACGACCGGGGCCAGGTTGAACCCGATCAGCATGACCACGGCACCGGTGACCGCCGGAGGCAGCACGAGGTAGAGGACGTGCGAGCCGGCGAAGTGGATCAGCACCCCTATCAGCAGCAGGACGGCACCGGCGATCAGAATCGCCCCCGTCACGTCCGCCGAGCCGCCGCCTTGGGCACGCACCGCCGCGACGCCGCCGACGAACGAGGCACTCGTGCCGAGGTAGCTCGGCACCTTGCCCTGCACGATGAGCAGGAAGCAGATGGTGGCGATCCCGCTCATCATGATCGCCAACTGGGGGTTAAGCCCCATCACCAACGGGAAGACGAACGTCGCCCCGAACATCGCGACGACGTGCTGGGCCCCTAGTCCGACCGTCCGTCCCCAGGACAGGCGTTCGTCCGGCGCCACCGCCTCTCCGGGTGGTGGCGTCTTGCCTTCATGCACGACCTGCCAGCCAATTGCCATCGTGGACTCCACTTCGCGACCTGTGACGGATGTCACTGGCATTACAATGCCGGAAGCCGCGCCGGAGAGCACGCGACGCGCTGGCGTCCACGAACCGCCGTACTGGTGGGACGCTTCTACCTCGTCTGCAGCGCGCTGATGAAGCGGATCTTCGTGGCGAGGGAGTCGGGGCCGCTCGCCACGGCGCTGGAGGTGTGATCCAAGCTGGCGCCGCGTTGTGTTCGTGGTCGCTGGCATGGGTCGAGGTGTCGAGAGCCGTACGCGCGCACACGCCAGCACGGACAGTCTGTCGAGCTGGACCAGCTCGTCGACGACGCGCTGGCTGGTGTGCTCGACAAACCCATCGGCTCCGAGGTCGTGGCTGTGGCCCGCAGCTCATGCCACCAGTGCTGCGCAGCTTCGGCGCGATTCATCTCGCCTCTGCCCTGGTGATGGACGTCGACGTGCTCGTTGGCTATGACGAAAGACTCAGCAGGGCCGCCGCGCTCCACGGATCCGGACGGTCGCCCCCTTCGACTGCCCGGGCGATGCCATGACACCATGGCCGTGCCCGCAGGCTGCGGAGAGGAGCCCGGTTTGACTGGCAGTGGCGTTCTCATCGCGAGCACACTGACCGCGCCTCTCGTCGACGGCCCGCGCCAACAGCTGCATGCCCTGCACCGCTCGCGATTGGCCTGGCAGCTTGCCGACGGCGGCGGAAAGGTTGTCGCCAGCCTCCACCACCCCGACGCCGTCCGACTCCCCCATGCCGTCATCGTGTCGTCGCTTCCCGACCGGGCTGCCGACATCTGGGTCGGAGGCGGCGCGTGGGGCTGGCACGGGGACCGCATGACCGTGGGCCGATGGTGGGTGCCGGCTCGGCCGCGGGTGCCGGCGCTGCGCCAGCGTGTCGACGAGCGCGGGGTCGAGCGTCTCGAGCAGACGTGGCGGCAGTCGCTGGGCCGAGGTGACGGCCTCACCCCGTACGGCGACGACGTCATCTGCGGAGCCATTGTCACGCTGCACGCGGCGGGTCACCCCGCAGCACGCCGGCTGTCCGCGGCCGTCCTGCAGACCGACCTCGAGCACGCCACAACCGCCACCTCAGCCGGGCTACTGCGTTATGCGGCCGAGGGCTTCGGCATCGACCAGCTCGCCAGCTACCTGCGAGCCCTGGGCGGCCGTTGCGACGATTCGGTGAAGGAGGCGAACAAGCTGCAGGACATCGGGCACTCGTCGGGGCGCGGCCTGCTGGAGGGTGTCGCCAGCATGCTCGGCCGAGCGGACGACATGATGTGGGCATGACAGGCACCGACGCAGGCACTCAGCAGGCCGGGACCGGGGTCCGGCGCGTCGACATACGGCCAGGCACCTACGCGGACTCCATCGGGCTGATGCAGATCAGCCAGGAGCTGCAGCAGCGCGACGGCGTCCGGGCGGCGCTCGTCGCGATGGCGACCGAGCTGAACCTCGAGCTGCTTGCCACTATGCAGTTCGACCCGCCGAGCGACACCTCCCCCAACGACATGGTGGTGGCGATCGAGGGCGACGACGATGCCGCCGTCGAGGCGGCCGTCGCCGCTCTTGACGCTGCGCTCGTACGACGCCCCACCGGCGGCCACATCGACGCCGGCCAGGAGTCCCCGCCTTCCACCATCGAGGCCGCCGTCCGCGGCGGCGGCGTGGAGCTCGCTCTGGTCAGCACACCTGGACGGTTCGCGACGATCGACGCCGCAGCTGCGCTGGATGCCGAGCTCGACGTGATGATCTTCAGTGACAACGTGTCAGTCGAGCAGGAGGTGGCGCTCAAGGAGCGGGCAGGCGCGGCGGGCCGACTCGTGATGGGCCCGGACTGCGGCACCGCGGTGGTCGACGGGGTCGGGTTGGGGTTCGCCAACGTCGTGCGACCCGGGCCGGTCGGCATCGTGGCCGCATCCGGGACAGGAGCCCAGCACCTGATGGCGCTGCTTGACGGCGCCGATATCGGCGTCACCCACTGCATCGGGGTGGGAGGGCGAGACCTGTCGAGCAAGGTGCAGGGCCGCTCGACACACGCGGCTCTCGACCGACTGGCCACCGACGAGCGGATCGAGGTGATCGTGGTGGTCTCCAAGCCACCTGCCGACGATGTTCGGGCGGCTGTCACCGCTCATGCCGGTACGTTGGCCAAGCCGACGGTGCTGGGCTATCTGGGGGCGGGACTGCCCGATCTCACCGAGACGGCTGCCTCGGTGGCACGCGCGGTCGGCGACGAGTGGAGCCCGCCACCTCGCTGGGGACCGGTTCTGGAAGGACCGCGGCCCGGCCAGCTGAGAGGGCTCTTCGCCGGGGGCACCCTGTGCGACGAGGCCATGCTGGTCGCGGTCGGGGCGCTCGGCACGGTCTCCTCAAACATCCCACTCGCGGGTCAGCACGCGCTCGACGAGTCGCTCGCCGCGCACGGACATACGTTCATCGACTTCGGCGACGACCGGCTCACCGTCGGCCGGCCGCATCCGATGATCGACGCCACGCTGCGCCTCGAGCGTCTCAAGGCCGAGCTGGCCGACCCCGAGTGCGCGGTCGTCCTGCTCGACGTCGTGCTGGGCCGCGGCGCGCACCCCGACCCGGCCACCGACCTCGTCGATGTTTTGGCCACGAGCGGCAGCGACACTCCGGTGGTGGTGTCGCTCGTAGGCACCCGCGACGACCCGCAGGCGCGCGACGGCACAGCGCGCCGGCTCGCCGCCGCGGGCGCCGTAGTGCATGCGTCCAACGCGGCTGCTGCTCGTGAGGCGGTTGGGCTGCTCGCAGGTGGGGCTCGATGACCGGCGCGCCGCTCTCGGCGTCGACAGTCGTCACGGCGGGGGCCGAGATGTTCGCGGCCGAGCTCGCCGCGCAGGGGGTAGAGGTGCGCCGGGTCGACTGGTCGCCGCCCGTCGCCGGCAGCGAGGATGCCCTCGCCACCGTCATGTTGGACTCCAGGCGTTCACCGGCCAACGCAGAGGCGGTGTCCCGGATGACCGCAGCCACTGCGGCGCTCGTCGACGTACGCCCCGCCGGCGAGGCGCTCGGCTTGGAACGCGGCCAGTTCCTGCACGCGGGTCCGCCGATCTCCTGGGAACGGGCCTCGGGCCCGATGCGCGGGGCCTTGATCGGTGCTGTGCTGTTCGAGGGCCTGGCCGAAACCCACGAGGATGCGGGGCGCCACCTTGCCGGCGGCAGCTTCAGCTGGGAGCCGTGCCACCACCGCGGGGCGGTCGGCCCGATGGCCGGGGTGGTCTCACCGTCGATGTGGATGCTGGAGCTCCTCGACGAGGCCAACGACCGTCGGTCGTGGTGCTCGCTCAACGAGGGCCTCGGGAAGGTGCTGCGGTACGGCGCCTACTCGCCCGACGTGGTTGAGCGGCTGTCCTGGATGGCCGACGTGCTCGGCCCGGCGCTGCAGCTGGCCACGCGCGCCAGGGGACCGATCGACGTCGTGGCGATCGTCGCCCAGATGCTCCAGATGGGCGACGAGGGGCACAACCGCAACCGGGCCGGCACACTGATGTTGCTCAAGGAGTGGCTGCCCGACCTGATCCTGTCCGGCCTGGGACCGAGCGACGTGGCCGAGGTGGTGCGCTTCATCTCCGGCAACGACCACTTCTTCCTCAACCTCGCGATGCCGGCGTGCAAGCTGATGACAGTCGCCGCAAGCGGCATCCCGGGCTCGAGCGTCGTCACCACGATGGCTCGCAACGGCACCGACTTCGGGATCCAGGTCTCGGGCACGGGCGAGCAGTGGTTCATCGGGCCGGCCCAGGTCGCCGACGGCCTGTACCTCGGCAGCTACGGGCCGGATGACGCCAACCCCGACATCGGTGACTCAGCGATCACCGAGACCGCCGGGATCGGGGGTTTCGCCATGGCGACGGCACCCGCGATCGTGCGGCTCGTGGGCGGTTCGGTGCAGGACGCCCTCGCCACCACGCAGCGGATGTATGACATCTGCGTCGGCGACAACGCCGGCTGGGCCATCCCGGTGATGGGATTCCAGGGCACGCCGACGGGGATCGATGTGGCGTCGGTGCTGCGCACGAGCCGGTTGCCTCAGATCAACACCGGCATGGCGGGCCGGGTCGCCGGCACGGGGCAGGTCGGCGCCGGTCTGGTCAGGCCGCCGATGGAATGCTTCACCACCGCGATCGAGGCACTCGCGGCCGCCGTCCCCGGGTGACGAATGCGCCCATGGCAGACGCCCTGTTCCCACGGCAGATCCGCCATGTGCACTCTGTACAAGCAGTGTTGACATGGCAAGCGCAGAGCGGCGGCGAGTCGGGGGCTGGGCGCCGCGGCGGGGTCGCGGCGCCGGGCGAGGTCTAGTCGTCGCGGTCGGTGCGGGTGTGCTCGATGAGGACTGCGGCCAGCTCGCGCGCCGAGCGCGCTGCCCGCGCTCCGTCGGAGGCCTGGATCGCCATCACCGACACGGTTGTCCCGTCGGCGAGGTCCAGCAGCGCCCACGGCCGGTGCGGCGACATCGAGACTCGGACGATCTGGGGCCAGTCGAGCCGGCGTACGTGGTAGCCGTTCGTGATCGTCAGCCCGTGCTGGTCGGCCAGCGCTGACGTCCGGAAGATGCCGTACAGCAAGGCGAGCATGGCCGCGAAGACAGCGATCAAGGTGATGCGCTGGAAGCCCGAGAACTCGTCGCGCACACCGCTCGGCAGCATCATCCACAAGAACGCGACGACGGCGGCGAGCACGACGGCCGCAACTCCCGCCGCGACGCGCGCCCCCAGCGGACGGTAGCGGCGCGGAAGGTTGACGGGTTCGACCATGAAGGCAGGCCCGGGTCAGAGCCTGCAGGCATGGATGTTGGTGACGAGAATGCCGCGCGCGCCAAGGTCGTACAGCTCGTCCATCACCCGCTGCGCGTCGTCCTGCGGCACCATCGAACGCACGGCGACCCAGCCCTCGCGACGCAGCGGGGCCACGGTCGGCGACTCGATACCGGGGGTAAGGGCGCAGGCCGGCTCGACCTGCTCGGCCCGGATGTCGTAGTCCATCATCACGTAGCTGCGGGCCACGAGCACACCCTTGATGCGCCGCACGAACACACCGAAACCGCTCGGGTCGGCGGCCCCCTCGCGAGTCACGAGGACGGCCTCGGACGACAAGATGGGCTCCCCGAACGTCTCCAGGCCTGACTGCTGCAAGGTGTCGCCGGTCTCGACCACGTCGGCGACCACGTCCGCGACGCCGAGGCGGACCGCCGACTCCACCGCCCCGTCGAGGCGCACCACGTGGGCGTTGACCGAGCGCTCCTTCAGGAAGTCCTCGAGCAGACCGGCGTACGACGTCGCGACGCGCCGACCCTCGAGCTCCTCGACGCTCGAGATGCCCCCGACGGGCCCGGCGAAGTAGAAGCGCGAGTCACCGAAGCCGAGCGTGAGACGCTCCATCACCGGTGCCCTGGAGTCGAGCACCAGGTCGCGGCCGGTGAGGCCGATGTCGAGGGTGCCCTCGCCGACATAGACCGCGATGTCGCGCGGGCGCAGGTAGAAGAACTCCACAGCGTTGGCGCGGTCGGTCATCACCAGGTCGCGGCGGTCCTGACGTTGCCGGTAGCCCGCTTCACGGAGGATCTGCGCCGCCGGGTCGGCGAGCGATCCCTTGTTGGGAACGGCGATCTTCAGCATGGCTGGCCCTGTCGGTCGGAGTTCGGTCGGGAGATGTGGCGGGTTGTCCCCCTGGACTGGCGCTGGGCGGCTCCCCGCCCAGCGGGTCAAAGGTGGGCGTAGATGTCGTCGAGTGTGAGCCCGCAGGCGAGCATCATCACCTGGGCGTGGTAGAGCAGCTGGCTGAGCTCTTCGGCCGTGCGCTCCTTCGACTCGTGCTCAGCGGCCATCCACGACTCGGCGGCCTCCTCGACCAGCTTCTTGCCAATGGTGTGCACCCCGGCGTCGACAGCGGCGACGGTGCCCGAACCAGTGGGACGCTCGGCTACCTTGGCCGTAAGCTCCGCGAACAGCGCATCGAACGTCTTCATCAACAGAGAGCCTAACGGCCGCCTTCCCCCACCCCCGACTCCCCGCCGAGGCGCCGCCAAAGGCCCGCCTCTGCCGGCGTGTCGGGCGTCGATGCGGCGTCGTCAGCCGGCGCGGAGCTGCCTGAGCGTCAGGGCGGTCGACAACGCCGCATGGGTGGCCTCGTAGCCCTTGTCCTCGCGGGAGCCCTCCAGGCCGGCCCGGTCCAGCGCCTGCGCGTCGTCCTCGCACGTCAACACCCCGAAGCCGATCGGCACGCCCTCGTCCAGCGCGACGCGGCTCAGCCCGTCAGTCACCGCGCCGCACACGTAGTCGAAGTGCGGCGTGCCACCACGGACCACGACGCCGAGGGCGACGATCGCGTGCCATCCCTGCCGGGCGAGAACCTTGGCGATGAACGGCAGCTCGAAGCTCCCCGGGGCGCGCACGGTGCTGCTGGACTCCACCCCGGCATCGGCGAGGGCGCGGCGAGCCCCGCCGATGAGCCCGTCCATCACCGTCTCGTGCCACCGCGACGCGACGATGGCGACTCGCAGGTCGCGGCCGTCGAGGGCTTCCAGTTGGGGACGACCCGACCGGCTCATGGGACCAGTCCCGCGTCGGGTGTGGCCCGCCCGCCGACCGCTTCGGCGGCCGGGACACGCGTCACGTCATCGAGGTCGTCGAGCCCGTCGAGGTGGTGTCCCATCCGGTCTCGCTTGGTGGCGAGATAGCGCCGGTTGTCGTGGTGGGCCGGCACGGGGAGGCCGATGCGCTCGCTCACGGAGACTCCGTAGGCCTCGAGCGCGGCGCACTTGTCGGGATTGTTCGTGAGCAGCCGCACCGACGTGATGTCAAGGTCGTGCAGGATCTGCGCCCCGGTCCCGTAGTCACGGGCATCGGCTGGGAGCCCGAGGTCCAGGTTGGCGTCGACGGTGTCGCGACCGTTGTCCTGCAGGGTGTAGGCACGAAGCTTGTGGAGCAGCCCGATGCCCCGACCTTCGTGGCCGCGGAGGTACACCACGACGCCGCGCCCCTCCGCGCTGACCGCCGCGAGCGCCGCCCGCAGCTGCGAGCCGCAGTCGCAACGTCGCGATCCGAGCACGTCTCCGGTCAGGCACTCGGAGTGCAGCCGTACGAGTACGTCTGGGCCGCGGACGTCGCCGCACACCAAGGCGATCTGCTCGCAGTCGTCGACCAGGCTGCGGTAGCCGAGCGCGGTGAACGTTCCGTGCTCGGTCGGCAGCCGCGTCTCGGCGACCCGCTGCACGTGGCGTTCGTGGCGACGTCGGTAGCTGGCCAGGTCGGCGATGGACACCAGCGCGAGGCCGTGGGCGTCGGCGAACTCCCGCAGCTGGTGACCACGCTTCATCGAGCCGTCGTCGTTGACGACCTCGGCGATCGCGCCGGCCGGTGTGAGCCCGGCGAGCCTGGCGAGGTCGACCGACGCCTCGGTGTGCCCTGGCCGCACAAGCACCCCGCCGTCGCGGTAGCGCAGCGGGAAGACGTGGCCGGGCTGCACGACCTCGAAGGGCTCGGTGGCGGAGTCGACGAGCACCCGGATGGTGTGGGCCCGGTCCGCTGCCGAGATGCCCGTGGTGACGCCGTCTCGGGCATCGACGGAGATGGTGTACGCCGTTCGGAGCCGCTCACGGTTGTACGGGGTCATCAGCGGGATGGCGAGCCGGTCCAGGGCCAGGCCTTCCATCGGCACGCAGACCACGCCGCTGGAGTAGCGGACCGTGAAGGCGACCAGCTCGGGCGTCGCCTTGCTCGCCGCGAAGACGAGGTCACCTTCGTTCTCCCGGTGCTCGTCGTCGACGACCACGACAGCGTGCCCTGCGGCGATGTCGTCGACGGCCCGTTCGATCGGGTCGAGCCGCAGGTCCCGGGGCTCAGACATGGGAGCCGCCTGCGGCGACGGCCTCGGACACCACAGGTGCGCTCCTCAGCCTCTTCTCCGCCTGCGACCAGGTCATGAAACCGGCCAGGCAGAAGGCGCCGTACGCCGCGTAGAGGACCGCGCTCGGGTAGTAGTGCGCGCGCAGGAGCAGGGGCACGCCAACGGCATCGACGCCGATCCAGATCCACCAGAAGTCGACATAGCCACGTGCCATGCCGTACGTCGCGAGGACGCTGCCGGTAAGGATCCAGGCGTCGGGTACGGGGCCGTAGGAGTCCAGCCACTCCAGCACCGGGATGAAGACCGCCATCATCACCGCGCCGGCCGCGATCATCGCCCGCAGCTCGCCCGACGCCGCCCACCGCGGCGTGATCGCCCCGCCGTCGACGGCTCCGCCGGCGGCCTGGCTGCGTCGCCACCGCCACCAGCCGTACGCGCTGACGGCGAAGAAGAACACCTGGCGGCCGGCCTGGCCCCAGAGGTCGTGCACCTGCGGCTTGTCGAAGATACCGCCGACGAAGACGGTGAACAGCAGCACGTTGCCGATCATCCCGACCGGCCAGGCCCAGGTCACGCGACGCATACCGAAGACGGCGCTGGCCAGCCCGAAGCCGTTGCCGACGACCTCGCGGACAAGGATCGGTGTCCCGGCGATCACCCAGGTGTGCTCGAGCAGGTATGTAAGGGGGTTCATCCGGTCGTCTCCTTGACGGGTGAAGGCGCGGGCGGTGGCGGGGAATGCTGCTGCGTGGGTTCGCGCGGCGGCCAGTGCTGTGATGGGGGTTGCCGAGGCGGAAGCCGGTGAGCGCCCAGCCTGTCTTCGTCGCTGAGCAGCCGCTCGACGTACTTGGCCAGCACGTCAACCTCGAGGTTGACGAGGTCACCGGGTTGCTTCACACCGAGGACTGTCAGCGCGAGCGTGGTCGGGATCAGGCTGACCTCGAACGCCGGCTCCGGGTCTGCCGCGATGCCGCTGACCGTAAGTGAGACGCCGTCGACGGCGACCGAGCCTTTCATGGCGACATAGCGCGCGAGCTCGCCCGGCAGGCTGATGGTGAGCACGACCCAATGCTCGCTGGGCACCCGGCTGATGATCCGGCCCGTGCCGTCGACGTGGCCCTGCACGATGTGACCGCCGAGCCGGGAGTGCGCGGTGACGGCGCGCTCGAGGTTGACGGGGCTGCCGGCAATGAGCGCGCCCAGCGACGTCTTGTCGAGGCTCTCCTGCATCACGTCGGCGGTGAACTCCTCGTCGGACGAGTCCACCACGGTCAGGCAGCAGCCGTTGACGGCGATGGAGTGCCCAGCCGCGACGTCGGCCACGACGACCCGCCCGCGCACGGTGAGTCGGATGGCGTCGGCCAGCGCGACCATCTCCACGACCTCGCCGAGCTCCTCCACGATGCCGGTGAACATCAGCTGTCCCTCCCCTCGAACGCCTGCTGGTCGTTGGCTTGCAGGGTCAGTCGTACGTCGCCGCCGAGCCGCTCGACGTCGACGAGCTCGAACCGCTCAGCGTCGGCGAGCGTGCTGACACCCAGGTCCGCGACGGCAGGGCTACCGGCGCCGAGAACTGTGGGGGCGACGTAGGCGACGATCCGATCGACGTACCCGGCCTTGACGAAGGCGGCGGCGAGGGTCGGGCCGCCTTCGAGCCAGACGTGCTGGCAGTCGCGCCAGCTCAGGGCCGCCATCGCGTCGTCAAGATCGCGGGTGGTGATGTGCAGCGACGGGGCCGCGTCGTCGAACATCCGAGCCGAGTCGGGCAGCCGGCTCAGTCCCATGGCGGCGCGAAGCGGCTTGCGGTGTGACGGCGCCGGTGCGCCGGCCGGGTCCCGGACGGTGAGCCAGGGGTCGTCGGCGAGGACGGTGCGGGTGCCGACGAGGATCGCGTCGCACTCGGCGCGGAGGCGGTGGACGTCGGAGCGCGCCTCGGACCCGGTGATCCACTGCGACGTGCCGTCGGCAGCCGCCGAGCGACCGTCGAGCGTGGCCGCGAACTTCCACGTGACGTAGGGCCGGCCGCGCTGCTGAGCATGACTCCAGGCGACGTTGATGGCCGCGGCGTCGTCGCCCGGTTCCTCCTCGACGTCAACCCCCGCGGCACGCAGGGCGTCAGCGCCGCCCTGCGCGCGGATGGTGGCATCCCGCCGGGCGAAGACGACGCGGCTTACCCCTGCCTCGACGAGGGCCTGGGCGCAGGGGCCGGTGCGGCCGGTGTGGTTGCACGGCTCAAGCGTGACCACGACAGTGGCTTCGCGCGCCTTGTTACCGGCCTGCGCGAGTGCCTCGACTTCCGCGTGGGGCGTCCCGGCGCCTGCGTGGAAGCCCTCGCCGACCACAACACCGCAGCCGTCGAGCACCACCGCACCGACGCGCGGGTTCGGGCCAAGCGGCACCCCTGGAGTGCGGGCCAGCTCGATGGCGCGACGCATTGCCGCGGCTTCGCCCGGGCGGAACATCGCTGTCGCCCCTCTCGTCCGGTCACGGACCCCGGGGCTGCCTCGAGCCTCAACTCACCGCGAGCGGTCCGGACGTCGTGGGGACGGGCGGCTATGTGCTCGTCCCCCGCCTGGGACCTCGCGGCGGCAGTGGCTCGGCGTGCATCCTCCCATCCGGACTCTCACCGTCGGTACCGGATTTCCACCGGATCAGCCGGCCGCTGGCTGCGGCCGGTTCGCGGACTGTCACCGCCGGTTCGGAATCTCACCGACCCCGGAGCACGCGAGTGTTGGTGTCACTCGTACGCCGTCCATCATGTCACGCCCCCGCCGCGCTGTGCGACCCGCCAGCTGTTCGGCCCGACCCGCCGCCTGCGCTCTCGGCGAGACTTCGCAGCGACGCGATCATCGCGTCGGGGTCATCGGCGCCGAAGACCGCGGAGCCGGCGACGAACACGTCGGCGCCCGCATCGGCACACCGCTCGATCGTCTCTTGCGACACTCCCCCGTCGATCTGCAGCCAGACCTCACCTCCGCAGCGGGACAGGAGGTCGGCGGCGCGGCGGATCTTCGGCAGGCACAGGTCGAGGAAGGACTGACCGCCGAAGCCGGGTTCCACCGTCATGATGAGCAGCATGTCGAGCTCGAAGAGCAGGTCAGCATACGGCTCGACAGGCGTGGCCGGCTTGAGCGCCATCCCGGCCCGTGCGGTCATCGCCCGCAGCTCGCGGGCCAGCCGCACCGGCGCCGCGCACGCCTCGACGTGGAAGGTCACGCTCGAGGCGCCCGCCTCGACGTAGGCCGGGGCCCAGCGATCGGGGTTCTCGATCATGAGATGACAGTCGATCGGCTGAGAGGCCACCTTGCCCAGCGCCTCGACGACGGGGAGTCCGATGGTGAGATTGGGCACGAAGTGGTTGTCCATCACGTCGACATGCAGCCAGTCGGCGCTCGGCACGGTGCTGGCCGCGGCCTGGAGGTTGGCGAAATCCGCCGACAGTATGCTCGGCGAAATCTGGATACCCATGGGTCGTGCAGTCTAGTGCTTCGCCTGGCTCGAGCGCTGCGCCTGGTCCAGCGCTCCACCAGGCGTGACTGCTCGCGTCGCGTCAGTGCTCCGCCCTGCGCAGCACGGCGATGAACATCGCGTCGGTGCCGTGCAGGTGCGGCCAGAGCTGTACGTGCGGGCCACCGCCCGCAGGTGTCACGTCAGGCAGCAGCGCCCGCACGTCCTCCTCCCGAACGTGGCCTCGAGCGTTCAGCACGGCGTCCACGACGCCACGAGTCTCCTCGACGTGAGGAGAGCAGGTCACGTAGGCCACCACGCCTCCGACGCGCACGGAGTCGATTGCCGCGCCCAGCAGGTCACGCTGCAGGGGCACCAGCCCGCTCACATCAGCGGGTGTACGCCGCCAACGCGCCTCTGGCCGGCGACGCAGCGCGCCGAGTCCGGAGCAGGGCGCATCGACGAGCACCCGGTCGAAGGCGGCGTCGCGCCACGCTTGCCTGGTTCCGTCTGCCACGACGACGGGAGAGGTCCCCGGGTAGCCCCGCAGCGCCGACCGCACGAGTCGGGCCCTGTGCGGCTGCCGATCGACCGCCACCAGCCGTGCGCCCGACTCGTTCGCCAGCCCGGTCAGCAGCGTCGCCTTGCCGCCGGGACCGGCACACACGTCGAGCCAGTGGGCGTCGCTCCCGACGATGGCGGCCCGACGCAACGCCAAGGCCGCCAGCTGCGATCCCTCGTCCTGGACGCCGGCGGTTCCGGCTCGGATCTGAGGCAGTGCCCCCGGGTCACCCCCGCCGAGGACAGCGGCGTACGGCGACCAGCGCCCGGGCCGGGCACCCGCCGATGCCAGCTCGGAGACGTCCGAGAGGCCCGGGCGGGTCACCAACGTCACGGCAGGGGGCTCGTTGTCGGCCTCGAGGAGCCGTTCGAGCTGGCCCAGGTCGCCGAGCGCCGCGAGGAACGCGTCGACGATCCAGCGAGGGTGCGAGTGCACGACGCTCAACCGCTGCAGCTCGTCGCCGTGCGCCGCCTCGGCCAGGTCGTCGAGCCATGACTTCGGGGGTCGGGCGCTGACTCGGCGAAGCACGGCGTTGACCATCCGGACCGGCCGCTCTCCAACCGCCTGCCGGACGAGCTCGACGCTCGTCCCGACGGCGGCATGGGCCGCCACGCGCATCCCCAGCAGCTGGTGGCAGCCGAGGCGCAGCGCGACGAGCACGTCCGGCTCCAGCGACGTGGCGCCCGCGTCGACACACGTGTCGAGGATCGCGTCGTACCTGCCCTGGAGCCGAGCCGTGCCGTTGGCCAGCTCGATCGCGAAGGCCGCATCGCGACCCGAGAGCCGCCGTTCGTCGAGCAGCCGCGCAAGTGCCAGGTTGAGGTAGGCGTCGTCGGTGTCGACCAGGCGCAGGGCGTCGCGGGCCACCAGCCTCGGGGGATCGACGATCACGCGGGGCGCGCCGCGCCTCGGTCCGGCCCGGCGTCGAGCCGTCGCCATCACCGCCCCAACCGCGCGGGACCTCCACGCCGACCGCGAGCCCAGTCCGCGGCGCGGATGCTGGCCTTCCCCGGCGGCTGCACATCACTCAGCTCGACAGCGTGCGTCGCCGTTCCGGCGAGGACGGCGGTCTTGTCGATCCGCAGCGCACCAGGCGCCAGGTCCACGACGTCTGCCCGCAACGCGACGGGACCGACCTTGAGGCGCTCGTCGCCCAGAAGCGTCCATGCACCCGGCTCGGGGGTGCACCCACGGACCTGCCGGTCGATCGCGAAGGCGGGAGCGCCCCACCTGACCTCGGCCTCGTCGACCGTGAGCTTGGGCGCTTGCGAGACGCCGCTCATCGGCTGCTCTCGCTCTTCGACGGCGCCGGCGTCGATGCCGTCGATTGTCGTCACGAGCAGGTCCGCGCCGTGCTCGGCCAGGCGCAGCAGCAGTGCCCCGGCGGTGTCGTCGGCCCGGATCGTTTCGGTCACGACGCCGTACGTCGGGCCGGCGTCGAGCGCCTCGACGATGCGAAACGTGGTCGCGCCGGTCACCTCGTCGCCCGCCATGATCGCGCGCTGCACCGGCGCGGCACCACGCCAGGCGGGCAGCACCGAGAAGTGTAGGTTGACCCAGCCGCGCCGCGGGATGGACAGTGCCCGCGCCGGCAGCAGTCCGCCGTACGCCACCACCGGGCACAGATCGGGGTCGATCTCTCTGAGCCGGGCGATGAAGTCTGCGTCACCGGGTCGGTCGGGCTTCAGCACCTCCAGGTGCTGGTCGGCCGCGACATCGGCGACCGGCGAGGGCCTGAGCCGGCGACCTCGGCCACCGCGTGCATCCGGGCGGGTGACAACGCCGACCACCTCGTGACGGCTGCAGAGTAGCGCCTTCAGCGATGGCACGGCGGCATCCGGCGTGCCCGCGAAGACGAGCCGCATAGTCAGAGGCCTCGGCCGTGCATCGGGTGCGGCGACTGCTTCACGACGGGCGCCGGGCCACCGTTCCACTCGGCTTCGCGGATCGCCTTCATGGCGGCCTTGCGGGTGGCCCGGTCGAGGCGGTCGACGAAGAGGATCCCGTCGAGGTGGTCGGTCTCGTGCTGGATGCAGCGCGCCAACCGGTCGCCTGCTTCGATGACCACCGGTTCGCCGTACATGTCGAACCCACCCGCGACGACGCTTCGTGCGCGGCTGCACTCGTATGTCAACCCTGGGATCGACAGGCAGCCCTCGTCGTCGAGCTCGGACTCGTCGGACAGGGTCAGCCGGGGGTTGACGAGGTGTCCGACGATGTCGTCGAGGTGATAGGTGAAGACGCGCAGACCGACGCCGATCTGGGGAGCCGCGAGTCCTGCTCCGGGCGCCTCGAGCATGGTCTCGACCAGATCTTGCACGAGCCCACGCAGCTGCTTGTCGAAGTCGGTGACCTCCGTGGCGACGCTGCGAAGGATCGGGTCGCCGAACACCCTGATGTCCCGCACTGCCACGCCTGCTCCACCTCTCGACGACCGACGACTTGATCTTAGTGCCGCTCTAGATCAGCTCGCCGGGGTCGACCTGGACGCGTACGGGAGTGCGTTTGCGACTGCTCCGGCCGGCCTGCAGCTGGCTCAGGGCCTTGGCCAGACCGGCTGCGTGCTCATGGGGTGTGCGTACGACGATGCGCGCCTGCTGTTCGCCCACCTCGACCGGCCCCAGGACCTCCACGTCACGAGGCAGGGTCAGCGAGGTCAACACGTCGGCGATGACGTCGGGCGGCCCCGTCACGGTGGCCATCCTCGCCGCCGGGGTGAGGTGGGCCGAGCGGCGCTCGCACAGCTCCCGACTCGCGAACCCTTCCGAATCCCAGCGGACCAGCGCCTGCAGGGCGGCCGACGTTGGGTCACCTACCGCCAGGACCCGGCCGCCGTCGGCAGCCGGTCGGACCAGCGCCGCAACGTGGAACCACCGGCGAAGTGCCTCTTCGCCGGCGCGAAGATCCGGACGGCTCAGCATGAGCCAGGTGTCGAGCAGTACGGCGGCCGAGAAGCCACCGTCGGCTCGAGGCTCCGCACCAGCGGTAGCGACAACGATGGCTGGCTCGGACGCCACGGCGTCCAGCACATGGTCGCCACCCGAGGAGACCACCTTGGTCTGGGGGAAGCTTCGGCCCCACTCCTCGGCCGTTCGCAGGGAGCCCACCACCGGGGCCCGCAGCCGCTGGCCCTGGCAGTGGCGGCAGACCCACGACGGCGCGACGAGTCCACACCACCGGCACTGCGGCGGCGCAGCCCGGAGCGGTCGTGACAGCGGGCCGTTGCAGCGCTCACAGTGGGCCGCATGTCGGCAGCTGTCGCAGGTGAGGGCCGGCTGGTAGCCGTAGCGAGGGGTGTGCACGAGGACCGGTCCTGTGCTCAGCGCCTCTCGGACGATCTCGAAGACGCGGCGCGGCATCCTGCCGGCGGCTCTCGGGGTGTCTCGCGCCTGCTCGCTGTCGTGCTCTCCGGTCACGTGCACCTGAGGCGCCTTCGCCCGGGCCACCGCGCGAGACGCCGTAAGGGAGACGGCCCACGACGACTCGACCAGCGCCTGCGCCTCGACCGACCTGGAGATCGCCCCGAACAGAGCAGCGGTTCGCTCCTGATGAGCGCGCAGCAAGAGCACCTCACGGGCGTGCGGATACGGTGCCCGCGGCTCGGCGTACAGGTCGTCACCGTCGTCCCACATCACCACCAGGCCAAGGTCGCGCACCGGGGCGAATGCGGCGGCGCGGGTTCCCACGACAACCTGCACCTGGCCGCGTGCGAGAGCCAGGAACGCCCGGTAGCGCGCGGCCGGTCCGAGGTCGGCCGTGAGCACGACGCACGCATCACCGCCGAGCACCGACGTCAGGGCCTCGTCGACCCGCGCGACGTCGCGGGCGTCGGGAACGCAGATAATGGTCCCCCGACCCGACGTCAGCGTCGCCGCGGCCGCTGCCGCGAGCTGCTCCGGCCAGGCCGCTCCGGCCAATGCCGTCCAGACCGCTCGCGGCGACTCCCCCGACCTCAGCCTCGACAGCATCGCGCCACCGCCCGTCTCCTCGCGCCAGCGGTCGGCCTGCGCGTCTGCCGGCGCTTCGAGGACTCGCGCGCGCGGCGTCTCGGCTTCCACCCGGGCGTGCCGGGGTGGCACGGCGAGCCTGAGTACGTCGGCGAGCGTGCCGGCATATCTGTCCGCCACCATGCGCGCGACGGCCAGCACAGCAGGAGTAAGGACCGGCTCGCTCGAGACGACCCGGCGAAGCGGCGTCAGGGCGCCGACATGGTCGGTGTCGTCGGCGCGCTCGATGACGAAGCCGTCGACGTCGCGCCCCGAGAAGCGCACCTTGACCCGGCATCCCGGCACCGTCTCCTCGTGCAGCGACGCGGGGACCAGGTAGTCGAAAGGTCTGTCGAGATGGGCCAGCGGCAGGTCGACCGCGACCCGGGCGACCGACAGCTCGGCTGCGGGAGCCGAAACCGGCGCCGGGCGCCTCGCCCGCACCCGCTTCCTGAGCAGGGCAAGCTGCTCCGCAGGCACCGGCGTCGCTGTCATGCTGGCGATTCAACCAGTTCGCACCGACAACCCCGCCGACCGCCACCGGCCCGCGAGAGGTCAGGAAGTGCGAGCCGTCAACCGGTGCGCATGTCTGGCGACCCCTGCGGTTAGCGGTCGACGGCTGCTTTGAGGGCGTCGACGCGGTCGATTCTTTCCCAGGTGAACTCGGGGAGCTCACGACCGAAGTGGCCGTAGGCGGCGGTCAGCGCATAGATCGGCCGCAGCAGGTCGAGGTCGCGGATGATGGCGGCCGGGCGCAGGTCGAAGACCTCGAGGACGGCGCGACGGATCGTGTCGACATCGATGGTCTCGGTGCCGAAGCAGTCGACATAGAACCCGACCGGGTGCGCCTTGCCGATGGCGTAGGCGACCTGGACCTCGCAGCGCCGCGCCAGGTCGGCGGCGACGACGTTCTTGGCGACCCAGCGCATCGCGTAGGCGCCGGATCGGTCGACCTTCGAGGGGTCCTTGCCGCTGAACGCGCCGCCACCGTGGCGGGCCATGCCGCCGTAGGTGTCGATGATGATCTTGCGGCCGGTGAGTCCCGCGTCGCCCATCGGCCCACCGACCTCGAAGCGTCCGGTCGGGTTGACGAGGAGTCGGTAGTCGCTGGAGTCGACGTCGAAGTTGGCGAGCACCTCGTCGACGACGTGTTTCTTGATATCGGGCATGAGGAGCGCATCGAGGTCGACGTCGCCGGCGTGCTGGCTGGACACCACGACGGTGTCGACCCGCACGGGGATGTCGCCGTCGTACTCGATGGTGACCTGCGTCTTGCCGTCGGGGCGCAGGTAGGCCATCGTGCCGTCCTTGCGGACCGCGGACAGCCGCTCGGCGAGTCGGTGGGCGATGGTGATCGGCAGCGGCATGAGCTCCGGAGTCTCGTCGCACGCGTAGCCGAACATCAGACCCTGGTCGCCCGCCCCTTGCCGGTCGAGCGGGTCGGTAGATCCTTGTGATCGCTCCTCGAGGGCGTCGTTGACACCTTGCGCGATGTCGGAAGACTGGGCACCGATCGCCACCTGGACCCCGCACGAGGCCCCGTCGAAACCCTTCTTGGAGGAGTCGTAGCCGATGTCGAGGATCTTCTGCCGCACGATGTCGGAGACCGGCGCGTAGCCGTCGGTCGTCACCTCACCGGCGACGACGACCAGGCCCGTTGTCACCAGCGTCTCCACCGCCACCCGGCTCTTCGGGTCACGGCTCAGCAGCGCGTCGAGAACCGAGTCGCTGATCTGGTCCGCGATCTTGTCAGGGTGGCCTTCGGTGACGGACTCGGACGTGAACAAGCGGCCTGACAACGGACTCTCCTCGTGCGGTTCAGACTACGGCGTGCGCGCGACTCCCGTGCAGCGGCTGCTGCCGGGAGACTCTAGGTTAGCCTTCCGGCCGGACACTCATGACGTGGCTGGCGTGTCGTCGACGTTCCAGGCCGCGGTGACCTCGTCCCAGACGACGTGCGCGAGATCTCGCTTCGAACCCGGTTCGACCTTCCGCTCATGCCCGTCGGCGGCCAGGATCACTGCCTGGCTGTCGTCGGAGCCGAACACACCCCCACCGCTGACGTCGTTGACGACGAGGAGGTCGCAGCCCTTTCGGGCGAGCTTGCGCCGGGCCTGGTCGAGGACCGTCTCGTGTTCGTTGCCGGTCTCGGCGGCGAACCCCACCAGGATCGGCCGCGTCATACCCACTGCCCGCTGGTTGACGAGCTCGGCCAGGATGTCCGGATTCTGGACCAGCTCGATCGCCGGTGCGATGCGGTCTCCACGCTTCTTGATCTTGTGGTCGGACACTGCGGCCGGCCGGAAGTCGGCCGGGGCTGCGGCCATCACCACGGCGTCTGCGTGGCTCGCGAGCCGGTGTACGACGTCTCGCAGCTCGAGCGCCGAGGTGACGTCGTGGACGGTGACGCCGACCGGCGATGGCAGGCTGGTATTGGCGGCCACCAGGTCAACCTGCGCGCCCCGCGCCGCCGCGGTCTGCGCCAACGCGAATCCCTGCTTGCCCGAGGAGCGGTTGCCGAGGAAACGCACCGGGTCGAGCGGCTCCCTGGTGCCACCGGCCGACACCACGACCCGACGGCCGCTGAGGTCGGCTCCGAGGGAGCGCCGGTGCCCGTGCAGCACACCGACGGCGAGCTCGAAGAGCTGGGCCGCCTCGGGCAGCCGGCCGGGCCCTGAGTCGGCGCCGGTCAGACGCCCGGTGACGGGCTCCACGACCACCGCGCCGCGCGAGCGCAGCAGTGTGACGTTGTCCTGGGTCGCGGGGTGTGTCCACATCTCGGTATGCATCGCCGGAGCGAAGATGACCGGGCAGCAAGCAGTGAGCAGGGTGCTCGTGAGCAGGTCGTCGGCGCGACCGTTTGCCGCTTTGGCCAGCAGGTCGGCCGTGGCTGGCGCGACGATGACCAGGTCGGCCTGCTGACCGAGCCGGACGTGGAGCACGGACGACACGTCGCTGAACACGTCGGTATGAACGGGTCGACCGGACAGGGCCTCCCAGGTCGCGGCGCCCACGAAGCTGAGCGCTGCAGCCGTCGGCACCACCGTGACGTCGTGGCCCGACTCGGTGAACCGGCGCAGCAGCTCGCAGGCCTTGTAAGCGGCGATACCGCCGCTTACGCCGAGCACGACGTGCGTGCGGCGCTCGGCAAGGCCGATGCCAGCACTGGCGGGAGAATCAGGAGTAGTGCTCATGGGACTCGTCCGTCCTCGGCGCGGGCACTCCCCTGCGGCGTGAGCTGCAGAGGGTCAGGCCTCCTCGGGCTCGATGTCCTCACAGGTGAGCAGGTCGGCGTTGATCTCCCTCAGGGCGATCGAGAGCGGCTTCTCCTGGACGTGGGTGTCGACGAGCGGACCGACGTACTCGAGCAGCCCTTCGCCGAGCTGGGAGTAGTAGGCGTTGATCTGGCGAGCGCGCTTGGCGGAGTACAACACGAGCTTGTACTTGGAGTCTGTCTTCTCGAGGAGATCATCGATGGGAGGGTTGGTGATGCCCTCGGCGACGGGGACGGTGCCTGACACGCAGAAGCCTCATTCGAAAACTGGGAGGTGGGTCCGATCACGCTGAACGGGCGGTGCCGGCTCGGGCGCGCATTAAGCCTACCAATTCCTCGGCGGCAGCGTGAATTTCGGTGTTGACGACGGTGGCGTCGAACTCGGACTCCGCGGCCAGCTCAGCGACGGCCGTCTGGAGCCGGCGGGCCCGGTCGTCGTCGGTCTCGGTGGCTCGCCACACCAACCGGCGGACGAGTTCCTCCCAGGACGGGGGAGCCAGGAACACGAACAACGCATCGGGCATGGTGTTCCTGATCTGGCGTGCGCCTTGGAGGTCGAGCTCGAGGAGCGCCAGGCGACCTGCCGCGAGTGCCCCCTCGACGGGCTGTCGAGGTGTGCCGTAACGCGCCACCTCGTGCACGACGGCCCACTCGAGCAGCTCACCGGCCGCGACCATCGCGTCGAAGCGGCGGTCGTCGATGAACCAGTAGTGGACCCCGTCGACCTCGCCGGGTCGCGGTGGCCGGGTCGTCACCGACACGGAGATCCACACGTCGACGTGGTGCTCTCGGATGTCCGCGGCGACCGACCCCTTGCCGGCCGCGGTCGGGCCGGCCAGCACGGTGAGCCGACTCCTGCCAGGTACCGGCGGGTCAGCCGCGGTGTTCAAACTCGCGCTCGAGCGCGGCGATCTGGTTCGCTCCCAGCCCCCGGACGCGGCGCGACTGTGAGATGCCGATGCGCTCCATCAGGTTGCGGGCGCGCACCTGGCCGAGACCGGGGACGGCTTGCAGGAGGTCGATGACCTTCATCTTGCCGATCGCCTCGTTGTCCTGGCTCTCCTTGATGATGTCGTGCACCGACACGTTCGACGACTTGAGCCGGTCCTTGGCCGCTGCACGCTCGCGGCGGACGACTGCTGCCTTTTCCAGTGCTGCACGGCGTTGCTCGGCGGTCAACTCGGGAACGGGCACGGCATCAACCTCGAAGCTTCACTTGCGTCACGTGGGCGGAGGCACTGCGGCCCCGCCTACTGAATCCGTGCGCAGGACCCCTGCGCCACCGGTCCTCACCATAACGGCTCTGCTGCGCGCTTCATAGCGGCAGACTCGAGGACGGCCGCGGGGCTGCTCGGCGAGGGTCAGAGACCCGGGAGATTGATCGTGAGGTTGCAGTTGTCGCGAGCGTCGCGAGCGATACTTTGGTACGCCGAGTACGCCTTGAGCGCCGAGGAGATGTCCACGTTGTCGGGCGACGTCGACGCCGTGTTGCCGAGGTCCCGCAGGGTCTGCCAGTCAGGCTTCACCGCGGTGGGTGCCGTGTCGAGGACCTGCTGGAGGACCTCGGCGGTCGAGGCGTCGGCCGAACCGATGGCCGACGTCACATCGCCGTTGTTGGTGAGGGTGCGGAGCGCGGAGCAGTACTGCGCCCGGGTGTCCTCTCCGGTGTTTCGCAGCAGGAGCCACGTCACGACTCCTCCTGCGATCAGCGCAAACACCACGACCAGGCCGATGACGAGAGGCAGCCGACTGCGGCCCGGCTTCACTTCCTGAGGCAACAGCTCCTGCTGCGGATACACCGGTCGACCTTGTGGCGCATCCGGCCCCTGACTGTACGGCGGCTGGCCGGCACGGTCGGGCTGCGCCGGGTCGTTCGGCGGTGGCCACATGTCGCTCATCGGCTCTCCCAGGATGCGCGGTAGGCGAGGCGGCCACGGCGGTCGTGGCGGATGGCTCGCCCGGGGGCCGCACGTCAGGGCCGAGTCTAGTGGTCACGGGACGACCTCAGCCGACGCGACGAGCTACGTCGGTGGCGCTGACCCGCAGTGCCCACGCCTGGACGGCGAAGTCCGCCGCTTGCGTTGCTGCCGCATGCTGCGAAGGCAGACGCCAGCAGCGCGACGACGGCACCTTCGGCGTGCTCGTCCTTATCGCCCGATGGCCGCCGAGACCATGTCGCGTGCCTTCCGGGCGGCCGCACGCAGTGCATCTGGGCTCGGGCCGGCTCGCAGGATCTCCCGAGACGATGTGGGCAGCACCGCGCCGTACACCTCGGAGAAGAGCCGTCCCACGTCGTCCGCACTACCTCCCTGCGCACCGAAGCCGGGTGCGAGCAGCGGTCCGTTGACGGCGAGGTCCTCGCCCACCGTCTCGAGGTTCGCCGCCACGACTGCACCCACGGAGCCCAGCGGGGTCGCGCCGGCGTTCTCCGCCCGGATGGCTGACAGGATTGCGCCCGCCACCGACTCGCCCGTCGCCGACTCGACTTCGGCAACCCGGGCACGTTGCACCTGCGCGCCGCCGGCGTTGGAGGTGAGGGCCAGCACGAAGACGCCGGCGCCGTGCGCGGCAGCGGTGTCGAGAACGGGCCGAAGCGATGCGAAGCCGAGGAACGGGCTGACCGTGACCGCGTCGGCGGCCAGCGGTGAGCTCTGGTCAACGTAGGCGTCGGCGTATCCCTGCATCGTCGAGCCGATGTCGCCGCGCTTCACATCGAGCAGCACCAGCGACCCCAGGGTGCGGGCGGCGGTGACCAGGCGTTCGAGCACGGCGATTCCGCGCGACCCGTGTCGCTCGAAGAACGCCGACTGCGGCTTGAGTACCGCCAGCTCGCCGGCCAGCGCCTCCACCGCCGTCATCGCGAACCGTTCGAGCCCCGCGGCGTCGTCGTCGAGACTCCACGCGCGCAGCAGATCCGGGTGCGGGTCGATGCCGACACAGAACGGTCCGCGGTTGTCCATCGCAACACGCAGCCTGGCGCCGAAAGGCTCCATCAGCGCACCCTGCTGTGAACAGTCGGCGCAGCGTCACCAGTCGGCGCAGCGTCACCAGTCGGCGCAGCGTCACCAGTCGGCGCAGCGTCAGCAGTCAGTGGCGTGTCGCCCCTCGGTCCGTCCACCGTCCGCGGCGCGCCGAGCGTCCATGGCGCGTCAAGCATCCGCGCCGGTGCAGGCGTGGCCGCTTCGGAGCCGGTCGTGGCCCGGTTGGCGAATCCGACAGCGTCACGTGCCTTGACGAAGCCACGGGCGGCGAGTTCGTGCCGCAGCTCCGCGATGACCCGAAGCGGCGTCGTCGGGTCGTTGAAGATCGCGGTGCCGACCTGCACGGCGCTCGCCCCCACCGCAAGGAACTCCAGCGCGTCAGCGCCGGTGCGCACTCCCCCGACGCCGATGAGCGGCACCCCCGGCATCGCGTTGGCCACCTGCCAGACGGCTCGCACGGCGACGGCCCGGATCGCCGGGCCGGACAGTCCCCCCGTGACACCGCCCAGCTTCGGGCGCATGGTGTCGAGGTCGATCGTGAGGCCGAGCAGCGTGTTGATCATCACCAGTCCGTCGGCGCCCGCCTCAACGACCGACTCCGCGATCCGAACGATGCTCGTCACGTCGGGCGACAGCTTGGCGAAGACGGGGAGCCCCCGTGGTGTCTCCCGGCGTACGACGGAAAGCACCCGCGCCGACTGCACCGGGTCGCACGCGAAGACGAGCCCGCGGTCCTCGACGTTCGGGCAGGAGATGTTCACTTCGAGCGCCGCGACACCGGGAGTGTTGCCGACCCGTCGCGCGAGCTCCGCGTACTCACCGAGCGTGGTGCCGGCGATCGAGACGATCGGGCGGGCGTCGTGCTGCAGCAGCCACGGCAGGTCGCGGGCGAGGAAGGCGTCGATACCGGGACCCTGCAGACCGATCGAGTTGAGCATGCCCGACGGTGTCTCGGCCATCCGCGGGGTCGCCCGCCCGGCGCGAGGGTCACGCATGATGGACTTCGTGACGACTGCCCCGAGCCTCGACACGTCGAAGAACTGCTGAAGCTCCTGGCCGGCGGCCGCACATCCACTCGCCGTCATGACCGGGTTGGCCAGGTGCGCATCGGCAAGCACGGTGGACAAGTCGACGTCGTCGGGGCTCAGCGCAGTGCTCATCAGCGGGCCAGGGCCATCGGCGCGCCGTGGGTGCCGGGCGGGATCGTGCCCACGGCGTCCCAGCGCACCCGGTTGCCGGAGAAGACCGGGCCCTCGACGCAGGAGCGCACCATCCGTACCACGCCGTCGTCTCCCGCCACCGGGAGTACGCATGTCATGCACACGCCGATGCCGCAGGCCATCGACTCTTCGACAGCGGTCTGGACCCAGACGCCGCGTTCGGCCGCCACCCGGCTCACGGCCGCCAGCATCGGCATCGGGCCGCACGCGTAGACGACCTCGGTCGAGGTGCGGCTGATCAGGCCCGGCAGCGGGTCGGTCACGACGCCGCGGATGCCGACCGAGCCGTCGGCGGTTGTCACGGTCACCGACTGCGCGGACCGCTTGGCCTCCAGCGCGCCGAAGAGCCGCGTCTCGGTCGCGGCGCCGAGCACGATGTGGACGCCGCATCGACGCTCACGCAGCTTCTCGGCCAGGGCGAACAGCGGCGCGGAGCCGTAGCCGCCGCCGACGAGCGTACAGGCGACCGGTTCCTTCGGCAGCGCGAAGGGACGGCCCAGCGGCGCCACGACGTTGACCGCGTCGTGCGGCCGCAGACCTGCAAGCCAATGGGTGCCTTGGCCTTGGGCCGCGAAGACGATCTCCAGGGTGCCGCCGTAGACACCGGCGGGACGCACCCGGTAGATCGAGAACGACCGACGTAGCAGGGCGGCGGAGGTGTCTCCCCCGACCGCGAGCGCCGCGAAGCTGCCCGGCCTGAAGCGCTCGGCGATGCCGTCGGCCACGATCGTCAGGTGGAAGTAGTCACCGACCCGCGTGTTCGAGAACACCTCGCCGTCGACCTGGACCGGACCGCGGGGTAGGTCGATGCCACTGGTCGCCGTCACCGCGCCCCCTCGGGGCCGCCGCCCGTGCTGGCGGGTGAGCCACGGCCGTGCGACCAGTTCTGCAGCGAGCGGACATCGAGGCTGCCAGCCTGCATCGCTTCGATGCCCTGCACCGTCGCCGCGAGGCCCTGCACGGTCGTAATGCAGGCGATGTTGGTCGCCACGGACGCGGTGCGGATCTCGTATCCGTCCATCCGCGGCGAGCCTCCCGACGTGGTGCCGTGCGGGGTGTTGATGACGAGGTCGACGTCGCCGGCGAGGATGCGACCGACGATCGTCGGTTCACCGTCGGGGCCCGGTCCCTCGGAGTGCTTGCGCACGACGCCGGCAGGCACCCCGTTGCGACGCAGCACCGCGGCGGTTCCCGCGGTGGCCAGGATCTCGAAGCCCAGGTCGGCCAGCCGCTTGATCGGGAAGATCATGTGTCGCTTGTCGCGGTTGGCCACGGAGACAAAGGCCCTGCCTGCGGTGGGCAGCCCCCCGAACGCCGCGCTCTGTGCCTTCGCGAAGGCGGTGCCGAAGCTCGCGTCGATGCCCATCACCTCACCCGTCGAGCGCATCTCCGGGCCCAGCACGGTGTCGACGGACACCCCGGTCGACGTACGGAACCGGTTGAACGGCATCACGGCCTCCTTGACCGCAACCGGTGCGTCGTCGGGGAGGTGTCCACCGTCTCCCGCGACAGGCAGCAGTCCCTCGGTTCGGAGGTCGGCGATCGACGACCCGAGCATGATCCGTGCGGCCGCCTTGGCGAGCGGCGTCGCGGTGGCCTTGCAGACGAACGGTACGCTGCGCGACGCCCGCGGGTTGGCCTCCAGCACGTAGAGCACGTCGGCTGCGAGGGCGAACTGGATGTTGATCAGGCCACGCACGCCGACACCGTCGGCGATGACGCGGGTGGACTCCCGGATGCGCCGCACGTCTTCGACGCCCAGCGTGATCGGCGGCAGCGCGCACGACGAGTCCCCGGAGTGGATGCCGGCCTCCTCGATGTGCTCCATCACGCCGCCGACGAAGAGCTCCTCGCCGTCGTAGAGAGCGTCCACATCGACCTCGATCGCGTCGTCGAGGAAGCGGTCGACGAGAACCGGGTGGGACGGCGAGATCTGGGTGGCGCGCTCGATGTAGGCGCGCAGCGCGTCGTCGTCGTACACGATCTCCATACCGCGCCCGCCGAGCACGAACGACGGCCGCACCAGAACCGGGAAGCCGATCTCATCGGCGATCGCCTTGGCCTCGACGAACGACGTGGCGGTGCCGTGTTTGGGGGCCGGGAGCTGAGCGGTCGCGAGCACGTGACCGAACGCGCCACGGTCCTCGGCGAGCTCGATCGCCTCGGGCGGGGTGCCGACGATCGGCACGCCCGCGGCGGCGAGCCCGGCCGCGAGGCCCAGCGGGGTCTGCCCGCCCAGCTGCACGATGACGCCGGCAACCGGTCCGGCCGCCGTCTCGGCCGCGACGACCTCGAGCACGTCTTCGAGCGTCAGCGGCTCGAAATAGAGCCGGTCGGACGTGTCGTAGTCGGTCGAGACCGTCTCGGGGTTGCAGTTGACCATGACCGTCTCGTAGCCCGCCGCGGACAGCGCCATCGCCGCATGCACGCAGGAGTAGTCGAACTCGATGCCCTGTCCGATCCGGTTCGGCCCGCTGCCGAGGATCAGCACGGCGGGCTTCGTCCGCGGCCGGACCTCGGTCTCCTCGTCGTACGACGAGTAGTGGTACGGCGTCAGGGCCGCGAACTCGGCGGCACAGGTGTCGACCGTCTTGTAGACAGGTCGCACGCCGAGGGCCCATCTGACGCCCCGCACCACGTCTTCGGTCGAGCCGGTGATCTCGGCGAGCTGCGCGTCGGAGAAGCCGTGCCGCTTCGCGAGCCGCAGCAGCGCGGGCGTCAGCGTGGCCGCGGCACGCACGCGCCGGGCCACCTCGTCGAGGAGCACGAGCTGGTCGGCGAACCAAGGGTCGATGCCGGTCGCCGCATGGACGTCATCGGCGCTGGCGCCTGCCCGCACGGCGTCCATGACAACCCTGAGCCGCCCGTCGTGCGGCACTGAAGCCTGGGTGAGCAGCTGCGCCCGGTCACCCGGCTGTGCGGCCCACGAGAAGACGGCGTCAGGCTTCTCGAGCGAGCGCAGCGCCTTCTGCAGCGCCTCGGTGAAGTTGCGGCCGATCGCCATCGCCTCTCCCACGCTCTTCATGTGCGTCGTGAGCACCGGATCGGCGGCGGGGAACTTCTCGAACGTGAACCGCGGCACCTTGACGACGACATAGTCGAGGGCGGGCTCGAAGCTTGCCGGCGTCTCCCGGGTGATGTCGTTGGGGATCTCGTCCAGGGAGTAGCCGATCGCCACCTTGGCGGCGATCTTGGCGATCGGGAAGCCAGTGGCCTTGGAGGCGAGAGCGCTCGAGCGCGAGACCCGGGGGTTCATCTCGATCACGATCATCCGGCCGTCTCGCGGGTCGACCGCGAACTGGATGTTGCAGCCGCCGGTCTCGACACCCACCGCGCGGATCACACCGATCGCCATGTCCCGCATCCGCTGGTACTCGCGGTCGGTGAGCGTCATGGCCGGTGCCACCGTGATCGAGTCGCCAGTGTGGACGCCCATCGGGTCGAGGCTCTCGATCGAGCAAACGATCACCGTGTTGTCGTGGCCGTCGCGCATGACCTCGAGCTCGTACTCCTTCCAGCCGAGGATCGACTCCTCGAGGAGCACCTCGGTCGTCGGGCTCGCGGCCAGCCCGGCGCCGGCCATCCGTCGCAGGTCGCCGATGTCGTGGGCAATCCCCGACCCGACGCCACCCATCGTGTATGACGGCCGGACCACCAGGGGGTACCCCAGCTCCATAGCAGCAGGAAGGCACTCGTCGAGGGAGTGGCAGATGTGACTTCGGGCCACCTCCCCGCCGAGCGACCCCACGATGCGCTTGAACGTCTCCCGGTTCTCACCCGCCTCGATGGCCGGGATCGAGGCGCCGATCAGCTCGACGTCGTACTTGTCGAGGGTGCCGTCATGTGCCAGCGCCACTGCCGTGTTGAGGGCCGTCTGCCCGCCGAGCGTGGCGAGCAGCGCGTCGGGGCGCTCCTTGTCGATCACCTTGGCGACGATGTCGGGCGTGATCGGCTCGACGTATGTCGCATCGGCCATCTCGGGGTCGGTCATGATCGTCGCGGGGTTGGAGTTGACGAGGATGACCCGCAGCCCCTCGGCCTTGAGCACCCGGCACGCCTGCGTCCCCGAGTAGTCGAACTCGCACGCCTGACCGATCACGATCGGCCCCGACCCGATCACCAGCACAGACTCGATGTCGTCGCGCCTCCCCATCACCCACCCCCTCGCCGAGATGCCAGCAAGGGCCCGGTTCGTGCGGCGTGTCGAGCAGCTGGAGACCCGTGCGACATCAGCTCCACGAACCGGTCGAAGAGATAGCCCGCATCGTGCGGCCCCGCGGCCGCCTCCGGGTGGTACTGCACGCTGAACGCCGTCACCCGACCATCGTCGTCAAGCAGCCGCAGGCCCTCGATGACCCCGTCGTTGAGGCACACGTGGCTGACCTCCGCCCGGCCGTACGGCGTCACCCGCGCATAAGGCTCCGACTCTGGGCCGGCTCCCGTCGGCTGCTCGTCGGATCTTGCTCCCACGCTGCTCGGGCCCGGCACGCCGACCGCGCTCTGCCCATCTTCGCGGCCCGGCACGCCGACCGCGCTCTGCCCAACTTCACGGCCCGGCACGCCGACCGCGCTCTGCCCAACTTCACGGCCCGGCACGCCGACCGCGCTCTGCCCAACTTCACCGCCCGGCACGCCGACCGCGCTCTGCCCATCTTCGCGGCCCGGCAAGCCGACCGCGAAGCCATGGTTGTGCGCCGTCACCTCGACCCGGCCCGTCGAGCGGTCGACCACGGGCTGGTTGATGCCACGGTGGCCATACCTGAGCTTGTAGGTGTCGAAGCCGAGCGCCCGACCGAACAGCTGGTTGCCGAAGCAGATGCCGAAGTACGCGATCCGCCGCCGAAGCACCTCGCGGAGGAGGGCGACCTCGTGGTCGGCCGTAGCCGGGTCGCCGGGGCCGTTGGAGAAGAAGACGCCGTCAGGCTCGACCGCAAGCACGTCGTCGAGCGACGACGTGGCAGGAAGCACAGTGACCTCGACACCGCGCTCGGACAAGAGCTTGGGCGTCATCGTCTTGATGCCGAGGTCCAGCGCGGCCACGACGAACCTGCGCTCGCCGACTGCCGGCACGGTGTAGGCAGCCGGCGTGCTCACCTCCGCGGCGAGGGCCGAGCCGCTCATCGCCGGCGCGCTGCGCACCCGCTGCAGCAGCCTGCCGCTGTCGGACTCGCTCGTGGAGATGCCAACCCGCATGGCCCCCCGATCACGGAGGTGCCTCGTCAGAGCTCGCGTGTCGATGCCGCTTATGCCCACCACGCCCTGTTCGCGCAGCGCGTCCTCCAGGCTTCGCTGGGACCGCCAGCTGCTCGCGATCCGGGCGGGGTCGCGCACGACGTACCCCGCAACCCAGATCCGCGGCGACTCGGCGTCCTCGGCGTTGACCCCTGTGTTGCCGACATGCGGTGCCGTCATCACGACGACCTGCCGGTGGTACGACGGGTCGGTCAATGTCTCCTGGTAGCCGGTCATGCCGGTCGAGAAGACCGCCTCGCCGAACGTCTCCCCGAGAGCGCCGTACGCCTCGCCGCGGAAGCAGCGACCGTCTTCGAGCACGAGCAACGCCTCAGCCATGGCACACCCCGCACACCCGGACCGGCACCGTCGTCACTGCAGCTTCCCGTCCAGCACGGTGGCCCGGCCCCGCAGGAACGTGGCCACGACAGCACCCGGCAGCTCCATGCCGTGGAAGGGGTTGTTGCGCGACAGCGACGCGGTGTCGCGCGCGTCGACCCTGTGACGAACGCGCGGGTCGACGAGCACGACAGTGGCCGGCGCTCCAACCTCAAGCGGCCGACCGTGGCCGTCGACCCGCCCGACCCGGGCCGGCCGAACCGACATCCGGTCGGCGACGCCCGCCCAGTCGAGGAGGCCGGTCTCGACCATGGCGTGCTGCACGACGCTGAGGGCGGTCTCGAGCCCGAGCATGCCCATCGAGGCTGCCGCCCACTCGCACTCCTTGTCCTCGGTCGGATGAGGTGCATGGTCGGTCGCGACGCAGTCGATGGTGCCGTCTGCGAGCCCCTGGCGCAGCGCGTCGACGTCGGCGGCGGTACGCAGGGGCGGGTTGACCTTGTAGAGCGGGTCGTACGTCGCCACTCGCTCATCGGTAAGAAGCAGATGGTGCGGCGTCACCTCAGCCGTCACGTTCCACCCCTTCCCCTTCGCCCAGCGGATCAGCTCGACCGAGCCGGCGGTGGAGACGTGGCATACGTGCAGCCTAGAGCCGACATGGGCGGCCAGCAGGCAGTCGCGCGCGATCACCGCCTCCTCCGCGACTGCCGGCCACCCTTGCATGCCGAGCACGCCGGACATCACGCCCTCGTTCATCTGGGCGCCTTCGGTCAGCCGAGGCTCCTGGCAATGCTGCGCCACGACGCCGTCGAACGCCTTGACATACTCCAGCGCCCTGCGCATCAAGACGGCGTCGGACACGCAAACTCCGTCGTCGGAGAAGACCCTCACCTGCGCGGCCGAGTCAGCCATGGCCCCCAGCTCGGCCAGCCGCTCGCCTCGCAGCCCCACAGTCACCGCTCCGACCGGTCGAACGTCGCAGTACCCGGCGGTCTGGCCGAGGTGCCACACCTGCTCGACCACCCCGGCGGTGTCGGCGGCCGGGTCGGTGTTGGCCATCGCGTGGACGGCCGTGAAGCCCCCCCGGGCGGCTGCGCGAGAACCCGATGCGACAGTCTCAGCGTCCTCGCGGCCGGGTTCGCGCAGATGGGTATGCAGGTCGACCAGGCCGGGCAGCGCAACGAGCCCGGCACCATCGATCGTGACGGCGTCGACCGGGGTCCGTGCCGGGTCGGCGACGTGCCCCTCGTGCAGCAGCAGGTCGGCGGGCTCGCTTCCAGCGATGCTCACGCCGGTGATCAGGTAAGTCGTCATCGGGCTGACTCCCTCTGCTGGTCGGCTCCAGCGGTGGTGGCGTCGGATGTCTCGGAGCCGCTGAGCAACAGATAGAGCACCGCCATCCGCACCGCAACCCCGTTGGTGACCTGTTCGACGATCACCGACCTGGTGCAGTCGGCAACGTCGGCCGAGATCTCCATGCCGCGGTTCATCGGTCCCGGATGCAACACGATCGCGTGGTCGGGCAGTCGGGCGAACCGCCGGTCGTCGAGCCCGTAGCGCCGGCTGTACTCCCGTGCGCTCGGGAAGAAGGCGGCGTTCATGCGCTCGTGTTGCACCCGCAGCATCATCACGGCGTCGCACTTATCGAGTGCACCGTCGAGATCGTATGACGTCTGGACCGGCCAGGTCTCCACCCCGACCGGCAGCAGGGTTGGCGGTGCGACGAGCGTGACCTCGGCGCCGAGCGTGCTGAGCAGCAGCGCGTTGGAGCGGGCGACCCGGCTGTGCAGCACGTCTCCGACGATCGTCACGCGGCGCCCGTCCAGGTCGCCAAGATGCCTGCGCATCGTGAACGCGTCGAGCAGCGCCTGCGTCGGGTGCTCATGGGTGCCGTCACCGGCGTTGACGACGTGCGAGCGGACCCAACCACTCGTCGCCAGGCGGTGCGGCGCCCCGGAGGCGCTATGGCGGATCACGACGGCATCAGCGCCCATCGCCTCGAGGGTCAGCGCGGTGTCCTTGAGGCTTTCGCCCTTGGAGACGCTCGAGCCTTTCGCCGAGAAGTTGATGACGTCGGCACTCAGCCGCTTCGCGGCCGCCTCGAAGGAGATCCGGGTGCGTGTGGAGTCCTCGAAGAAGAGGTTGACGACGGTGCGCCCGCGCAGCGTCGGCATCTTCTTGATGGGCCGGTCGGCGAGCGAGCGCAGCTCGGCGGCCGTGTCCAGGACGAGCTGGGCGTCGTCTCGGGTCAGGTCGGCGCTGGACAGCAGGTGGCTCCTCATCGGGCCGCCTGGGTTCCGGTCGCGATCAGCACGGCATCGTCGCCGTCATACTCGCTCAGCGTCACGACCACCGTCTCTCCGAGTGACGTCGGGAGGTTCTTCCCGACGAAGTCGGCCCGAATGGGGAGCTCGCGGTGGCCGCGGTCGACGAGGACCGCGAGTTGGACAGCCCGGGGGCGGCCGACATCGCCGAGCGCGTCGAGCGCGGCCCGGACCGTCCGGCCGCTGAACAAGACGTCGTCCACGAGGACGACCACGGCCTGGTCGACGCCCCGGGCGGGGATGTCGGTGCGGGCCAGCGTCCGGGCAGGGCGTAGCCGCAGGTCGTCACGATACATCGTGATATCGAGGGAACCGTAGGGAACCTCGGTGGCCTCGATGCCGGTCATCAGGGCGGCGATGCGCGCGGCGAGCGGTACGCCGCGGCGGGGGATGCCGAGCACGATGATGTCCTCGGGGCCCTTGTTGCGCTCGAGAACCTCGTGCGCGATGCGGGTCAGCGCGCGGCTGATGTCGGTGGGGTCGAGGACCATGCGAGAGGTGTCGGTGTCGGACCCGCTCGACTGCGCAGACGGCAAGACCTGGACCTCCTTTCCCGCCTCACGGGACGGCTCGTTAAAGGATGTCTTCGAACGAAATGCTACAACGTCCCCCGTCCAGCGGGGTTCGTGGGTACGATGTCACTCTGAGTGAAGGGCGACCAGGGGCACTCACTCTCAGTGAAGGGGACACGATGGCGCAAAACTATGCGAAGGCACTCGGGATACGCCTTCGGAGCATTCGGCAGCAACAGGGACTTTCCCTTCAAGGGGTTGAGGAGAAGTCGGAGGGGCAGTGGAAGGCCGTCGTCGTCGGCTCGTACGAACGTGGCGACCGGGCCGTGACGGTGCAGCGGCTCTCCGAGCTCGCTGACTTCTACGGGATTCCTATGAGCGAGCTGTTGCCGGGCGCCAACCAGTTCGGTGCGGCGCGCGAGGCTCCTCCGAAGCTCGTGCTTGACCTCGAGCGGCTGCACGAGCTCGACCTCGCCGAGGCGGCGCCGCTGTCGCGCTTCACGTCGACGATCCAGGCCCAGCGAGGTGACTACAACGGCAGGGTGCTTTCGATCCGGCAGGAAGACCTGTTGACGCTGGCCGTCATCTACGACGAGCCGCCGAGCCAGTTGGCCGAGCGCCTCATCGACTGGGGCGTTCTGCGGCCGAGCAGCCTCCCGGAGATCGAGTAGCACCCGCGGCGCCACCGCCAGACGCACCCACGGCCGCCGCGAGGTGGCACCCTGCACCGCGGGCCGACTCACCTGACCCGGCTTTCCAGGTCGGGCAAGACGTAGGCGTCGACCAGATCGTCCTTACCCTTGACCCGAAGCCCGGGTACCGCCTCGACGACGGCATCCGCCCTCAGCCGTTGACGGGTCTCGGCGCCGATCAGCACCCCGCCGATAGGGGCCTGCCCCTCCAGCCTCGAGCCGGTGTTGACCATGTCGCCGACGACAGCGTAGGCGACGTAGCCTCCCCCGCCCACCTCCCGCACCACGGCGGGACCGCTGTTGACACCCACCCGGAGCAACGGCCACCCGGGGTTCGCCTCGACCAGCCGGGCCCGCTCGTTCTGCAGGGCGAGAGCGGCCGCGGCGGCGCGTCGGGCATGGTCGGGCTGGTCGCCTCGGGTGTTGAACGTGGCCATGATCGCGTCGCCCATGAACTTCTCCACCTCGCCACCGAACTGCCGTGAGATCAGGGGTGCGGCCACCTCGAAGTGGGCCCGCAGCATCGCCGCGACCTGCTGCGGCGTCGAACGTTCGGCATATGTCGTGAACCCCGCGAGGTCGCCGAACAACACGCTGATCTCCTGACTGCGCTCCCGCGTCGTCGACAGATACAGCTGCCGGAACCGCTCGTCGCGCCACTCCCGGCGGGCGGCGAAGAACACCACGAGGTATGCCGTGACGATCAGGCCGTGCCACTCCCACCAGCTGGCGTGCCAGCTGCGCTCGCCCGTCACCGCGACCCCGATCAGCGCCTCGGCGAGCAGGATGAAGCAGGCGATCACACTCCCCGGCAGCAAGGTGAGGTGGCCCCGGTAGACGTGCCAGTAGCGCGCCGTCCAGACGGCATAGAGGACCGTCCCCAGGGCGGCCATGGCGCCCAGCGAACTGACGGCGGAGCCCTCGCTGGCGGGACGGGACAGCGGTGGTAGCTTCGCGACCGTCCACGTACACCAGACCACCACGGCGACGAGCAGGCTCGCCCGCAGGAGCCGGCGCCGCCGGATGACGAACGCACCCACTCCCGGCCACGCGTCGACAAAGGCCGACGTCGCCCCGAACAGCGACGCCACCAGCAGGCCGACCGGGATCGCCACCTTGAAACCGGCCATGTCCTGCGAGACGAGCACTCCCGGTGTGCCGATCGCGTGCAGGCCGACGAAGAGGCCGGTGGCGAGAAACGCCAGCGACAGCAGCAGCACCCGAGCATCGCCTCGCCGCTCAGCGGCCTCGCCGGCCGCATAGGCCAGACCGGCGGCGGTGCCACCGACGACGAGGAACAGCACGAAATGCAGCCGGTGATCGTTCCAGCTGGGGTCGAGACTGGACAGCAGCAGCAGCGAGACGAGGCCGACCAGCGCAAGCGCCGCAGCCAGGACCCAGCCCACGAGGACCGCCATCTCGGCGGCGGCGCGTGAGCGCATCCGCCGACCGGCTACCCGGCCGTCGACACCGTCGGTGTCCATGGCCGAACGCTACTCCGAGGCGACAGGCGAAGGGGAGATGCGCGCGCTGTCGACTCGTGAGTCGGCGGGTCGCCCGGCGCGTCGGGAGCGGCTCAGCAGGTCGGGTGGGTCAGCGGATCAGCGGGTCAGCGGGTCAATGGGTCGGAATGCTCGCAGCTGCCGGCGATCGTGGCGAGGACGCCGTTGACGAAGGCGGGCGATTCGTCGGTCGACAGCTCCCGGGCCAGTGAGACGGCTTCGCTGAGCGCCACCGCGGTGGGGACGTCGTCGGCATACCTGAGCTCGTAGACGCCGATCCGCAAGATGTTGCGGTCCACGGCCGGCATCCGCTCCAGCGGCCAGTCGGTGGAGCATGATGCGATGGCCTCGTCGATCTCCGCGGCGTGCTCAGTGACGCCCTCGACCAGGGTCACCGTGTAGTCGCCTATCGGCGGCTGGGCGGCGTTGCGTCGGTCGGTGAGCGTTCCCCCGGAGGGCAGACCCCTCAGATCGGACTCAAACAAGATGTCGAGCGCGCGCTTGCGGGCCTTGGACCGTGCTCCCATCAGCTCGACACGCGGCCGAGATAGCTGCCGTCGCGGGTGTCGACCTTGATCTTCTCGCCCGACGTGATGAAGAGGGGTACGGCGATCTCGTGGCCCGTCTCGAGCCTGGCCGGTTTGGTGCCGCCGGTCGAGCGGTCGCCCTGGAGCCCCGGCTCGGTGTACTCGACGAGCAGCTCGACGGAGGCCGGCAGCTCGATGTAGAGCGGGAGCCCCTCGTGCACGGCCACGGTGGCGTCCTGGTTCTCGAGCATGAAGCGCGACGCCTCGCCGACGGTGTCGGGAGAGATCGAGGTCTGGTCGTAGGTCTCGGAGTCCATGAACACGTAGGACTGACCGTCGTTATAGAGGTAGGTCATCGTGCGCTTGTCGACGTTGGCGGTCTCGACCCTGACGTCGGCGTTAAACGTCTTGTCGACGACCTTGCCGGACAGCACGTTCTTGAGCTTGGTGCGCATGACGGCTCCGCCCTTGCCGGGCTTGTGGTGCTGGAACCAGATGACGGACCACAGCTGCCCGTCCAGGTTGAGCACCATGCCGTTCTTGAGGTCGTTGGTCGTCGCCATCGCAGTGGGTCTTCGCTTCCTGCCGTCTGAGGTCGTGGTCGCCACGGCACACGTCGTACACACGTCGACCACGGGATGATCCCAGTCTAGCCGCGCAGGCGCTTCGGCCCGTCATGGTTTGGCTTGCGCCGACGGTGGCCGGGTGGAGACACTGACCCCATGCAGAGAATCTCTCTCGAGGCCTTGGCCCGTCAGCAGCTCAAGCACGCCGCCGATGCTGGCGGCGGTCACACCGCGGACACTGTCTTCGGCGGACGGGACAACGTGCTGCGCCAGACGGTCATCGGCATGGTGGCCGGAGCCACCCTGGCCGAGCACGAGAACCCGGGCGAGGCGACGGTCCAGGTGCTGCGCGGCCGGGTCCGGTTGTCGAGTGGCGAGCGGTCGTGGGAAGCCCGCACCGGCGACATGATCTTCGTGCCCGACGCCCGGCACAGCCTCGAGGCCCTGGAGGACTCCGCCGTCCTGCTGACCGTGGCAAAGCTCCCCTAGCCAACCGCCGGATCGACCGGTGCGGCGGCCAGCGCGAGGAGAGCAAGCCGGTACGACGTCAGGCCGAACCCGGCAATGGTCCCGGTGGCGACGGCCGAGATGACGCTCGTGTGCCGGAACTCCTCCCGTGCCGACGGGTTGGACAGGTGCACCTCGACGAGCCCCGCCGACAGCTCGGCGCAGGCGTCGCGGAGCGCGTAGGAGTAGTGGGTGAAGGCGGCCGGGTTGAGCACGACAGGAGTTCGGTCGTCACTGGCCTCGTGGACCCACCTGATGAGCTCGGCCTCGTCATCGCTCTGGCGGACCTCGACCTCGAGTCCGAGGTCGCCTCCCCATCCGGCGCAGAGCGTGACGAGCTCGTCGTGCGTCACCGCGCCGTAGACCTCCGGCTCGCGGGAGCCGAGCCGTCCCAGGTTGGGTCCATTGAGGACGAGCACTCGCATGGCTTCGAGCCTAGCCAGTTTTCTCGCCGGGGCTTCGCAAGACGGGGCCGCCAGGGGCCTCAGCGGGAGATCTCGGCGAAGGCGGCCGCCAGCAGCGCGGGGTCGGGACCTTCGAGGATGGCCGGTCGCCCCACGGCATCGAGGATCACGAACCGGAGCACGTCGCCGCGCGCCTTCTTGTCGATCCGCATGGCGTGGTGGAGCTCGGGCCAGGAGGCACCGGTATACGTCGTCGGCAGCCCGACCGAGGTGAGGATGTCACGATGCCGGTCGACGACGGCCGGGTCGAGGCGACCGGCGAGCCTTGCCAACTCGGCGACGTACACCATCCCGACGGACACGGCCGCACCGTGGCGGACCGTGTAGTGCTCCGCTCGTTCGATCGCGTGACCCAGCGTGTGCCCGTAGTTGAGCGCCTCCCGGCCGACCCGTGTCCCGGTCGACGTCATCTCCGCGAGGTCGCGGGCGACCACGGCGGCCTTGACGCGAATGGCGCGCTCGATCAGCTCACGAAACGCTGGTGCGGACGCGTCGACGGCAACCTGTGGGTCGGACTCGACCAGCTCCAGGATCGCCTCGTCCCTGATGAACCCGCACTTGACCACCTCCGCGAACCCGCCGACGAGGTCGCGGGGGCTGAGCGTCTCGAGACTGGTCAGGTCGCAGAGCACGGCGGCGGGCTCGTGGATGACGCCAACCAGGTTCTTGCCCTCTGCGGTGTTGATTCCGGTCTTGCCACCGACGGCCGCGTCGACCATGCCGAGCAGCGTCGTGGGGAGGTGGACGACGGTCAAGCCACGCAGAAACGTCGCTGCGACAAAGCCCGCCAGGTCGGTCGTGGCGCCACCTCCGACTCCGACGACGGCGTCGGAGCGCGTGAAGCCGGCCTGTCCGAGCGCCTTCCAGCACCGCGCGGCGACCTCGGCCGTCTTGGCCTCCTCGGCGTCTGGCACCTCGATCAGGTTCGCCTCGTAGCCGCCGCTGCGCAGATCATCGCGGAGGGCGAGTCCCGTCGCCGACAGCGCGCGTGGGTGGATCACCGCGACCCGGCGCACCCGCTCACCCAACAGGCCGGCGAGCTCGCCGCGCAGTCCCCGACCGATCACGACGTCGTACGGCGCAGCGGTCTCGACGCGGATACGGGTGGCTTCGCTCACGCCAGCCGCCGCTCGACTTCGTCAGCCACGCCATCGGCGTCGAGCCGGTCCGTCTCGACCGTGATGGTGGCGACGGACTCGTAGACGGGACGACGAGCGTCCAGCAGCACCTTGAGCTGTCCTCGCACGTTGCCGAGCAGCAACGGACGGGTAACGCCGAGGCCCACCCGCGAGGCTGCCTCAGCGAGCCCGACGTCGAGGAAGGCGACGCGATGCCTGGTGAGGAGCAGGCGCGTCTCGGCTGCCATCACTGCCCCGCCTCCGAGGCAGAGTACGCCGGGTGCCGCGGCCAGGGCCGCCACGACCGCCGCACGTTCCAGTTCACGAAACTCCGTTTCGCCGGCGTCGATGAAGATCTCGGAGATCGGCCGTCCGGCGGTGGCCTCGATGTCGAGATCGGTGTCCCGCATGTCGACGCCCCAGCGCCGGGCGAGCAAGGCGCCGACGGTGGTCTTGCCGGCGCCCGGCGGGCCGACCAGGACCACGAGCGGACCAGCGGGCTCGGGCACCGGCGTCTCGGATGTCACCGGGGTCTCACCGGGGTCTCACCGGGGTCTCACCGGGGTCTCATCGGGCGGCTCGGACGGTCATCGGTGCCTCATTGCGGCCAGGAAGCTGTCGTGGTTGCGACGGGTCTCGGTCACCGAGTCACCGCCGAACTTCTCCAGGGCTGCCTCGGCGAGCACCAGCCCGACCATCGCCTCGGCGACGATCGCGGCAGCGGGTACGGCGCAGACGTCGGAGCGCTGGTGATGAGCGACAGCCGCCTCGCCGGTCGCCACGTCGACGGTCCGCAGGGCGCGCGGGATCGTCGAGATCGGCTTCATGGCCGCCCTGACCCGAAGCGGCTCGCCGGTCGACATACCGCCCTCGGTACCTCCTGACCGTCCCGACGTACGTCGGATGCCCTCCGGGCCGGGCTCGATCTCGTCCTGGGCGGCCGAGCCAGGCCCGCGTGCCAGGTCGAACCCGTCGCCGACCTCGACCCCCTTGATCGCCTGGATCCCCATCAGCGCACCAGCGAGCCGCGAGTCCAGGCGGCGGTCCCAGTGCACGTGCGAGCCGAGCCCCGGCGGCAGGCCGTACGCGAGGACCTCGACGACACCGCCGAGCGTGTCGCCGTCACGGTGCGCCTGGTCGATCGCGGCGACCATCGAACCGCTCGCCTGACGGTCCAGGCAGCGCACCGGGTCCTCGTCGAGAGCGGCGACCTGGTCGGGGGTTGGCACGAACCCTGTGGGCGACGAGGCGGCGCCGATCATCACCACGTGCGAGACGAGTCGCGCCCCCATCGCCTGATGGAGGAATGCCGCGGCAACCGCGCCCAGCGCCACCCGCGCCGCGGTCTCGCGGGCGCTGGCGCGCTCGAGCACCGGACGCGCCTCGTCGAAGCCGTACTTCTGCATGCCCACGAGGTCCGCGTGGCCGGGTCGTGGGCGGGTGAGCGGGGCGTTGCGGGCCAGTCCGTCGAGGACGTGCTCCTCGACGGGGTCGGGTGACATCACCTGCTCCCATTTCGGCCACTCCGAGTTGGCGATCGTCAGCGCCACCGGCCCTCCGAGTGTCTGGCCGTGCCGGACTCCCCCGAGGATCGTCACGACATCCTGCTCGAAGCTCATCCGCGCCCCGCGCCCGTAGCCGAGCCGACGGCGCGCGAGGGCCACGGCCAGGTCGGACGTGGTGACGGCGACACCCGCCGGGAGGCCCTCCATGACCGCGACGAGCGCTGGGCCGTGGGATTCGCCCGCGGTGAGCCATCGAAGCATGAGGCCGAGTCTGTCACGCCGCCTGAGCATCAGAAGGACGTGTACCAGCTCCCCAGCGACTCACCCCACACCAGCCCGACCAGCGCCCCCACCAGCATGAACGGCCCGAACGGGAAGTGTCCGCGGTCGAACACCTTGAGAACCGCGAGCAGCCCACCCAGCACGCCGCCGAGCAGGAACCCGGAGTAGAGCCCGGTTGCCACGGCGCCCCAACCCACGCAGCCGAGCCCGACTCCGAGCAGGCCGGACAGGCGCACGTCGCCGTACCCGAGCCCGCGGGGGTAGATGAACCACATCACGAAGTAGCAGCCTCCGAACACGGCCCAGCCGAGGACGGCGCGAAGCAGCTGCTGAGTGTCACCGTCAGCCAGAGCGGCGAGGCCGACCAGCACGGCCACGACGGCGTACGACGGCGCGATCAGTCTCGTCGGCAACAGGCGGGTGCGGCTGTCGACATAGGCCAGGACCACCCCGACTGCGCCCAGGTAGACCCAGATCGCGGCGACGGGCGCGAAGCCGAGTCGCCAGCCCACGAGTGCCCCGACGACGGCGCCGGCCAGCGCCAGCGCCGGGCCGACTCGGGGGCTCGTCACGAGGTCGGCGTAGGCGATCTTGTCGGCGGCGTCAGCCTTCAGGGCAGGCTCGGGCAGCCGCCGGATAAGGGCCGGGCCGACGCCCGCCAGTGCGGACGTGACGACTGCGCCGGTGACGACCGCCAGGAGATCCCCAGACACAACCCGAGAGCCTAAGCCATCCCACCCCACCCGCCGACGCGCCAATCATTCCGGTCGAAGCGCCAATCATTCCGTCCGAAGCGCCAACCATTCCGTCCGAAGCGCCAATTGTTCGGACCGAAGCGCCAGTTGTTCGGGCCGAAGCGCCAGTGGTTCGGGCCGAAGCGCCAGTGGTTCCGCTCGCTCAGTATCGAGATCCACGATCCGCCCGACTCCCCCGGCCGAGACGCCGGCAAAGGCCCGCGACACGCCGGGGCTACCCGCGTGTCACGGGCCTTTGCGGGCGTCTCGGCGAGGGGGCTGGCGGGTCAGCGGAGGGTGTAGGGAGAGGAGAAGAAGCCGGTCGGGTCGACCTCGCGCTTGACTTGCTTGAGCCTCGCGTAGTTCCTGCCGTAGTAGCTCGCCACGGAGCGACCCGGCTCGAGGTAGTTCACGTAGCCGCCCACCGAGTGGGGTCGGATCGCGTGGTGCGCCGAGCCCACCCACTGGTATGCCGCCTGCACGGCCTGGTGGTGGGCGTCGCGGGGCAGGGCGACGTACCACTGGATGTCACAGAGGTGCCGCCGCCACGGGAAGGCGGTGGCGCCTGGAGCGCGGTCACGGACCGCGCCGGTGAGCGGATCCAGGATGGCGGCCGCTGCATGTCCGCTCGCGGCACGGTGCGCCACGATCTTGGGCAGCGTCCGCGACAGGTCGCGTGACATCGCCTCGATGACGTCGCTTCCGGCCGCGAAGACCTGCCGGGCCGAGGTGCTGCCGCCGCCGAGGAAGGACACCCCGTCCATGAACGACTTCTCGAACGTGGAGACGCTCGTGGCCGATATCCCCGCTGCAACCTCCATCGCCGCCGCCTCCGCGCCCTCGTCGCCGGCACGGCATACCCCGACGATCCGGATCTGCGTCGAGCCGTCGGCCGACGCCTCGAGGTGCAGGTTGGCCCAGGCTGAGCGCTTCATCGTATGCAGCCGCTTGGCCCACCCGCGGATGACGACCGGCGCCTTGGACCAGGGGAAGGACAGTAGGAAGAACCCGATCCGCCGCGCCACCTGCGTATAGAAACGCATCGCTGTGAGGACGCCGAAGTTGCCCCCGCCACCGCCCCGGCAGGCCCAGAACAGGTCCCGGTTGTGATGGGCGTCGACGGGCTGGATGCGCCCGTCGGCGGTGACCATGGTCAGTCCGCTGAGCTGGTCGCATGTCAGCCCGAACTGGCGACTTGCGACGCCGAGCCCGCCGCCCAGGGTGAGCCCGGCGGCCCCGACTGTGGGGCAGGTGCCGGTGGGGAGCGTGCGTCCGTGCCGGGCAAGCAGCGCGTGCGCGTGGTAGAGCTGGGCGCCGGCGCCCAGGCTCACCGAGGCGTTCCCGACGTCGACGTGGACGCCATGCAGGCGCCCCACATCGATGACGAGGCCGTTGCTGACCGTCGAGGCGCCGACATAAGAATGGCCGCCCGCCTTGGGTCGCGCGCGCAGGTTGAACCGGCGCGCAAAGCGGACAGCCTCGCGGACGTCCGACGCCGATGTCGCCTCCACCACGGCCAGCGGCTGCACTCTGTCGAAGCGTGGGTTGAACAAATGGCTGACCTCGTCGAAGTTGCGATCATGGCGGCCTACGACGTCTCCGTCGATCGAGCGGGCCAATGCTCGCCAGTCCTCCGCCCGGGGCGGCTTGGCCGCGGTGCCGGCGACCCCGCGCGGCGCCGGCGGGAGAATGCCCGACGCAGATGCAGGTGCCGACGCAGTCGAAGACGCTGACGAAGCCGCCGACGCACGGGCCGCTGCAGACGAGGACGACGAACGGGCCGCAGCAGACGAGGACGACGACGACGACGAGCACCCGACCACGCCCGCCATCGGCACGACCGCCGCCGCTTGCAAGACGGTACGACGCGAGACGATGGGGGATGGCGACGCCGACGGGAGAGGCTCGCTCATACCAACCATGATGCACCCGCCCCGACCCCGGCGGCCCCGGCAAAATCAGGGTGGCGACGCCAGCGCCGACAAGCCAGCAGCCCGCATCGCCTCGACCGGGGCCGCCTGAACCTCCGTCATCAGCTCGACCTGCCGCACCGCCTGCTGCACGAGCAGCTCGAAGCCCGGGATGCAGCGCCGCCCCAAGCGTTCGGCGGCGGCCAACAGCGGTGTCCGGGCGGGATGGTAGACAACGTCGAAGACCACCGGAGCTGTGGCAGCGAGCACATCGGCCACGGTCACCTGGGCCGCCGCCGGGATGGTCGACACGACCACATCGGCGGGGCCGATCGTCGCGAGGTCGTCGAGCTCGCGGACCGCCACAGCGATGCCATAGTCGACGGCCAACGTCGTAACGGGTTCGGCCCGCGACGCCGAGCGCACGACCACGGTCGCCGAGGCGGCCTCGAGCTCGACGAGGGCCGCCAAGACCGAGCGTGCGGTCGAGCCGGCGCCCACGATCACCGCCGAGGACACCTGCGTGACCCCCGCGGTGACCAAGGCGTTGATGCAGCCTTCGATGTCGGTGTTGTAGCCGGACCAACCGCCGTCGGGTTCGCGCACCATCGTGTTGACGGCATCCACAGTCATGGCCGTCCACTCGGTCCGCGCGCACAAGTCGACCGCGGCCTGCTTGAGCGGCATCGTCAGCGACAGCCCTCGCCAGCTCTCGTCGAGGTGGTCGACAAAGGCAGCCAGCTGCGAGACGGTCACCTCGATGGCGTCGTAGCGCCAGTCCAGTCCCAGCGCGGCGTAGGCCGCCCGGTGCAGCACGGGCGACAAGGAGTGCGCGATCGGGCTGCCCAGCACGCCGCAACGGCGGCCCGGCTGACTGTCCCCCGTCATGCCACGGCACGCCCTCGGCTCAGCATGCGTCCGACGTGGTGCAGTACCGGCGGTACTCCGCGACGTTCTGCAGGTGCTGGCCATACGTCTGGGCGAACTTGGTCTCGCCTGTTTTCAGGTTGACGGTAACGAAGAACAGGTCCTTGGTGTCGGCCGGGTTGAGGGCGGCCTGCAACGCCTGCGCACCGGGCGAGTCGATGGCGGTGGGCGGCAGCCCCCTCCGCTTGTAGGTGTTGTAGGGGGAGTCGAGGCCGAGCAGCTTGCCCGAACTGATCTCGCCGCGGCTCTCCACCGCATAGTGCAGCGTCGAGTCGAGCTGCAGGGGCATCTGCTGGTCGAGCCGGTTGTAGATGACGCTGGCGACCTTCGGCATGTCCTGCTGCCGGCTGGCCTCGGCCTGCACCAGGCTCGCGGTGACCACGACATCGTGCGGGCTGACTCCGAGCCGCCTGGCCTTCGCCTCGAGACCGAGCTTGCCGGCCTGCTGCTTGAACGTGTCGACCATCGTCGTGAGCAGAGCTGCAGCCGTCAGGTGAGGCGTGACGTCGTACGTCGCCGGGAACAGGTAGCCCTCGGCATCCCCGTCGGCGTACGACGGCAGGCCCAAGCCAGAGGTGTGGTCGAACGCCGTGGACACGTCGCGCCCACTGAAGTCGGTCTTGTCGGCGACCAGCGCCAAGATTTCCTGGGCGCGCTTGCCCTCCGGGATCGTCAACGAGTTCGAGACGCGCGCCGCCGGATCGAGGAGCAGCCCGAGCGCACTTCGCCCCGACATCTGCTTGTGCAGGGCGTAGTAGCCGACCTGGATGGAGGTCGACTCCGGGTTGGACTTGGCCGCATCGATGAAGGCCTGCTCGCTCTTCACCACATCCGCTCGGTAGAGCGTCCCGGCGATGTCGGTCGCTGTCTGGTTGGCCCTCACCTCGATCACGACCGACCCGTGACCGGTGCCCGAGTAGTCCTCCGGTCCCGACAGTTTGTCCTTGATCAGCTCGACGCCCTTGACGTAGGCGAAGATCCCGAGGGCGACGATCAGCACCAAGGCAAGAAGGGCGGGGATGCATCCGCGACCTCGCCGGGTCGTGGATCGTCTCGCCGGTTGGTCGGTCCCGAGCCCCAACTCGCTCATCAGGGTTCGACTTCCTCGCCGGGAGGTCGTCCCGTCGACCGCTCGGAGTCGATGGCATGCTGCAGGATGACGACCGCTGCGGCCTGGTCCACCACCGCTGTCTGCCGGGGTCCCCTCGTGCCGCGCTCGCGCAGCACCCGCTGGGCGCTGACCGTGCTCAGCCGCTCGTCGACGAGGCGGACGGGCATCGGCTCGCGGCGCTGCGCCGACGCTGCCTGCAGCGCCTCCGCGAACGCGCGTACCTTGACTGCTGCGGGTCCCAGCCCCCCGGACAGCGATCGGGGCAGCCCCACGACGGCCTCGACGGCGCCGAACTCCTCGGCGAGGTCAAGGATCCGGGCGATGTCGCCGCGCCCTCGGCGCACCGTCTCCACAGGCGTCGCGATCAGTCCGCTTGGATCACATCGGGCGATACCGATGCGCACGTCACCGACGTCGACGCCGATGCGCGCCCCGTGGCGCCATCCGGTGCCGGTCTCGGCGCTTCCGCACTCCATCGTCGCGATCAGCCGCTCGCCACCTGCGCGACGGCGCCTTCGACCGCGTGTACGGCGGCCGGCGCCTGGGCGGCGTCGGTCCCGCCGCCCTGCGCCACGTCATCCTTGCCGCCGCCGCTGCCGCCGAGCGCATTCGCCGCGATCTTGACGAGCGAACCAGCGCTGAGCCCCCGGGAGCGCGCCATGTCGTTGAGAGCGACGACCACGTTGGGCTTGCCGTCGGTGGCACCGATGACTGCGACCACGGCCGGCTTGTCGGAGCCCATCCGGCTGCGGATGTCGAGGGCGAGCCTGCGCGCGTCGCCTCCTGTAGCTCCGGCGGCGACGTGTCCGACGTACTGCACGCCGTGGACGTCGCGAGAAGCCTCGGCCAGCTCCCCGGCGCGAGCGAGCAAGGACTGCATCCGCACCCGTTCGATCTCCTTCTCCGCGGTCCGCAGCCGGTCGACGATGTCGTTGACCCGTTCGGGGAGCTCCTCGGGGCGAACCTTCAGCGCCTCGCTCAGCTGGGCGACCAGCACGTGCTCGCGGGCGAGGAACCGGTAGGCATCGGCGCCGACGAGCGCCTCGACCCGACGCACACCCGACCCGATGGACGACTCTCCCAGCAGCTTGATCACTCCGAGCTGTCCAGAACGGCCGGCGTGGGTGCCGCCACAGAGCTCACGTGCCCAGTCGCCCACGGAGATGACACGTACGCTGTCGCCGTACTTCTCCCCGAACAACGCAACCGCCCCCGACTGGCGGGCCTCCAACTGGGTCATCAGCTCCGCCTCGACGCCCAGGTCGGCGAGCACGAGGTCGTTGACCCGCGCCTCGACATCACGCATGACCGACCCCGGCACGGCGCCGGCGGCGGAGAAGTCGAAGCGGAACCGGCCTGGCGCGTTCTCGCTGCCCGCCTGCGTCGCCGTCTCGCCGAGCGCCTCCCGAAACGCCTTGTGCACCATGTGGGTGGCGGTGTGCGCCCGGCTGATCGACTTGCGCCGCTCGATGTCGACCAGTGCCTGCCCGCCGACACCTGTCCTCACTTCACCCGACAGCAGCCGCGCCCGGTGCACGATCACCCCAGGTGTCGGCGTCTGTACGTCGCTGACCTCGATCACGGCGCCGTTGGAGAGCTCGACAACGCCGTGGTCGGCGAGCTGGCCGCCACCTTCGGCATAGAACGGCGTGCGGTCGAGTACCAGCTCGAACGTCGTACCCTCGCCGACCTGCGGGACCGCACCCGCCTCGCTGATCAGGCCGGTCACGGTCGCCTCTGTGACGACCTCGTCGTAGCCGGTGAAGACGACCGCACTTCCCATCGCGTCGGCCACCTCACGGTAGGCACGGACGTCAGCGTGCTGCCCCTTCTTGGCCCTGGCGTCGGCCTTGGCCCTATCACGCTGCTCGGCCATCAGCTGCCGGAAGCCGACCTCGTCCACGGACAGGCCCCGTTCGGCGGCCATCTCCAGCGTCAGGTCGATGGGGAAGCCGAACGTGTCGTGCAGCTGGAACGCGCGCGCGCCCGTCAGCTCCACACGGCCCTGCTGCTTGGTCTCCGTGGCGGCAACGTCGAACAGGGCCGTCCCGGACTTGAGCGTCTGCCGGAACGTGTCCTCCTCGGCGTACGCGAGCGTCGAGATGCGTTCCCACTCGCCCTCGAGCTCGGGGTAGGAAAGCCGCATCTTCGCCAGTGAGGCCGGCAGCAGCTCCGGCAGCACCGGGTCCTCGACGCCGAGCAGCCGCATGGAACGGACGGCCCGGCGCAGGATCCGGCGCAGCACGTAGCCACGCTCCTCGTTGCCCGGCGTGACCCCGTCCCCGATCAGCATGAGGCCGCTGCGGACATGGTCGGCGACCACACGCAGGCGTACGTCGTCGGCGTGGTTGACGCCGTACGTCTTGCCGGCGAGCTCCGCGGCCTTGTCCAGCACGGGGACGACCTCGTCGATCTCGTAGATGCTGCCCTTGCCCTGAAGCAGCATCGCCATCCGCTCCAGCCCCATGCCGGTGTCGATGTTCTTGCGGGGCAGGTCTTCGGCGATGTCGAAGTCGTCCTTTCCGCGCACCGCACTGAGCCGGACCTGCATGAACACCAGGTTCCAGAACTCGATGTACCGGTCGCCGGCCTTGTCCGGATCGAAGCCGTCGGGTCCGTACTCGGCGCCTCGATCGACGAACAGCTCGGAGTCCGGACCGCCCGGGCCCGGGACGCCCATGTGCCAGTAGTTGTCCTTCTTGCCGAGGCGGTGGATGCGGCTGTCGTCGAGGCCGGCCACCCGCTTCCAGATCGCCACGGACTCGTCGTCGTCGAGATACACCGACACGTGCAGGGTCGACTCCGGGATCCCGTAGCCGCCGTCTGCCTGGGACTTTGTGACCAGGTCCCAGGCGAACTCGATGGCGCCTTCCTTGAAGTAGTCGCCGAAGGAGAAGTTGCCGTTCATCTGGAAGAACGTGCCATGCCGGTCGGTCTTTCCGACCTCCTCGATGTCCAGCGTGCGAATGCACTTCTGCACGCTGACCGCACGTTTGTGCGGCGCCGTCTCCTGTCCGAGGAAGTACGGCACGAACGGCACCATTCCCGCGTTCACGAAAAGCAGGTTGGGGTCGTCGAGCAGCAGCGGCGCGCTGGGGACGACAGTGTGATCGCGCTGGCTGAAGTGCGCCAGGAAGCGTCTGCGGATCTCAGCGGTGTCCATCGGTGCTGAGGTTCCTTTCCTGTCCGTCAAGCGGTGCTGCATGGAGCGGTGCTGCATCGAGCGCCGTTGTGTCGGCCGGTGCTTTCGGGGTCTGCTGCTCGATCAGCCGGTGCGGTGCAGCGCCGGCGCGCAGCTCGGCCAAGAGGTCCGCCTCCCGCTCCTGCATGCCTGCTGCGACCTCGTCGGCGAACATGCGTGCGCCCACCTTGGCCGCGGCGACCCGGGCACCGACGCCGTCCGGTGTGAAGTTCTCAGCCGTCCGTTTGACCTTGACCAGTGCATAGACGCCGGATGCGGCCCCAGCGACGAACCACAACGTCCGGCTCACGGCTGCCATCCACTCGATGGTTCCTGACGGACGCCGCTGCGTCGACGCGTTTTGCGCTGCCGGCGCACCTCTTGGCGCATGGCATAGCGGATCCGCATCCGGTGCTCGCCGTCGAGGGCTCGCCGCACCCCGTGGGCTGCGGCCGCGACCTTGATGAGCGGCCTGGCCAGCGTCACCGAAGCGACCCGGGCCGCGGTGAGGTCGACGTCCTCGAGCTCTGGCCCCGGAAGCCGGGTGATCACCGAGACCGGCTGGGTCGGCTCGTCGTCGCGGCTGGGCGGCGGCTCTGGGTTGGGTGGCGGCTCTGGGGTGGGTGGCGGCTGCGCAGCGGGGACGGCAGCTTCGGCCGGCTGTAGGGCGCCAGGCTGTACGGCGTCCGACACGTCGCGGGCCCGCAGGTCGAGGAGCCGACGGCTGAGGTCCTTGACGGCGTTGTTGAGGCGCCACACGGCGTACCCGTGCACGAGGGCCAGGACACAGACGACACCTACGACCACGGCGATCGTCATCGGCACTGCCCTCCCGCTCGACCCTCTCCCGCTCTCGACGTGCGCCACCCTACCGCGACGGGCCTGCGCTCTCCTCGTCTGCCAGGATCGCCCTGATCCGCTCCCACCTGGTGGCGTAGTCCGCCTCCGAGCCATGCCTGGTCGGTCGGTAGTAGGTCCGGTCCGCCACCTCGGCGGGGGCATGACGCTGCGGCGCGACACCGCGCGGGTCGTCGTGGGCGTACACATACTGGGCGCCGTGGCCGATCGTCTGAGCCCCCCTGTAGTGGGCGTCGCGCAGATGGGTCGGGACCGCGCCGATCTTCCCGGCCGACACGTCAGCGAGTGCGGTGTCGATGGCGGTGATGACGGCGTTCGACTTGGGTGCGAGGGCGAGGGCGATGACCGCCTGGCCAAGGTTGAGCCGTGCCTCGGGCATACCGATCAGCTGCACGGCCTGAGCGGCCGCTACTGCCGTGGTGAGGGCGGTCGGATCGGCGAGGCCGATGTCCTCACTAGCCAGGATCACCAGCCTCCTGGCGATGAATCTCGGGTCCTCACCGGCGGCCACCATGCGGGCGAGGTAGTGCAGTGCGGCGTCGACGTCACTGCCGCGAACCGACTTGATGAAGGCGCTGATGACGTCGTAGTGCTGGTCGCCCTGTCGGTCGTAGCGCACAGCAGCTCGGTCGACGGCCAGCTCGAGCAGCTCGAGGGAGATCACGTCCCGGCTCTTGCCCTCGGCAGCCGACGCTGCCGCCTCGAGGTACGTAAGGGCCCGTCTGGCATCGCCGCCCGCAAGCCGGACGAGCTGGTCGAGTGCCGGGCCGTCGATTGTCACTGAGCCGGCGAGACCGCGCTCGTCCACCAGGGCACGGTGCACGACGTCGCGGACGGCTTCGTCGGTCAGCGGCTCCAGCGTCAGCAGCAGTGAGCGCGACAGCAGCGGAGAGATCACGGAAAAGAACGGGTTCTCGGTCGTGGCCGCGATCAGTGTGACCCAGCGGTTCTCCACGCCGGGTAAGAGCGCGTCCTGCTGCGCCTTGCTGAAGCGGTGCACCTCGTCGACGAAGAGCACTGTCTCGCGGCCACCGGCGGCGAGGTCGCGTCGGGCGCCGTCGATGATCTCCCGGACCTCCTTGACCCCCGACGAGACTGCCGACACCTCGACGAAGAGACGCCCGGTCTGTGCCGACACGATGCCCGCGATCGTGGTCTTGCCGGTCCCGGGCGGTCCCCACAGCAGCAGTGCCGTCGGCTGGTCGGTTTCGACGAGCCGACGCAGCGGAGACCCCTCGGCGAGCAGGTGGTCCTGACCGTGGAGCTCATCGAGCGTCCGTGGCCGCATGCGGACGGCGAGTGGGGCCACCCGGTTGTCGGTGTCGGACACGCTGCCTCCGGCAGCTGTTCGACGCGGCACCGCCACCTCGAACAGCGCGTCGTCACTCACCCCGACACCATACGGCGCACCCCCGCCGACGACCGAACACCTCTTGTCCCGCAAACGGGGCTCCGCGGACGGGTCAAACCCGAGACCGCGGAGGTGTCTCTTCGAGACGAGCGCGGGCTAGCGGACTTCGATAGCGGGGCTGTCGCCGGGTGACTGGCTCGTCTGGGCGCTGATCTCGCCCTCGCCCTTGCCGACGACCTGGAGCGGCTCAGCGAAGTGACACGCCACGGAGCGGCCACCGACCTGGAGCAGCGGTGGCTCCTCGTTGGCGCAGATGTCCTGAGCCTTCCAGCAGCGGGTCCGGAACCGGCAGCCGGATGGCGGGTTGATGGGGCTCGGTACGTCCCCCTCGAGCCGAATACGCTCGCGCCGACCCCCGATGGCCGCCTGCTTGACGTCCGGCGCCGCCGACAGCAGCGCCTGGGTGTAGGGATGGTGCGGCGTCAGGTAGATCTGGGTGCGGTCGCCGATCTCGACGATCTTGCCGAGATACATCACAGCGATCTGCGGGCAGAAGTGCCGCACGATCGCGAGATCATGGGCGATGAAAAGGAAGGCGATGTCGAACTCGCGCTGCAGGTCTTGCATCAGGTTGACGACCTGCGCCTGGATCGACACGTCGAGGGCCGAGACCGGCTCGTCGGCCACGATCAGCTTCGGGTTGAGCGACAGTGCGCGCGCGATGCCGATGCGCTGACGCTGCCCACCGGAGAACTCGCTCGGGTAGCGGTTGTAGTGCTCGGGGTTGAGTCCGACAGTCTCGAGTAGCTCCTGGACCCGGCCAAGGACCTTGTCCTGGGGCACCGTCTTGTGAACCTGCATCGGGGTGCCGACGATGGTGCCGACCGTGTGTCGTGGGTTGAGCGATGAATAGGGGTCCTGGAAGATCATCTGGATCTGCCGTCGGTACGGCAGCATCTGCTTGGAGGAGAGATGACCGAGCTCATCACCCTCGAACTTGAGCGAACCAGACGTCGGCTCGTAGAGGCGAGTCACCACCCGGCCGGTCGTGGTCTTGCCGCAGCCGGACTCACCGACGAGTCCCAGGGCTTGCCCCTTCGCGACCGAGAACGACACACCGTCGACGGCACGGACCTGGCCGATCGTCTTACGGATCACCCCCGATGACTTGACCGGGAAGTGTTTGAAGAGGTCGGTCACCTGAAGCAGGGGGGGGCCGGCGCCATTTGCCGTATCGGTCACCCGAGGATCTCCTCTTTGAGCTCGTTCTGGTAGATCGACTCCGAGTCTTTCAGGTGGCACCGCTTCACGTGGTCCGCGCCGCGCGGACCAGGCAGCAGCTCGGGCAGCTCGGTCGCACACAGGTTCCCCTCAACCCGGTCCTTGTGCTCGCAGCGGGGATGGAAGGGGCACCCCGTCGGCGGGTTGAGCAGGCTCGGCGGCGTGCCGGGAATCGGGATCAGCCGCTTGTCGGTGTCGGCCCCGACCTCTGCCACGCTGCCCAGCAGTCCCCACGTGTAGGGCATCTCAGGATGGGTGAGCACGTCCTTGGTCGGGCCGTTCTCGACGCATCGGCCGGCATACATGACCAGTGTCTCGTTGGCGAGCTCAGCGATGACGCCGAGGTCGTGAGTGATCATCACCACAGCGGAGCCGAACTCCTTCTGCAGGTCCTGGATCAGGTCCAGGATCTGCGCCTGCACCGTGACATCGAGCGCCGTCGTGGGCTCGTCGGCGATGAGCAGCCGTGGGTCGTTGACGAGCGCCATGGCGATCATCGCGCGCTGGCGCATGCCCCCGGAGAACTGGTGGACGTAGTCGTCGACCCGACGGTCAGGCTGCGGGATCCCGACCCGGTCGAGCATCTCGATGGCGCGCGCACGGGCAACCTTCCTGCTTACCTGGTTGTGAACCCGATAAGCCTCGATGATCTGGGCGCCGACGGTAAAGAACGGGTGCAGCGCCGTCAGCGGATCCTGGAAGATCATCGCGATCTCGTTGCCGCGAATCCGGCGCATCGTCGAGTCGCCGGCCCCGATGACCTCCTTGCCGTTCACCCGAATCGAGCCGGACAACCGGGAGTGCTTGGGGTCGTGAAGGCCGAGCACGGCCATCGACGACACGCTCTTGCCGGAACCGGACTCCCCCACGATGCCGAGCGTCTGTCCCATCTCGACCGTGTAGGACAGGTCGCTCACCGCCTGCACGACGCCGTCGTGCGTGGGAAACTGCACGCCCAGGTTCTCGACGACGAGGAAAGGCTCGGGCTTGCCCGGCACCGTGGTGCTGCCCGGCTTGGCCTCGTCGTTCGCAATCGTCTCCGTCACGCCAGTCTCACTCTCGGGTCGATGACGCTGTACAACAAGTCAACGACGAGGTTGGCCATCACGATGACGACAGCTCCGAAGAGGACGGTGCCTTGGATAACGGGGAAGTCGAAGGCGAAGATCGACGTCAGTGCCTTGTTGCCGATGCCGTCGATCTGGAAGATCTTCTCCGTCACGATCGTCCCGGCGAGCAGGGCGGCGAAGTCGATTCCGAAGATCGTGATGATCGGCACGATTGCCGCTCGGAGCGCGTGCTTCAGTACCACCGTGCGGCCCGGGACGCCTTTAGCGGTAGCAGTTCGCACATAGTCCTCGTTGAGTGTCTCGACCATGGCACCGCGGCTGTACCGCGCGTATGCCGTGCTGTTCGTCACGCCGAGCGCGAGCCAGGGGAGCAACAGACCAGTCGCCCAGGTCCAGGGGTTGGCGGTGATGGGGTTGTAACCGGTGTTCTGGAAGTAGCCCCATTGGGTCACGAGCTGCAGGTAGATCAGCAGCGCGACGATGTAGTAGGGGACCGAGCTCACAAGGAGGCTCACCGTGACCATACTGCGGTCCAATCCCGTACCGCGGAAACGGGCGGCAATCACACCCAGAATGACTCCGAAGACCAGATAGATCGCCGAGCCACCCAGCGCCAGCGAAAGTGTCGCAGGGAACCGTGTGGTCAGGATCGAGGTGACCGGCTGGCGGCTGATGTAGGAGATGCCGAGACAGGGGGCGGGGCAGTCGTAACCGGCGGAGCCGTAGTCGATCTGACGGCCGACGACCAGCCCCTCGGCGAACAGCCCGTACTGATGCACGACAGAGTCGTCTAGCCCCAGGGTATGACCCAGCGTGGCGGCCCGCTCAGCGGTACACCTGCCCTGTTTCTGGCACAGCACCTGCGCCGCATCGGTGGGGCCGAGGAAGAAGATCGCGAACACCACGATCGAGGTGAGCACCACGACGAGGAACGCGGAGACGAGCCTGCGGACGATATAACCGACCATGTCGATCTCCCTGCTGCCGGGGCGGGTGCTGAGGGTGGGGCCGACCACATTCGTGGCCGGCCCCACCCTCAGGTGAGCGATGCTAGTCGCAAAGCGACCCATTCGCACTGCACTGAGCGAGCGATCCGTCACTGCTCAGCGGCGGGGCGTCATTGCTTGACATAGATGTCCTTGAACGTCGGAGCGCCGAGAACCGAGTCGTTGACGAATCCTCCGATCTTGGACCCGTGGAGCATGGCGACCCCGGTGTAGCCAGTGTTGGCACCTGGGTAGTACTTCGTCATGATCGTCTCGTCGAGCTTGCCGTAGGCGGCAGCTTGCTCTTCGAGGGGCAGGGTGCCGATCCGCTTGATCTCGGCGTCGACGCTCGGCTCACTGAACTCCGCGTAGTCGTTCGAGCCGTTAGAGCCGAACAACGGCTGGAACCAGGAGCCACCCGACGGCCAGTCGGAGCACCAGCCCCATGACCGAACGTTGATCTTGCGGTAGTTCGGGTCGCCGCGCAACGTCGGGATCTCGTTGACCGTCGAGGCGACCGGTGTGGCCTTGAAGCCCGCCTTTTCCAGTCCGCTGACGAGCTGGTCCTTGATCGCTACTGACACAGGGTCGTCGGTCGCGAAGAGGAACTTCAGCTCGTACTCGCCTGGCTTGTACCCGGCGTCCGCCAGCAGCTGCTTGGCCTTCTCAGGGTCGCTCTGTCCAGGTTCGGTCTCCAGCGGGTTGTAGTCAGGCCGCCCGGGAACACCCGGTGTCAAGATCGCCGTACCTGGGCTGCGAGTAACGCCGATGATCTCGCCACCGGCAGTCCATGCGTCCTGGTAGGGGTAGGCGTAACCGACCGCCAGACGGACCCGCTTGTCGGTGACCTCGCGGTAGTCCGGCGTCCACATGTACGTGCAGGGAGCCGATCCGAGGATCAGCCGGTCCGCAGCCTCGCTCTTGGCCTTCTGGTAGTCGGCCGACAGCAGGTTGTCGTACGTCAGCGTCGTCTGGCCGTCGCCGCTGTCGGCCAGGATCGTCGAGTCGATCTGCTTGGACAGCTCAGTGAACTTGAAGTCGTAGCCGTCGGCGTACTGGTGCCGACCGGGATCGGTCATCGGGTCCCACTGGTCGTTCTTGACGAGCGTCAACGACGTGCCGGGCTCGTACTTGTCGAACTTGTACGGTCCGGTCGCGAGCGGGTGCTGAGCGTAGTCCGCCGGATCGCTGCCCTTCTGGGGAATCGGACCCATGGACGGGAACGCGCCGTAGTACGGCATGTCCGGGAACGGACGCGCCATCTTGAGCGTCAGCGTCATACCCTTGACGACGACGCCGCGATAGTTGTCGCCCGACTTGTAGGGACCCTTGTACTTGTCGCCGTCGAGGAAGTAGTCGTTGCTGTAGGCCGCTCCCCCCGGGAAGGTGTCGCGGTCGAACGAGCGCTTGATGCCGTAGGCAACGTCCTCAGCTGTGACCGGGGTGCCGTCCTCGTACTTCACGCCGTCGCGGATCGTGTAGGTCCACTGCGTGTAGTCCTTGTTGGGCGTGCCGGTGTTGGTGGCAAGGTCGGGAATCAGGATCATCTGCTTCTGTTCCGGATCGTAGACGTACTGGGTCAACGACCGGGTGACCAGGTCTTCGAGGATGTTCAGCGTGTTGGTGTAGTAGGCCTCGCTCGGGTCCATCGTCGTGAGACCGTTGGCACTCAGCACGCTGATCGTGCCGCCCTTGGTGGCGCCGGGGATCTCTGGCGCCGGTGCGTCACGATTCTCGATGGCCTTGCCGGCTTGGCCTGCGTTGGGGACGAAAGTGTCCTGAGTCGTGGACGTGCTCCCGCTTCCGCCGCCGCAGGCCGCCAACGCCACCAGGGCGAAGACACCGGCGGAGGAGATGATCGGTTTCTTCAACCGCATTACTTTCCCACCCTTTCTCTGTTTTCTGCTGTCTCTCGACGCCGGAAGTCGGTCATCGACGAGTCTTGGGGTCGAACGCATCCCGGATCGAGTCTCCGAGCAGGTTCAACGTCAGCACGAGCACCGCCACCCCGATGACCGGAGGCCAGAGGTAGAGCGGGTAGATGTCGTAGTAGTTGGATGCGTTGTTGATCGTCTGTCCCCATGACGGTGCGCCGGTGATCCCGATGCCGAGGAACGACAGGAGGGCCTCGGCGGCGACGAAGCCGGGCAGGGACAACGAGATCGAGATGATGATCGGCGCGATCATGTTGGGCAGCAGCTCCTTGAAGAGGATCTGCCGCGTCGGCACACCAATCACCTGAGCGGACTGCACGAACTCGCGCTCGCGCAAAGAGAGCACCTGCCCACGGATCAGCCGGGCAAGCGGCATCCACCCCAGGATCGTGAGGACAAAGATTAGTGCCCCGATCTGGGCCCAGAGCAGTGTGCCGGGCTTGTCGGAGAACTTGTGGTTGATGATGGGCACCAACGCGAGGGCACCGAGGAGGAACGGGAACGCGAGGAAGAAGTCGATGAAGAAGGAGATGACTCGGTCGAGCGAGCCGCGGGAGAAGCCAGCGACGAGGCCGATCGCGATCCCGATGACCGTCGTCAGCACCGTCGCGGTGAGCGAGATGCCAAGCGACAGCCGCGCACCGTAGAGCCAGCGGGCGAACAGGTCGTTGCCGGTCTGCGGGTCGACGCCGAACGGGTGCGACCAGATGAAGCCGAAGTTGGGAGGTCCGATCCTCGGCAGTCCGTTGAGCACGAACTCCGACGCGCTGGCTCCGTCGGGTTTGACCCCCCAAAGCTTGGCGATCAGCGGAGCGAAGATGGCGATGAGGACGAAGAAGGCGACGATGACGGCCGAGATGACGGCAACCTTGTCCTGGCGCAGTCGCTCGAGTGCGATCCTGGTTGGCGACTTGCCGTGGATCGTCTTGTTGGGTCCACCGGTTGACGGCTCTGCACTGGGCTCTCCAGCACTCAGTGTTTCCAGATCCGCAATGGTCATAGGCACCTTCCCTCACCTGACGGCTGTCGCCTGTCGGTTATGTGAGCCTTCGAGACTGTAATCCAGAGACCGTTTCTATTGAGACCACGGCAGGTAACGATCTGGGAACACCTTCCGTGGTGATGCGCAAGTCATTTTCCGCCCACGGGCCTCATTTCGCCACCCTTACCGGTCAGGCCGTAGCCGGCGGCCCCTCCTGCGGCTTGACCCCCGGTACGGCGTCGACGCCGGCCTCGGCGCGCTGCGCGGCTGTGATCGGGCTGGGCGCGCCGGTCAGCGCGTCACCGCCGGAGGCCGTCTTCGGGAAGGCGATGACGTCTCGAATCGACTCCGTGCCGGCCAGCAAGGCGCACAGCCGGTCGATGCCCAAGGCGATGCCGCCGTGCGGAGGCGGCCCGAAGGCAAACGCCTCGAGCAGAAAGCCGAACTGGCTCGCCGCCTCCTCGCGGCTCAGCCCGATCACATCGAAGACCCGCTGCTGCATCTCGGAGCGATGGATCCGGATCGACCCACCGCCGATCTCGGACCCGTTGAGCACGATGTCGTAGGCCTGGGACAGTGCCTCACCCGGGCGCTGCTCGAAGTCGGCGGCGAAGTCGGCGGTGGGCGCCGTGAACGGGTGATGGATCGCCGTCCAGCCCAGCCCGCCGCCTGGGGTCTCGACCGGCTCGAACATCGGCGCGTCGACCACCCAGACGAACCGCCAGGCCTCAAGGTCGACCAGGCCACAGCGCTCGCCGACCTCGAGCCGCACCGCCGCCAGCAGGCCCAGCGCGTCACCCCGCCGACCGGCAGCGAAGAAGATGCAGTCGCCTGGCTCGGCGCCGGCGTGCTCGGCCAGGTGGCTCCGCTCCTGCTCGGAGAGGTTCTTGGCGACGGGACCGCCCAGCTCACCGTCGGCGCCGACGAGGACGTAGGCGAGACCGCGTGCTCCCCGTGAACGCGCCCAGTCCTGCCAGGCGTCGAGCTGCTTGCGTGGCTGCGACGCGCCGGCCGGCATGACGACCGCGCCAACGTAGAAGTCGTCGACTCCCTCAATGCTCCTGAAGATGCGGAACGGCGTGTCGGCGAAGTAGGCGGTCAAGTCGACGAGCTCGCAGCCGAACCGCAGGTCGGGGCGGTCGGTGCCGAAGCGCTGCATTGCTTCGGCATACGTCATCCGAGGGATCGGCACCGGGACGTCATAGCCGGCGACGTCTCGCCACAGCCGGACCAGCAGCATCTCGATCAGGTGCTGGACGTCGGCGGGAGTGCAGAAGCTCAGCTCGACATCGAGCTGGCTGAACTCCGGCTGCCGGTCGGCGCGGAAGTCCTCGTCGCGAAAGCAGCGGGCGATCTGGAAGTAGCGCTCCAAGCCGGCGACCATGAGCAGCTGCTTGAACAGCTGTGGCGACTGCGGCAGGGCATACCACGACCCCGGTTGGAGTCGCACGGGTACTACGAAGTCGCGCGCCCCTTCCGGTGTCGACCGGGTGAGGTAGGGCGTCTCGATGTCGAGGAAGTCATGCTCTGCCATCACCTCACGGATGATGCGCGTGACGTCGGCGCGCAACCGGATGTTGGCCGCCATGTCGGTGCGCCGCAGGTCGAGGTAGCGGTACTTGAGCCGGATCTCCTCGTTGACCGGTGTCGCATGGTGTTCCTCCACCGGAAAGGGCAGTGGAGCCGACTCGCTCAGCACCTCCACTTCTGAGGCGATCAGCTCGACGTCACCGGACGGGAGCTGCTGGTTGGCGTTGCCCTCTGGCCGGGCGGCCACCTCTCCTACCACTCGCAGGCAGAACTCCGACCTGAGCGGGCGCGCCGTCTCCTCGTCCCGGATCACGACCTGGCAGATGCCGCTGGCGTCACGCAGGTCGACGAAGGCGACCCCTCCGTGGTCGCGCCGGCGTGCGACCCAGCCGGCCAGCGTCACCGTCTGCGCGATGTGCTCGGCGCGGAGGCTTCCTGCGTCGTGGCTGCGGATCACGCGTTCTGCTCCTTGCTGACGACGTGGGGGTGGAGGTCTTCGACGGGCGGCGTCCAGTCGTTGGCGTCGGCCTCGACCTGGTCGCCACTGCGGATGTCCTTGACCTGGTCGGGCTCCCCCGCAGCCAACGAGCCGGGGAACCAGACGAACGGGATGCCACGCCGCTCGGCGTAGCGGATCTGGCGACCGTACTTCTGAGCCGACGCGGCAACCTCGGTGGGGATGCCTCGCCCTCGCAGGGCCTTGGCGACGGCGTTACTGGCGCCGCGGGACTCCTCGTCCACGAGGGCGACGAGTACGGCGGAAGGGACCGAACGATCCGCCGTCAGCACACCGCGGTTGAACAGCGGGACCAGGGTGCGCGACACCCCGAAGGAGACGCCGACACCGGGATAGGTGGTGGTCCCGTCGGTGGCCAACGCGTCGTACCGACCGCCGGCTCCGACCGAGCCGAGCGACTCGTAACCCGACATGAAGATCTCGAAGACCGTGCCGGTGTAGTAGTCCAGACCGCGGGCGATCCGGAGGTTGGCCTCGACCGTGAAGCGGTCGCTGTGCAGGTCGACACAGCCTTCGATGACGGCGACCAGCTCGTCCAGACCAGTGTCCAGCAGCTCGTGCCGCACGCCGAGACCGCGCACCTCGTCGGCGAACGACATGTCGGCCGAGACGATCTGCGCGAGCTCCAGGCAGGCCTCGGCCCGTTGCCCGGCCAGTCCAGCGTCGGCGACGAGCATCTCACGCACGGAGGCGGGTGACACCTTGTCGAGCTTGTCGATGACGCGCATGACAGCGGCCGGGTCGTCAGCACCGAGACCGCGATAGAAGCCCTCGATCAGCTTGCGGTTGTTCACCTGCAGCCTCATCGGCGGCAGCGGCAGGTCGGCGAGTGCCGCCGCCATGACACGGGCCACCTCGACGTCGTGGTGGAACGGCAGGTCGTCCCTGGCCACCACGTCGATGTCTGCCTGGGTGAACTCCCGGAACCGGCCCTCCTGCGGCCGCTCGCCCCGCCACGCCTTCTGGATCTGGTAGCGGCGGAAGGGGAAGTCGAGCTTTCCCGCGTTCTCCAGGACGTAGCGGGCGAAGGGCACGGTGAGGTCGTAGTGCATGCCCAGGCCGGAGTCGGAGGCCTCGGCGTCGGCCTGGAGCCGGCGCAGGACGTAGACCTCCTTGTCGATCTCGCCGCCCTTGACGAGCCGGTCCAGCGGCTCGACGACGCGGGTCTCGATGCCCGCGAAGCCATGGAGCTCGAACGAGCGGCGCAGTGCGTCGATCACCGCCTGCTCGGCTGCGCGCTGGGCAGGAAGCAGCTCCGGAAAGCCACTCAGTGGCGTTGGCCGGCTCATGCGGTGCGGTCTCCTCCGTCCGAGGCGCCGTCGGTGGAAACCAGGTCGGCGAGGAACGGATTGCTGGCTCGTTCCCGGCCGATCGAGGTCTGCGGCCCGTGGCCGGGCAGTACGACGATCTCGTCGTCGAGCGGCAGCACCTTGGTGGCGAGGCTGCGCAGCATGGCCGGGTGGTCTCCACCCGGGAGATCGGTGCGTCCGATCGAGCCCGCGAACAGCAGGTCACCGGAGAACAACACCTCGGCGACGTCCTCGGGTCCGGTGTAGGGCATCCGGAACGTGACCGATCCCCAGGTGTGTCCGGGTGTGTGGTCGACGCCGAAAACCAGCCCCGCCACCTGCACCTGCTGCCCGTCAGCCAGCTCGCGGACGTCGTCGGGCTCGGCGAACGCGTGGTCGCCTCCGAGCACCATCGCGGCTGTCTCCGGCGAGATGCCAGCCATCGGATCGCTCAGCAGGTGCCTGTCGTCGGGGTGTATGTAGGCAGTGGCGTCATACGCCCCGGCGACCGGCGCGACACACCACATGTGGTCGATGTGCCCATGGGTCACGAGGACGGCCGCGGGACGGAGTCGGTGCTCGGCCACGACGTCCGCCACCTGTGCAGCAGCGTCCTTGCCCGGGTCCACGACGACACACTCCTCGCCGACACCGCTGGCGACGACGTAACAGTTCGTGCCCCACGGTCCGGCCGGAAATGCAGCGACGAGCACGAGCCGTCCTCTCTGTGGGGGTGGTGACCCCGGAAGCCTACCGAGGCCCTCCGCTCGCCCCTTCGGGGTAATGCACAAGGACGTTAGGCGGAGCGCAACAACTGCGGAGAAGGCACAGCATGGTCACGATCGGTCGGGCCTGATCCGAAGCCACCGGCCGTGCTCTTAGACTGAGCAGCCGGTCCACTGCCGAACGGCGGGTAGCGGAGGTATGGGTGGTCAGGAGCAGGCAGCGCCAGCGTCAGCTGGCGCGGGCGAGGTGGGAGCGACAGCAAGGCCGTCGGTCCGCACAGTCCATCAGGCAACGCCGGATCGCGATCGTCGTCGCAGTCGTGGTGGCCCTTGTCGCGGCGGCTGCTCTGGTGTGGCTGATCATCCGCATCGTCAATCAGGAGGACCAGCGCACCCCGGTGCCGGTCCTTCCCTCGGACACCAGCCGTCCCTCCTTCTTGCCTGAGCCGAGCAGCGGACCCCAGACGTTGCCGAGCGGTCAGACTCCTTCGCCCCCGACGGCGTCCACGGAGACGACCCCCAGCGATACCTCGAGCGGCACCCCCAGCGGCACCTCGACCGCGTCGAGTCAGGGGCAGCGATGACACAGAGCACGCGTTTCGGCCGGGTCGACGACGACGGCACCGTCTACGTCAGGGCGGCGTCGGGTGAGCGCGTCGTGGGGCAGTGGCCGCAGGGCGACCCCGCGGCGGCGCTGGCGTTCTACCGCAAGCGCTACGACGGCCTTGTCGTCGAGGTCGACCTACTCGAGCAGCGAATCAAGTCCGGGGCACTGTCTCCCGACGAGGCCACCTCCACCGTACGCAAGGTTCGCGCAAGCGTGGCCGAAGCCCAGGCCGTCGGCGATCTGGACGGACTGGTTTCGCGCCTCGACGGGCTGCGCCCACTGATCGACGAGCGCCGCGCGGCTCGCAAAGCCGAGCGTGCCGCGAAGGTCGAGGAGGCCAGAGTGGCCAAGCGGGGCGTCGTCGAGCGGGCCGAGCGGGTCGCGGCCGGCAACGACTGGCGTGGCGGCGCGAACACCCTGCGGGAGCTGCTCACCAGCTGGAAGGAGCTGCCTCGCCTCGACAAATCCGCCGACGATGAGCTCTGGCACCGGTTCTCGTCGGCGCGCACGACGTACACCCGCCGTCGTAAGCAGCACTTCAGCGAGCTCAACGACCGGCGTGCGGCGGCCATGAAGACCAAAGAGGCGCTGGTGGGCGAGGCGGAGGAGCTGTCGACGTCGACCGAGTGGGGTGCCACCACCCGCGCCTACCGCGACCTGATGACTCGCTGGAAGGCCGCCGGCGGCGCCCACAAGGACGTCGACGACGCGCTGTGGAAGCGCTTTCGGGCCGCCCAGGACACGTTCTTCGGGGCGCGCGACGCAGAGAACAGCCGGATCGACGCGGAGTACGCGAGCAACGCCGCGCGCAAGCGGGAACTGCTGGTCGAGGCCGAGAAGCTGCTGCCGGTACAGGACGCCAAGTCCGCACGGGAGAGGTTTCGCGACATCGCCGAGCGGTGGGATGCCGCCGGCAAGGTCCCCCGCCAGGACATGGCCGACCTCGAGGGTCGCTTCAAGCGGGTCGAGCAGGCGGTCCGGGGCGCGGAGGATGACCGGTGGAGCCGCTCGAACCCTGAGGCGTATGCCCGTGCCGCCGACACGGTGGCACAGCTGGAGGCCACGATCGCGTCGCTCGAGGCCCGGGTGGCCAAGGCAGAGGCGGCCGGCAACGCCTCGTCCGCCGACCAGGCCAGGGCCGACATCGAGGCCCGACGGTCCTGGCTCGACCAGGCCCGCCGTGCCCTCACCGACTTCAGCCACCCCTGACCCCGACCCTGCCGAGGCGCCAGTTGTTCCGCGCGAAGCGCCAGCTGTTCCGCCCGAAGCGCCAGCTGTTCCGGCCGAAGCGCCAGCTGTTCCGGCCGAAGCGCCAGTAGTTTCGGCCGAAGCGCCAGTCATTCCGGCCGAGGCGCCACTTGTTCCGGTCGAGGCACCGACAATCCCACCGAGAGGTCAACTGACCGGGTCGAGGCCTCAGATTCTGGGAAAGCAGTGCACGTCGGTGACGGCCGCTAGTGATGCAGGGGGACCGAATTGCCCCGAGGTCATAGACTGGGTGTTCGCCCGATCGAGTCAGGAGCAGTTCGTGCCGGATGAGGTTCTCGCTCCGGCTGTCGAGGACACGGCAGCCAGTGAGACTTCGGCCGCGCCCACGCGGATGCGCACGCGGTTGGCGCGCATCGGTGGCAGACCGACCGCCGACCCCGTACTCGAACCCCTGTTCCGCATCGTCCGCGGCACCCATCCCAAGGCCGATCTGGTGGCGATCGAGAAGGCGTACAAGCTCGCCGAGCGTCACCACCGCAACCAGAAGCGCCTGAGCGGCGACCCCTACATCACCCATCCGCTGGCGGTTACGTCGATCCTGGCCGAGCTGGGCATGACACCGCCGACGCTGTGCGCGGCACTGCTCCACGACACCGTCGAGGACACCGCATACACCCTCGTCCAGTTGACGACGGACTTCGGCGAGGAAGTCGCCAGGCTTGTCGACGGTGTGACCAAGCTCGACAAGGTCAAACATGGCGACAAGGCCCAGGCCGACACGATCCGCAAGATGATCGTGGCGATGAGCAAGGACATCCGTGTTCTGGTCATCAAGCTCGCCGACCGTCTTCACAACATGCGCACGCTGCGCTTCTTGCGACAGGAGAAACAGGAGCGGATCGCCACCGAGACGTTGGAGATCTATGCTCCGCTCGCGCACCGCCTCGGCATGAACACCTTGAAGTGGGAGCTCGAGGATCTCGCCTTCGCCACCTTGCACCCGAAGGTCTACGACGAGATCGTCCGGCTGGTGGCCGAGCGCGCCCCTGCCCGAGACGAGTTCCTCGCGACGGTGGTCGACCAGGTGCAGCAGGATCTGCGCGCGTCGAAGCTCAAGGCCACAGTCACCGGCCGACCGAAGCACTATTACTCGATCTACCAGAAGATGATCGTGCGCGGCCGGGACTTCACCGACATCTACGACCTCGTCGGCATCCGGGTGCTCACCGAGTCGCTTCGAGACTGCTACGCCGTGTTGGGGGTCCTCCATGCCCGCTGGAACCCGGTGGCCGGACGCTTCAAGGACTTCGTGGCGATGCCGAAGTTCAACATGTACCAGTCCCTGCACACGACCGTGATCGGTCCCGGTGGCAAGCCGGTCGAACTGCAGATTCGCACGTTCGGCATGCACCGGCGCGCCGAGTACGGCGTTGCGGCCCACTGGAAATACAAGGAGAACGGTCGCAACGGCGTCGACACGGATCGTGGCCCGTCTGGCGACAGCGTCGGCGCCAACGGTGACATGGCCTGGGTCCGTCAGCTGATGGACTGGCAGAAGGAGACCGAGGACCCGGGAGAGTTCCTCGAGTCGCTGCGCTTTGAGATCAACTCCGCCGAGGTCTACGTCTTCACGCCGCGCGGCGAAGTCGTCGCCCTGCCCACCGGCTCCACCCCTGTCGACTTCGCCTACTCCATCCATACCGAGGTCGGACACCGCTGCATCGGTGCCCGCGTCAACGGCCGTCTCGTGCCGTTGGAGTCCCCGCTCGACAACGGCGACGTCGTCGAGATCTTCACGTCCAAGGCGCAAACCGCGGGCCCCACCCGGGACTGGCTGACCTTCGTCAAGAGCCCTCGGGCCCGCAACAAGATCAAGCAGTTCTTCACCAAAGAGCGTCGTGAGGGCGCGATCGAGCAGGGCAAGGACGCGCTGGCTCGGCTGATGCGACGCGAGGGTCTCCCGCTGCAGCGCATGCTGACGCACGAGACGCTGTCGGTGGTCGCGTCTGAGTTGCGCCATGCCGACGTGACGGCGCTGTACGCCGCCGTGGGCGAGGGCAATACGACGGCACAGGCTGTCGTTCGCCGGATCCTTGAGCTTTTCGGCGATGAGGCCGCAGCCGACGAGGCGGCCGAGACCGTCAAGATCACCAGCGAGCGCGAGCGACGCAAGGCCTCCCCTCGCGGGGACGCCGGCGTCATCGTCAAGGGGCTCAGCCACGTATGGGTCAAGCTGGCTCGCTGCTGTACACCGGTCCCAGGCGACGAGATCGTCGGCTTCGTCACACGCGGTGCCGGTGTCTCTGTTCACCGCGGCGACTGCACCAACGTCAAGAGCCTTTCGTCGCAGCCGGGTCGGATGGTCGAGGTGGAGTGGGCGCCTACCTCCCAGTCGATGTTCCTGGTCGCCATCCAGGTGGAGGCGCTCGACCGGGCGCGGCTGCTCAGCGACGTCACCCGGGTGCTCTCCGACGTCCACGTGGACATCCTGTCCGCATCCGTCACCACCACCCGGGACCGGATCGCCAAAAGCCGTTTCACGTTCCAGATGGCAGACCCGGCACACCTGGGCCACGTCCTCAAGGCGGTCCGTAACGTCGACGGTGTCTTCGACGCATACCGCGTGACCCAGTAGGTTTCCACGGGCTAGCTGCGTCGGCCGGAACAGTCGTGCCTCGACCCGAAGAGCTGGCGCCTCGACCCGAACAGCTGACGCCTCGCCCCGAACAACTGGCGCCTCGGCCGGAACAGTTGGCGCCTCGGCCGGAACAGTTGGCGCCTCGGCCGGAACAGCTGATGCCTCGACCGGAAGAACTGACGCCTCGACCGGAACAACTGGCGCCTCGACCGGATGTGGTCAGGCCGTGATGAGCGCTCGGACCTCGGACCCGTGATCCCGGCCGACAACGTCTGCGCCCACATCTGGGTGGCGGGCCAGGCGGTTCCGGCCCTGCAGGAAGGCCAGCTCGATCAGCACGGCGATCGCCGCCACCTCGGCGCCGCACTGCTCGATGAGAGCCGTCGTCGCCTCGATCGTCCCGCCCGTCGCGAGCACGTCATCGACGATGAGCACCCGCTCGCCTGGCGACAAGGAGTCCCGGTGCAGCTCGAGAGTTGCTTCACCGTACTCGAGCGCGTACGACACCTGATGCGTCGGCCCCGGCAGCTTGCCGGCCTTGCGGACGGGTACAAAGCCGACGCCGAGAGCGAGCGCCACGGGAGCGGCGAGGATGAACCCGCGCGCCTCGATACCCGCGACCTTGTCGACAACCACCGCGCCACTCTCATCACGGCCCAGATCCGCCAGCGCCTCCACAGCGGCAGTGAAGCCCTCGTGGTCGGCCAACAGCGGCGAGATGTCCTTGAAGACGATGCCCGCTGCTGGGAAGTCAGGGACATCGCGGATGAGAGTCGTGAGCAGGCGTTGCAGGGACTGCTCCTCGACAGTCACCGACCCTTGCCTCGCTTCGAACGGACCTGGCGCTTGGGCTGGGCCCGCTTCGACGGGGAGCTGTTCATCGGCCGCGGCACCGTGCGAGTCGCAGCAGGGCGTCGGCTGGGCGCAGCCGTGGCGGCCACTTCCTCCTCGGGCGCGTCGGGATCGGCGATCGCGGCCGAGGTTGCGACCGGAGCCGGCGGCTGTGACTCGCGAGCCATTGCGGTACGTCGTGCGGCCACCCGCTTGGCCTGCGCCTGCATGGACGGCTCACGCATCTTGAGCTGGGCCAGAAGCGGGGTGGCGATGAAGATCGACGAGTAGGCGCCGGACGCCATACCCACGAACAGGGCGAGCGCGAGGTCCTTGAGCGGACCCGAGCCGAGCTGGACGACGCCCACGTAAAGGATCGCCCCAACGGGCAGCAGCGCCGCCACCGAGGTGTTGATGGAGCGCACCAGGGTCTGGTTGACGGCCAGGTTGGCGCCTTCGGCGTAGGTGCGACGCGTCGACGCGGCGACGCCCTTGGTGTTCTCCCGCACCTTGTCGAAGACGACGACTGTGTCGTAAAGGGAGTAGCCCAAGATCGTCAGGAAGCCCGTGACGGTGGCGGGTGTGACCTCGAAGCCTGTCAACGCGTAGACGCCGACCGTGATCACGAGGTCGTGCGCGAGGGCGACGATCGCAGCGACCGACATCCGCCACTCGCGGAAGTACGCCCAGATGAAGAGCACCACGAGCACGATGAACACGACGAGCCCCAACAGCGCCTTGTTGGCGATCGACTGTCCCCAGGTCGGCCCGATCGTCGACGAGCTGACCTCGAAGTTGCCCACCGACGCGATGGCATTGCGCACGATCTGGCTCTGGTCGATCGACAGCGGCTTGGTCTGGATCCGCACCTGGCTGTCGCCGGAGGCGATCACGACCGGGTTGCTGGCCTCTGGTATCTGCGTGTCGACGACCGCGGTGGTGATGGGTTCGACGTACTGCGACGGGTTGCTGCCCACGGTGGCGGTGTATTCGACGCCACCCTTGAACTCGATGCCGTAGTTGAGGCCACGGAAGACCAGGCCGCACACCGCCACGACGACGATGAGAAGCGAGACGAGGTACCAGGTCTTGCGCCGCCCGACGAAGTCGACGGAGACGTCACCGGTGTAGAGGCTTGCACCGATCCTGCCGAACTTGGACATCAGGCCTGCCCTCCAACGGTGCGCGGTATGCGTTTCAGCGGCGGCATGCCGAGGTGCTGGCGGTCCAGTCCCGACCACTTGTGCCCCTGGCCGAAGAACCTCGTGCGAGACAGGTACGTCACCATCGGCTTGGTGAAGAAGAACACCACGAAGACGTCGATGAGCGTGCTCAGGCCGAGCGCGAACGCGAAGCCTTTGACCACGCCGATCGCGAAGATGAACAGCACCACGGCAGCCAGTAGCGACACGGCATCGGCGGCCAGGATGGTCGTGCGGGCGCGCGACCATCCGGTTTCCACCGAGGTGCGCAATGTACGCCCGTCGCGGACCTCGTCACGCAGCCGCTCGAAGTAGACGATGAACGAGTCGGCGGTGATGCCGACGGCCACGATCAGCCCGGCGATACCCGGCAGCGTCAGCGTGAAGCCGTAGGCGTGGCCCAGGAGCAACACCATGGCGTAGGTGATGACGCCGGCGATGAGCAGTGACGTCACGATGACGACACTGAGAGCCCGGTAGTAGAGCACGCAGTAGATCACCACGAGGATCAGCCCGATAATGCCGGCGAGGATACCCGCGGACAGCTGGTTGGCGGCGAGCTCGGGACCTTCTTGCGAGGAGTTGACGGTCTCGAAGCTGAGGGGCAGGGCGCCGTACTTCAGCGAGTTCGCAAGCGAGTCGGCCTCCGCCTGGGTGAACGGGTTGGTGGAGCTTCCGGAGATCTGCGCCTGGCCGCCGGTGATGGGCTGGTCGTTGGTGGGCGCGGACTCGACCTGTCCGTCGAGCACGATGGCGAACTGCTGGCCCGTGCCGGCGATCCGCGTGGTGACCGCGCCGAACTTCTTGGCGCCGTCGCCGTTGAACTGCAGGTCGACGACGTACTCGATGCCACCCTGCGGGATACCGGCGCTCGCGTTGGTGACGTCTGTGCCGTCCACCATCGAGGGGCCGAGCAGGAAGCGGTTGCCTTGCTGGTCGCACGCCAGCAGCGGCTGGTTGGGGATGTCGGCCTGCCCGGGCTGACTCGGATCACGGGTGCAGTCGTACGCCGCCAGGCGGGCTTGCCAGGACTGTGGTGGGCTCTGCGTCCAGGCGTAGGGGTCCTGGATCGTCTCGAGCTGTGGCGGGACGAGGGCCGGGGGCGGGCCGCCGGATGTCGCGCCCGTCGGCGCTGGCTCGGTCGGGGTCACGGCCGCGCCTGTCGCCTGCGTCCCGGCCGAGTCGGTCGGCCCCGTGTTGCTGGGGCTCGTGGGGTCAGGCCCGGTCGTGCTCGGGGAGGACTGCTGTGTCGTGGCGGCGGGACCCGTGGGTGCGAGGCTGGTCGGTGCGGCGGCAGGCTTCGATATCGCGCCGATCCAAGCGGGAGCCGGGCGGTTCTTCCCCGTCGAGGTCGGGCTGCCCTGGGTGGCACTGCCCTGGGTCGGGCTGCCCTGCGTGGCGCTGCCCTGCGTGGCGCTGCCCTGCGTGGCACCGCTCGACGGAGCGCCCTGCGTCGCACCTGACGCGCCGCCCGAGGACGGGCCACCCGAGGATGGGCCACCCGAGGATGGGCCACCCTGTGTGGGCACCGTTCCGGTGGGGGCGGTCGGCGCTGTCGGCACGGGTGTGCCTTGAGGCGGCAGCGGCTGTCCGGCGACCAGGCGGAACCGCAACTGGGCGGTGTCGCCGATAGACCGGGCGAGGTTGTCGTCGGACTTGCCCGGGATCTCGACGATGATGATGTCTTGGCCTTGAGTGCTCACCTGGGCCTCAGAGACCCCGGCGCCGTTGACCCGTGAGTTGATGATGCCGACGGCCTCGTTGAGCTTGTCCTTGGTAATCCCCCCACCGCCGACCGACTTGGCCTGCAACGTGATCCGTTGCCCGCCCTGCAGGTCTAGGCCCAGCTTCGGCTTCCAAGTGCCGATCGCCGCCACGCCGGCATACATCGCGATGATGGCGAGCACGAAGATCAACAACGTGCGGCCGGGCCGCGACGTCTTGGTCGCCACGTCAGCCCGCTCCTCGACTGCTTGTGTCGGGCCAGTCGGTGTCGTCGGTGCTGTCGTCAGCTGCGCTGGACTCGCCGGGTTCGTCGGTCTGCGAGGAGCCACCGGGCTCGGCGGGTACGTCGTGCACGATCTTGCCGACCGCGCCACGGTGGATGGTCACCACCACGTCGGGCGCCACCTCGACCAGCACCTTCTCTCCATCGACGGCCTGGACGCGTCCGAAGATCCCGCTGGTCAGCATGATCTCGTCTCCGGGAGACAGGGCCGCCTGGAGCTCGTTGACCTGCTGCGCCCGCCTGCGTGCCGGGCGGATGAACAGCAGGTAGGCGAAGACGAGCAGCACCACGATGGGCAGCAGGTTCACCACAGTCTGGGGCACCGGGACGACTCCTTGATTCGACCTCGTTATCGCCCACCGGCGACGGATCGACACGACGACACAACATCAGCCCGGTCCACCGGCGAGATCACCTTCGTCGACGGACGGCCAAGAGCGGAGTCTATCCGGCGCCTGCCCCGAACCACGAACTTGTCGAGCCTTGAGTGCCTGTTTTGTGACGTCGGTAGACCGACGGACTGCATGGACTCACTCGTCGTCGAAGAGGGCGGCCTGGTCCAGGAAGGGGGCACCGGGCGGCACGCTCAGCCCCAGGTGCAACCAGGCGGCGGGGGTGGCGACCCGCCCCCGCGGCGTACGCGCCAGAAGACCCGATCGGACCAGGAAGGGTTCCGCGACCTCTTCGACAGTCTCGCGCTCCTCGCCGACCGCGACTGCGAGCGTGCCCAGGCCGACCGGTCCGCCGCCGAAGCGGCGGCACAACGCGTCGAGCACCCCGCGGTCGAGCCGGTCGAGGCCGGACTCGTCGACCTCGAACAGCGCCAGCGCCTCGTGCGCGAGAGGCTCGGTGACCACGCCGTCGGCGCGCACCTGGGCGAAGTCACGCACGCGGCGCAGCAGCCGGTTGGCGACCCGCGGCGTACCGCGGGATCGAGACGCGATCTCGGCGGCACCCGCGAGGTCGACCTGCACGTCGAGCAGCAGGGCCGACCGGGTAACGATGCGCTGGAGATCGGCTGTCTCGTAGAACTCGAGCTGTCCGGTGAAGCCGAACCGATCACGCAGCGGACCCGGGAGCAGACCGGCGCGAGTGGTGGCGCCGACCAGGGTGAACGCCGGAATGCTCAGCGGAATGGCGGTCGCGCCTGGTCCCTTCCCGACCACGACGTCGACGCGGAAGTCCTCCATCGCGAGGTAGAGCATCTCCTCGGCCGGTCGCGACATCCGGTGGATCTCGTCGAGGAAGAGCACGTCACCCTCGTTGAGCCCTGACAGGATCGCCGCGAGGTCGCCCGCGTGCTGGATCGCCGGGCCGCTCGTGATGCGGAGCGGAGTGCCCATCTCTGCAGCGATGATCATCGCCATCGTGGTCTTGCCCAAGCCAGGAGGACCAGACAGCAGCACGTGATCAGGGGTGCGCCCGCGACCACGGGCCGCGGCCAGCACCAGGCCGAGCTGTTCACGCACCCGCTCCTGGCCGATGACCTCGTCCAGCGTCTTGGGACGCAGCGCTGTCTCGATCGCACGCTCATCGGCGTCGGCATCTGCCATCACAAGGGACCTGTGCGCGCCGTCGTCGCCCGACCTCGCCGTCATGGCTTCGACAGCGATCTGAGCGCGGCCCTCAGCAGGTCGGCCACCGACACGGGCGATCCGGCGGAGCTGGCCTCGGCGGCAAGCGGGCGGACGCTGTCGACGGCCGCCTCGGCTTCGCGGCTGGACCAGCCCAGCCCGAGCAGTCCGGCGCGTACCTGGGCGCGCCAGTCCCCGTCGGAGGCCGACGTCACCATGACGGGCCCCGCGTCGCTGCCGGTCGCGGCTCCGATCCGGTCCTTGAGCTCGAGCACGATGCGCTGGGCGCCCTTGCGGCCGATTCCCGGCACCCGGCACAGCGAGGCGAGGTCCTCGCCCGTGACTGCCCGTCGAAGCTCGTCGGGTCCGTGCACCGCGAGCATCGCCTGTGCAAGCTTCGGACCCACGCCGCTGGCGGTCTGGACCAGTTCGAAGACGCTGCGCTCGTCGTAGTCGACGAATCCGAACAGTGTCAGCGAGTCTTCCCGCACGACCATCGACGTGGCCAGGGTGGCTTCCTCGCCGAGCCGCAGGGAGGCGAGAGCGGACGGCGTACACATCACGAGGATGCCGACCCCGCCGACGTCGACGACCGCCGAGTCAACGAAGACGGCGGAGACCGGGCCGCGCACGAAAGCGATCATCGAGACGCTCCCACCTGCCGCGCCCGGGCGAGTGCGACGTCGAGGCGGGCCGTGGCCGAGCCTCGCCAGATCTGGCACATCGCGAGCGCCAGTGCGTCGGCAGCGTCTGGGGACGGCGGCTCGGGCAGCCTCAGGATGCGGGTGACCATCGCGATGACCTGCGACTTGTCGGCACGTCCGCTTCCGGTGACGGCGGCCTTGACCTCGCTGGGGGTACGCAGCGCCACCGGGATGCCGCGTCGGGCGGCGGCGGCGATAGTGATGCCGGACACCTGAGCGGTGCCCATCACGGTGCGGACGTTGTGCTGGGCGAAGACCCGCTCGACGGCGACCGCGTCGGGCTGGTGGTGCTCGATCCACTCCTCGAGCCGACGCTCGATCGCGACCAGGCGTGGGCCCAGGTCCAGCTGCGACGAGGTGCGTACGACGTCGACGGCGACCCCTGTCAGCGGCCCGCCGAGCGAACCCTCCACCAACCCGAGACCGCAACACGTGAGGCCGGGGTCGACACCGAGCACGCGCACGCGATCTCCTCCGCGTCAGGCCCGCCACTGCACCCACCGGCGGGCGAACAAGTGTTCGACTGCCCCTCAACCTAGTCCGCGATGGCGACAACGCCCGGCAGCGACGCGCCGCCCACCTCCCTCGCATTCGTCGCTGGGACGGGCCGAGCGAGGGATTCGTCCTGCCACCCCCGGCTCGCCATCCCCGACCACAGCAGGACGAATCACCGGGACCCGCCGAGCGAGTTATTCGTCCTGCCACGCCCGCCTCGCCACCCCGACCACAGCAGGACGAATCACCGGGACCCGCCGAGCGAGCGATTCGTCCTGCCACGCCCGGCGGCACGTCCCCGACCACAGCAGGACGAATCGCTGGGAGGGGGGTCAGTCGAGAGTGGCGAGGACGTCGTCGGGGATGTCGGCGTTGCTGAACACGTTCTGGACGTCGTCGGAGTCCTCCAGCGCCTCGATGAGGCGGAAGACCTGTTGCGCGCCCGAGCGGTCGACGCCCACGGTCACGCTCGGCATGAAGGACGCCTCGGCGGACTCGTAGTCGAAGCCGCCGTCCTGCAAGGCCGTGCGTACGGCGACGAGGTCCGTCGGCTCGGAGATCACCTCAAACGCCTCCCCGAGGTCGTTGACCTCCTCCACCCCGGCGTCGAGGACGGCGCCGAGCACCTCGTCCTCGGCAACCTCGGTGGCGGCTTGGGCCTTGGGCACGATCACGACACCCTTGCGGGTGAACATGTAGGACACCGAGCCCGCATCGGCCATCGAGCCACCGGCTCGCGACATCGCGGTGCGCACCTCACCGGCCGCCCGGTTGCGGTTGTCCGTCAGGCACTCGATCAGCAGCGCCACTCCCCCGGGCGCATAGCCCTCGTACATGATCGTCTGCCAGTCGGCCCCCCCGGCCTCGAGTCCCGACCCTCGCTTGACGGCGCGGTCGATGTTGTCGTTGGGCACCGACGTGCGCTTCGCCTTCTGGATCGCGTCATACAGAGTCGGGTTGCCGGCCGGGTCGCCGCCACCTGTGCGGGCCGCGACCTCGATGTTCTTGATCAGCTTGGCGAAGAGCTTGCCTCGCCGGGCGTCGACGACCGCCTTCTTGTGCTTCGTGGTCGCCCATTTGGAGTGGCCGGACATGCTGGAAGCTCCTTAGCTGCTGAGGACGAGATCGACGAAGTAGCGATGCACCCGGTCGTCGTGGGTGATCTCTGGATGAAACGATGTGGCCATCACGCTGCCCTGGCGGACGGCGACGATCCTACCCACGGCCGGCCCGCTGGCGACTGTTGCGAGCACGTCCACACCGGTCGACACCTTCTCGACCCAGGGAGCCCGGATGAAGAGGGCGTGGAAGGGCCGGTCGAACGGCGCGAAGTCCACGTCGCTCTCGAACGAGTCCACCTGACGGCCGAAGGCATTGCGTCGTACGACGACATCCAGACCACCGAGCGTCTCCTGGTTTTGGATGCCCCCCTCGATCGTCTCGGCGAGCATGATCATGCCCGCGCAGGTGCCCAGCGCGGGTAGGCCCGATCTCAGCCGCTCCTGCAGGGGCGCGAACAGCTCGAAGACGTTGGCCAGCTTGTACATCGTCGTGGACTCGCCGCCGGGGATCACGATGGCGTCGACATGCTCCAGCTCGCTCGGACGCCGTACCGGCCGGGCGGTCGCGCCGACGTCCGCGAACATCCGCAGATGCTCACGGACGTCGCCCTGTAGCGCCAGCACACCGATCGTGGGGTTCGCGGTCACGAGCCAAGTCTAGGAGCGGGCAACCAACCCCTACGGGCGACGATCCCATCGGACGGAGACTTCGATGCGGCCCTCGTCGAAGACCGCCGGGAGCCGGTGCGTCGCCAGGAGCTCCAGCACCTCGGCAAGCAGCTCGTCGCCGGGGGCCACGTTGGCGTGGTCGGCGTGCCACACGTTCAGCTCCAGCATGTGGTGCTCGACGGCGTGCCAGGCATCGGTGCGGGTGAAGTAGGCGATGCCCCGCGGCGGCTGCTGCTCGGCTGCCCTCTGCTCGAGCACCTCATTGGCCGCCCAGTGGTCCTCGCACGCCCGGAGTACGACGATGTCGGCGGCCTCGAGGTCACGCAGCGCCGCCTCCAGCCGGTCGAATTCGGTCTCCCCTCGCCAGGTCGCCGCGTCGGCGACGAGGGAGCTGTGCGTTTCGGCGATGAGCTCGTCGGCCCGGCGCCCTGCCTCAGCGGGATCCTTCAACTCGTCGACGAGAGCGTCATAGATGTCGGCCCGGACCTCGGCCGCCGTGCCGAAGCCCGAACGAACCTGCACCCTTGCGAGCGAGCGGACCTGCGCCAGGCGGCCGGCTCGGTCGAGGCTGCCGAGCGCCACCCTCACCAACCGCGCTCGGCGAGCCGGTGCGGCTCCGGAATCTCGTCGACGTTGATGCCGACCATGGCCTCGCCGAGTCCGCGCGACACTTTGGCGATCACATCGGGGTCGTCGAAGAACGTTGTCGCCTTGACGATCGCGGCCGCCCGCTGAGCGGGGTTGCCGGCCTTGAAGATGCCCGAGCCGACGAAGACGCCCTCGGCTCCGAGCTGCATCATCATGGCGGCGTCGGCGGGGGTGGCGATGCCGCCGGCGGTGAAGAGCACGACCGGCAGCTTGCCGGCCTCGGCCACCTCACGCACGAGCTCGTACGGAGCCTGGAGCTCCTTCGCTGCCACGTAGAGCTCGTCCTCACTCATCGAGTGGAGCCGGCGCAGGTCGCCGCGGATGCTCCGCATGTGCGTCGTGGCGTTGGACACGTCGCCGGTGCCGGCCTCACCCTTCGAGCGGATCATGGCCGCCCCCTCAGTGATCCGGCGCAGCGCCTCTCCCAGGTTTGTCGCACCGCACACGAAGGGGACCGTGAACGGCCACTTGTTGATGTGGTTCGAGTAGTCGGCGGGGGTAAGCACCTCGGACTCGTCGACGTAGTCGACGCCCAGGCTCTGGAGCACCTGCGCCTCGACGAAGTGCCCGATCCGGGCCTTCGCCATGACCGGGATCGACACCGCCGCGATGATGCCGTCGACCATGTCAGGGTCGCTCATCCGCGAGACGCCGCCCTGCGCACGGATGTCGGCCGGGACCCGCTCCAGCGCCATCACGGCGACGGCGCCGGCGTCCTCGGCAATCTTGGCCTGCTCAGGCGTGACGACGTCCATGATGACGCCGCCCTTGAGCATCTCCGCCATGCCGCGCTTGACCCTGCCGGTACCGGTCTCGCGGGTGGCGCTTTCGGAGGTGGCGGGCGACGCGGGTACAGCTTCGGGAGTCACGATCTGCCTTACGAGAGAGACTGCTGGGACGTACCCATCCTACGGCGAGTGGCCCTGCCGACTCCACTGTGGCGTGACCGAGGCGTAGACCGCCTCGATGTCAGGTCCGACCCGGGACCAGTCATAGCGGCGTACGGCGACCGACGCGTCACGTCGCAACTGGTCGCGTCGGTCTCGGCTGCTCAGCACCCGGCAGAGGGCAGCGGACAGAGCCTGGGCATCGCCGGGCGGGAAGAGCTCTGCCAGTCGACCCTCCTGGGTCACCGCGCGGAACGCGCGCAGGTCACTGGCAACGACCGGGGCGCCGGCAGCCATCGCCTCCAGCAGCACGATGCCGAAGCTCTCCCCTCCCGTCTGCGGCGCCACATAGACGTCGGCGGATGCCAGCAGCCGGGACCTCTCGCGATCCGGCAGCGTGCCGAGCAGAGTCACCCGGGGTCGCACGGAGGTATCGATGCCGGCCGTCGGGTCCGATGTGCCGCCACCGATCAGGACCCGGGTTGCGGGGAAGGCCGCCACGACTCGCGGGATCGCGTCGAGCAGCACGTGCAGCCCTTTGCGGGGCTCGTCGCCTCGACCGAAGAACACCAGCACCGGCCCCGGCAGTCGCCAGGCGTCAGCCGGCTCGGCCCGGGCGAACTCGTCGTAGGAGATGCCGTTGGGAATCACCACTGGTTCGCCACCGAGGTGATGCACGAGCGTGTCGCGCGCGGCCTGCGACACGGCGATGCGCGCTGAGATCTTGTCCATCGACGGGCGCAGGATCGCGGCGACCGACGACAGCGCTCGTGAGCGGTCGTTGGCGGTGTGGAAGCTGGCCACCACCGGTCCCTCGCTCGCCCTCAGCGCCAGCAGGGACACACTGGGAGTCGCCGGCTCGTGGACATGGAGTACGTCGAAGCGTCCCTCGCGAAGCCAGCGCCTGGTCTGTGCCGCCACCCGGGGACCGAAGGCGACGCGCGCCACCGAGCCGTTGTAGGGGATCGCCACCGCCTTGCCCACCGTCTCGACGTAGCCAGGCAGACCGTCGGTGTCCTCCCCCGGCGCGAGCACACCGACATCGTGGCCGCGGCCAGCCAGCGTCGCGGCGAGCCCGCGCACGTGACTCTGGACCCCGCCCGGCACGTCGAGTGAGTAGGGACAGACGAGCCCGATCCTCACAACGCAGCCGCACGGGCGTCGACGCTGAAGACCGGTTGCAGCATGTGCCAGTCGACCGGCGTGGCCGCGATGCCACGCGAGAACCAGTCGGCGATCTCCTGGGTCATCGTTACGAGCCCATCGCGGCCGGGACGGACGGTGATCGGCTCGCTGAAGTCCAGCCGCAACAGGGGGCCGTGGAAGGACAGCGTCAAGGCCACGAGCGGCGCCCCGGTCATCCGGGCGAGGGCGGCGGGGCCTCCGGGCAACCTGGCGGTCTCGCCGAGCAGCGCAACCTCGACGCCAGCCCCTGTGAGATCCCGGTCGGCGAGCAGGCAGACCAGCCGGCTGGCGCCGATTGAGGCCCGCAAGGCGCTGAACGAGTTCCCATCACCCGTCAACGGGACGACCTGCATGCCGAGCTGCTCGCGATACCCGACGAACCGGTCGAAGAGCGAGTCGGGTTTGAGGCGTTCGGCCACCGTGGCCACGGGCATGCCGGTCAGGCACGCCCAGGCACCGGCGAGATCCCAGTTGCCCATGTGGGGAAGGGCGATGATCGCGCCGTTCCCCTCGGCGAAGCCGGCGCGCAGGCCGTCCTCGCCGGAGGTCACGACCGAGTTCACGATCCGGCTGTGGGACCACGAGGGCAGGCGGAACGCCTCATGCCAGTACCGGAGGTAGGAGCGCATGGCCTGCTTCGACAGCGCGGTGAGCTCAGCGGAGTCGAGACCAGGCGTGGCCCGGCGCAGGTTCGCCTCGAGCTGGGTGACCGCGCCGCTGCGGCGTCGCCAGATGTGGTCGGCGACCCCTTCGAGCACGTGCTGAGCGACGTCTTCCGGCAGGTGCCCGGTCATCAGCCAGGCCGCCCCGAACGCCTGGTCGACCAGCCGCTCGCGGAGCGGGATCTGGGTCGTCAAGACGGAAGGGCGGGATCTGCCAGGGCCTGCCGGCGTACCAGGACCATCCGCTGGACGACGGTAATCGTGCTGGCCACCGCCAGGACCCACAACACGAGGGCGAGCAGGACCGGCTGGTTGAAGATATCGGACAGACCGGCCATGGCGAGCACGGCGACCAGACGGTCCGCGCGCTCGGCGATTCCGCCCTTGGCCGACATGCCCAGGCTCTCGGCCTTCGCCCGGGTGTACGACGTCAGCGAGCCCATCACAAGCGCCCACATCGCGACGTAGGCGAGCAGGGTGCTATTGCCGCCCCCGAACAGCCAGATCGCGAGACCAGCGAAGATGGCGGCGTCACCGAGCCGGTCGAGGGTGGAGTCCAGGAAGGCGCCCCAGCGCGACGACGTGCCGAGTCGGCGTGCCATGTAGCCGTCGATGAGGTCCGAGAACACGAACACGGTGATGACCAGCACGCCGATGAGGAGATGGCCGGACGGGAAGAAGACAAGCGCGCCGGCGACCACGCCTGCGGTACCGACGAGCGTCACCGTGTCAGGGGACACTCCCCACCTGATCAGCAGATGGGAGATCGGCTTGAACAGGTCGGTCCAGAACTGTCGGAAACGCTCGAGCATCAGGGGAGGCGAGACTTCCTCGGGTCGGCAGCGGAAGGCATCGTTGATGCTACCGGCAACGCCGGCGCCACCTTCCGGACAGACCGGGGCTCGGGCGCTTGTGCGTCGGCGTCGTCGGGTGAAGGCTGGAGGGCAGCGGGTCGGACCCAGATGTCGGCAACGGTCGAAGGAGTGTGCGCATGCCAACCAAACCATCGACAGCAGGCGGGGGTGAAGCCACAGGGCATCAGCCGGGCTCGCCCGCGGCGATCCGCAACGTCGTGCTCGTGGGTCCGTCAGGCTCAGGAAAGACGACCCTCGTCGAGGCGCTGCTCACGGCCACCGGCCAGCTGAACCGGGCCGGCCGGGTCGAGGACGGTACGACGGTGTCCGACTACGACGAGTCCGAGATCCGCCAGCAGCGCTCGGTCGGCCTGAGCCTGGCACCAGTCCTGGTCGCCGGCATCAAGATCAACCTGCTCGACGCGCCCGGCTATGCCGACTTCGTCGGTGAGCTGAGGGCCGGGCTGCGCGCAGCTGACTGCGCCCTCTTCGTGGTGTCGGCCAACGAGGGGGTTGACGGCGCCACTCGGGCGCTGTGGGACGAGTGCGAGCGCGTGGGCATGCCGAGGTGCGTGGTCATCAGCAAGCTCAACCACCAGCGCGCCGACTACGCAGGCGTGCTCCAGCAGGCCCAGGAGGCATTCGGCGACAAGGTGCTTCCGCTCTATCTGCCGACCACCCATGACGGGTCCGACATCGACGACCTCGTCGCGCTGTTGTCCCAGACGGTCTCCGACTACTCCAGCTTCGCGTCAAGCGGTCGTGCCGTCCGCAACCCCGAGGAGGACGAGCAGCTGCTCATCGACGAGCGTCGCGGCGAGCTCATCGAGGGAGTGATCGAGGAGTCCGAGGACGAAGGGCTGATGGACCGCTACATGGGAGGCGAAGAGATCGAGTTCTCGCTCCTCGTAGAAGACCTCGAGACGGCGGTAGCGCGCGGCTCCTTCTTCCCCGTCATCCCCGTGTGCGCTCTGTCCGGGCTCGGCCTGGAAGAGCTGCTCGAGATCATCACGCAGGCCTTCCCGTCCCCGTCTGAGCACACGTTCCCGGAGGTCTATACCGTCGCCGGCAAGTCGGTCACCGGGCTGTCGTGCGACCCCGACGGTGACCTGGTGGCCGAGGTGGTCAAGACGACGTCCGACCCCTACGTCGGGAGGATCAGCCTCGTGCGCGTCTTCTCCGGCACTGTGCGCCCCGACGCGACGGTGCACGTGTCGGGCCACCTCTCGGAGTTCTCTGGTGACCAACGCGGCCACGAGGACCATGACGAGGACGAGCGCATCGGCGCGCTGTCGTCGCCGCTCGGCAAGGTGCAGCGCCCCACCCACGTCTGCATCGCCGGTGACATCTGCGCGGTCGCCAAGCTCTCCCGGGCGGAGACCGGCGACACGCTGAGCGGTCGCGACAAGCCCCTCGTCATGGAGCCCTGGACGATGCCGGATCCGCTGTTACCGATCGCCCTGGTCGCCCACGCCAAGGCTGACGAGGACAAGCTCGGCCAGGCGTTGCAGCGTCTCGCGGCGGAGGACCCGACGGTCCGGATCGAGCACCATCAAGAGACGCTGCAGCTTGTGTTGTGGTGTATGGGTGAGGCGCACGCCGACGTACTCCTGGACCGGCTCCGCAGCCGTTACGGCGTCCAGGTCGACCAGGTCGACGTGCGCGTACCGCTGCGCGAGACGCTGGCGGGCCGCTCGACCGGACGTGGCCGCCATGTCAAGCAAAGCGGCGGCCACGGGCAGTACGCCGTGTGCGACGTGGAGGTCGAACCGCTGCCGACCGGCAGTGGGTTCGAGTTCGTGGACAAGGTGGTGGGTGGGTCCGTCCCCCGCCAGTTCATCCCGAGCGTCGAGAAGGGGGTCCGCGCCCAACTCGGCAAAGGCCTGACGGCCGGTTACCCGGTCGTCGACATCAAGGTGACCCTGTATGACGGCAAGTCCCACAGCGTCGACTCCAGCGACATGGCTTTCCAGACGGCCGGTGCGCTGGCGCTGCGTGAGGCGGCGGCTGCCGCGGGCGTCCAGTTGCTCGAGCCCATCGACGAGGTGGACGTGCTGATCGACGACGACTTCGTCGGCGCCGTGATGGGCGATCTGTCTGCTCGGCGCGCCCGCGTGCTCGGCACGGAGCCGATCGGAAGCGGGCGCACGCTGGTCAAGGCCGAGACCCCCCAGATCGAGCTCGTGCGCTACGCCACCGACCTGCGCTCGCTCAGCCACGGAACGGGGACGTTCAACCGCCGCTTCGCGCGCTACGACGCCATGCCGCAGCACGTGGCGTCGAAGGTTGCCGTCGACAAGTAGGGTCGCGGCCATGGGCCGGGGAGCCGCAGGACGCCGGACACGGCCGCTGGCCATCCTGGCCGTGGCAGTAGTGGTCTCCGCGTGCCGGGGCGGACCTCCGCCGGCGGACGCGGGCGACGTCCCGGCCAGCCCAACCGCGGCGGCGACCGACGTGGACGTCTGCGGCCTGGCCCCCGCCGAGACCGTGTCGGACATCATCGACCTGGACGTCGCGGTGGTGGCGGCCAGCTACGGCCCTGCGCGGTTGACGACGTACGCGTGCTCGCTCGGTGTGGAGTTCGGCGTCCCGCAGGTCACCACCGAGCTCGCGATCGGGCCGGTGTCCGCCAACGTCTTCGAGAGCGCCTACGGCGACGCTGCCGGCGGTGACCCCACACTCGTGGCAGGGCTCGGAGACCGGGCGTTCCTGCGGACCGAGCAGGACGAGCGAAGCCTGCGTGTCTTGGTACACGGCTCGATCCTGTCCCTTCAGGTGCGGGTGGACGCCGCCAACCCGGTTGCGAGGCGGACCGTCATCGAGCTCGCCAGGCTTGCCGTCACCAACCTCCCCGCCAGCCCAAGGATCGCTCCCACCTCTGCTGGGCAGGACTGCTCGGCCATGCCGCTCACCGCCGCGGCCGCCGCCATCGGTGCCGCGCCGAAGCTGGCAAGTCACGTGAGCGGGCCCGACGGGTCGTTCATGTGCTCCTGGGCCTCGCGGCCGGGCTCCGTGGTGCTCACCGTGCTGCGCGCGCCCTCCCGCATCACCGCCTACAGACGCAACCTCGACCCCTCGCTCTACCTGCCCGTCGATGCCGCCGCGACCCGCCCAGGCTCGATGGTCGTCTCCCGGATCGACCGCGCCGGTGACCTGCTGATCTTCCACGGCCGTTCCGCGCTGGCGATCGTCACCGTGGTACCGAGCGCGGGCTTCTCCGACTCGGCCATCCCCACCACCCCCGGGGAGGTCGCCGTGGCCAAGGCGGTTCTCCTCCACCTGCTCTGACGGCACCGCGCAGGCGGGCTCAGTCGTCCGGCCAGGACTGTGCGAGCAGGTCGCGGGTGTCTCGGAGAAGCTGCGGCAGCACCCGGGTCCGGCCGACGACCGGCATGAAGTTCGTGTCGCCGCCCCACCGCGGGACGACGTGCTGGTGCAAGTGGGCGGCGATGCCCGCCCCCGCGACCGTCCCCTGGTTCATCCCGATGTTGAAGCCGTGCGCGCTGCTGGCCCCCCGGACGGCGCGCATGGCCTGTGCCGTCAGCTGACCCACCCCGAACGCCTCGTCCGCAGTCAGCTCGGTGTAGTCCGCGACGTGGCGGTAGGGGCAGACCATCAGGTGACCGGGGTTGTAGGGGTAGAGGTTGAGGACGGCAAACGCATGCGCCGCACGACGCACGACGAGGCCGTCGGAGTCCGGCAAGCCGGGGATCGCACAGAACGGGCAGGTCTCGTCCTCGTCGGTGAGCGGCTTGTTCTCCCCCTTGATGTAGGCCATCCGATGAGGCGTCCACAGTCGCAGGAACGGGTCCGAGTCGCCGACACCGCCCTGCGCCTCGTACGTCGTCATACCTGGACTCGTCGCTCCACCGCTTCGACGATGCGCGCGATCGCCTCGCCGAGGGGGACCCCGTTGTCCTGGTCGCCGCTGCGATAGCGGAACGACACCGCGCCGTCCTCGACGTCGCGGTCTCCCGCGATGACCATGAACGGCACCTTCTGCAACTGCGCATTGCGGATCTTCTTCTGCATCCGGTCGTCTGAACGGTCCACTTCGACCCGGATTCCCCGCTGCCGAAGCTGCACCGCCAGCGCGGACAGGTAGTCGTCGTGACGGTCCGCGATGGGTATCGCGACCACCTGGACCGGCGACAGCCACGGTGGGAAGGCACCCGCATAGTGCTCGGTGAGGATGCCCACGAACCGCTCGATCGACCCGAAGAGCGCTCGGTGGATCATCACGGGGCGCTGCCTCGAGCCGTCAGCGGCGGTGTACTCCAGCTGGAAACGCTCGGGATGATTGAAGTCGAGCTGGATCGTCGACATCTGCCAGGTGCGTCCGATCGCGTCGCGAGCCTGGACCGAGATCTTGGGGCCGTAGAACGCCGCACCTCCTGGGTCAGCAACGAGCTCGAGTCCCGACGCAGTGGCCACCTGCTGCAAGATGTCGGTGGCCTGCTCCCAGATCTCGTCAGACCCGACGTACTTGTCCGGGTCCTTGGTGGAGAACTCGAGATAGAAGTCGTCGAGCCCGTAGTCCTTCAGCAGCCCCAGGACGAAGGTCAGCAGCTTCGTCAGCTCGTCATGCAACTGGTCGCGGGCTACGTAGATGTGCGCGTCGTCCTGGGTCATCCCCCGCACTCGGGTGAGCCCGTGCACCACACCGGACTTCTCGTAGCGGTAGACAGACCCGAACTCGAACAGGCGCAGCGGAAGCTCGCGGTAGGAGCGCCCACGTGAGCGGAAGATCAGGCAGTGGAAGGGGCAGTTCATCGGCTTGACGTAGTAGTCCTGACCGGGCTTGGTGACGTTGCCCTGGTCGTCATGCTCCGCGTCGACGTGCATGGGTGGGTACATTCCGTCGGCGTACCACTGCAGGTGACCCGAGGTCTCGAACAGCTCGCCCTTGCTGATGTGCGGGGTGTAGACGAACTCATAGTCGCTCTCGACGTGACGCTGGCGCGAGTAGTCCTCCATCACCTTGCGGAGCACCCCGCCCTTGGGATGGAAGACGGCGAGCCCGGAACCGATCTCGTCGGGAAAGCTGAACAGGTCGAGCTCAGCACCGAGGCGGCGGTGGTCGCGGCGGGCAGCCTCCTCCAGTCGCAGCAGGTGGGCGTCGAGGGCCTCCTGGCTCTCCCAGGCGGTGCCGTAGATCCGTTGCAGTTGTGGGTTCTTCTCGCTACCGCGCCAGTACGCCGCCGCGGACCGCATCAGCTTGAAGGCCGGAATCCGCTTTGTGGTGGGCAGATGCGGGCCTTGGCAGAGGTCCTTCCAGACCGCCGAGCCGTCGCGGCCGAGGTTGTCGTAGATGGTGAGCTGCCCCGCGCCGACCTCGACGTCGGCCCCCTCCGCCGCCGCTGCGGCGTCGGCTCCCTTGAGATCGATCAGCTCAAGCTTGTAGGGCTCGTCGGCCAACTCAATGCGCGCCTCCTGGTCGGAGACGGCCCGCCGAGAGAAGCGCTGGCCCGCCTTGACGATCCTGCGCATCCGCGACTCGATCTGGGCCAGGTCGTCGGGCCGAAACGGCTCCGCCACGTCGAAGTCGTAGTAGTAGCCGTCAGTGATCGGTGGCCCGATCCCCAGCTTGGCATGGGCAAACAGCTCCTGCACGGCTTGGGCCAGTACGTGTGCGGTCGAATGCCGCAGGATCGCTCGGCCGTCGTCGGAGTCGATAGCGACGCCCTCGACCTCACTTCCGTCGCGGACCTCGCGCGACAGGTCACGGAGCTCGCCGTCGACTCGGACGGCGATGATCGCCGGATCGTCGGCGAAGAGCTCCCATGCCTTCGTGCCCGTCGCCACGGTCCGCCCAGCACGCTCGGCTGTGCTGACGACCACGACGTTCGCTTCGGACACGGGCTGCTCCCTCGGACTGGTGGCATGGGGCCGGTTCTCTCCGGCGGCACGGATGACTCGATCGTATCGAGGTGCCAGTATCCCGTCGCACCAGTTTCTCGCTGTTCCTGAGACACGAATGCGCGTAGAGTGACACTCTGATTACGCGTGGTAATCGAGATATCGTCGCCACGCCTCGGTGACGGCCCCTGTGTCCGCTACGTCACCGAGCCACTCGAGGGCATCGTCCGGAGGCGAGGAACTCACATGCTGGGCCTCACGTGCGGTGCTGCTGGTGGGCGATACTGGGTTCGAACCAGTGACCTCTTCGGTGTGAACGAAGCGCGCTACCACTGCGCCAATCGCCCCTGCGCCTCCCCTGACGCCAGCAGGCTAGCGCATCACGACGCCCGGCCAGCACCACGGTCGCGACGATGCCGCCGCGCACGCGCCGCCGCCCTGTTCAGGTCGGCCAGATCGCCCCAGTCAGATCCCAACGCCGTTTTATGCCAGCAATTGTCCGCTCTGCGCTTCCTGGGGCCCAAAAAGACTCAGAGTTGTCGCCGAATCAGCGTCACTGTCTGTCATCGGCGTCGTTAAGCCACCGAGAGACGAGAGAAGGAGCACCCCCGACCATGGACACCGCGCCGATGAGCGTCACCCGAGCACTCACGCTCGAACTCCTGGATGCAAGCGGCGCCGGCACGCCACTGGACGCGGAGCTCCACTACGACCGGCACGACCCGTACGCCGTGACGGCGAGCTTCCGGACCGGTCCAACGCAGGTGTGCTGGGTCTTCGCCCGCGAGCTGCTCGCATCAGGGATGCAGGAGCCGACCGGCGACGGTGACGTGCACGTGTGGCCTTGCCTGGACTCCCGCGGCCACGCGGTGACGATCATCGAGCTGTCCTCACCCGATGGCGAGGCGCTCATGCAGGCTTGCAGCGACGACGTCCGCGACTTCCTCGCAAACGTGGAAGCTCTCGTGCCGAACGGGACCGAGAGTCAATACCTCGACATCGACGAGGTACTGACCAAGATCCTCGACTGACCGTTGGACGCTCGGCTCCGAGCGAACCGCCAGCCTTCACTATCCTGGGGCCGTGATGTTCAGCCACGACACCGAACTCTCGCTGCTCGCGGTCGTCGACCTCGTCAACTCCGCGCCGGCGTGCGGAGGCGTCGAGGGGCTGAGCGACGCTGAGCGGGTCGACGCCTTTGTATGCAGACATCGCGTCTCCGGCGTCGATCCCGCTGACTTCGCCGACGTGACGGCGATCTACCGCGTGCGAGAGCGATTCCGCTTCGCCTTTGGTCCGCACGATGTCTCGACTGTCGCCGGGGTGGTCAACTCGCTGTTGTCCGACGCCCCGGTCTGCCCTCGGCTCACCGACCACGACGGCTACGCCTGGCATGTGCACTACTTCGCCCCGGGCGCCACCTTGGCCGAGCACCTGGCGGTCGACGGCGGTATGGCGCTCGCCCACGTGGTCGCCGCAGGGGAGACCGAGCGCCTACGGGTCTGTGAAGCGCCCGACTGCCACGCCGTTCTGGTCGACCTGTCCCGCAACCGGTCAAAGCGCTACTGCGATGCCCGCACCTGCGGCAACCGGCTCAACGTGGCGGCCTACCGACAACGCAAGCGCCGTGAACTGTTCACGGCGACCGAGGCCTGAGTGGCACAGTTCGAGATCGTCCGGCATACCGGCCTGTCCGCGTCGCAGGCCTGGGAGCGGCTCACGGACTGGGAGCGGCACGGCGAGCACATTCCTCTCACGAGCATCGAGATGCGCGGTGTGATCCGCAGCGCCGTCGGGGAGGCGTTCACCGCCCGTACGGCGGTGGGGCCGCTTCGGTTCGACGACCCGATGACCGTCACCTACTGGCAGCCGCCTGAGGGCGAGCGGCCCGGCCTGTGCCGCGTGGTCAAAGAAGGCCGGGTCGTGACCGGCTGGGCCGTCCTTACGGTAATGCCTCAGGGCCGCGTCGGCTCGACGATCAGCTGGCGTGAGGATGCGGGCTTTCGAGCTGTCGGCGGCTTGCTCAACTGGCCCACCCGGATCGGCGGTCGGCTCGTCTTCGGCCGGGTGATCGACCGACTTTTGCAAGCCCGCTGAGGCGATCGGCCTTCTTCGCCGTGCTCAGGGGTCGGGGTTCAGGGGTTCCCGCTCGCGCCACACGGCGGCGATCTGCGCCGTCATGGGCTGGTCGCCGCGGAACTCGCGGCCGTCGAGGTTGCTGAGGCCCTGGACGTCTCGTGTGGTTGACGTCAAGAAGACCTCGTCTGCGGTAGCGAGCTCGTCGAGCGGGACGTCACGTTCAGCGACGGCGCACCACTCGACGACGAGGTTGCGGGTCACGCCCGACAGGCAGCCGGCGGTGAGAGGCGGCGTGACCACCTCGTCGCCGAAGACACAGAACACGTTCGTGCCGGTGCCTTCGCACAGGTTGCCGACCGTGTTGGCGAAGATGGCCTCCGATGCTTCGCGTTCCTCGGCGTACGCCAGCGCCACGACGTTCTCGGCGTACGACGTCGTCTTCAGCCCTGCCACTGCACCACGCTCGTTGCGCGGCCAGGGCACCGTGACGGCCTTCGTGGTGGCCGGATAGGGCCGCGCGTCCGTGACCACGACGACCAGGCTCGGACATGTGGTGTCGCGCCCCGAGCCGAGGGGCGAGACCCCCGCAGTGAACGTCACCCGGATCCGCCCGAGGGCGAACTCGTGCCCCTCGAGCACCTCCTTGATCGCCGCTCGGACCAGAGGCTCGTCGGGCTGAGGAAGTCCGAGGCCGAGCGCTGAGGTCTGCAGCCGCCTCAGGTGCCGCGTCAGGGCGAAGGGGACGTTGTCAACGACCTTAATCGCCTCGAACACCCCGTCACCGACAGTGAAACCGTGGTCGAGGACCGCGATCGCCGGCCAGTCCGCGTCGATGATGGAGCCGTTGCACCAGGCACGCATACGGCCACTGTAGGGGAGCCACCGAGCCGGGACACATCACGAAATTTGTCCCGCGCGACGGATCGGCTAGTGTTCTGTCTCGCGCCCCACATCGTGGCGTGAGGTGCAAGCGGACGTAGCTCAGTTGGTAGAGCGCAACCTTGCCAAGGTTGAGGTCGCGAGTTCGAGCCTCGTCGTCCGCTCGGAGCGGGTCGAAGGGTTACCCATCCAGCGGTGGAGTGGCCGAGAGGCGAGGCAACGGACTGCAAATCCGTCTACGAGGGTTCAAATCCCTTCTCCACCTCGAGCGACTCAGCACCATGGGGGCGATTGGCGCAGCGGTAGCGCGCTTCCCTGACACGGAAGAGGTCACTGGTTCGATCCCAGTATCGCCCACTCACATAAGCCCAGATCAGAGGCCACCTTCTGGATCGTCGTCACGGTGCTCGTGCAACATTCGTGCAACAAGAGCCTCCTTCTCGGCTCGATTTATCGGCAAGAAGTAAGGCCGCGCGCTGGCCCCGGCAGGACACCTGACGACGGCTGCGTCGCCGAAGCGGGTGCGCACCGTGATGGCCGAGGAAGGCCTGCACGCCTGCCAGCGGGGGGCTCACAGTGTTCCCGTTACTGCCTCGCCGCCGGGGCTGTGTGGGTCGGCGAAGTAGACCGCGATGTCAGTGTCGATCTTCAGCTCTGCGTGTTGGGCGAGCTCCTTCCCACGGTCCCAGGTCAGCGATCGTCGGAGTTGTTCGGGCATCGTGGTCATCTGCCTGGCGAGGGCGTCGCGCATCGCTTCGGCGCCGTAGCCGGCCAGCGCGGGGCCGTTCTTCAGCCGCGGTTCGGTCCCGTACCCCTCCATCCGCGGCAGGTGGATCAGCATGTGAACCTCGTGGTGCGTTCCACCAGCGTGCCGATCGCGGACCGGTCGGCCGCGATCCCAAGGGCCACCTCCAGGCGTCCCGTACCAGCCGGGCGCTGCGGATCGACTCGGGCACGCTCGGCACGATCTTCCCCAAGGCTCAGAACCGGATAGCAGAATCGAGCGGCACGTCTCATGTCTCAGACGCGCCCGACCAGGTGACTCAACAGACGAGCCGATCACTGGTGTGCGGTGTCATGACAGATCCGGGATTCTGATCCGGTTCGGGGGAAGGCCGATCGCTGGTCTGGCCGATCGGAGGCGGCGGCCGGCTTCGGTAGCGGTGGCCGGTCGGGGTAACAACCTCGACAACCCGCTCTGGCATCTTGACAGTGACCCAGCCCGGGACTTCACGGGTGTAGTTGCACGCTTCGCACAGCCCAGCACTGTTGTCGGCGCTGGTTCACCGCCGTCGGCGGCCGGTTGGACGTGGTCGAGGTGCCGGATGGGCGCGTCGCACCACGGCGTGCGGCAGGTCCGATCGGCGGTGATCACGAATCGGCGTAGCTGCCCGTCGAAGCATCGGCGGCGCGAGTCCATCGCTACCAGCTGTCCGGATTCGGGGCTGGTGTAGAGCCGGCGCAGCCAGGCTCTGGCTTGCCGCCGGGGCTCTGGGCCATCACCGGCCAACCAGGAACGGACCACCGGGCCAGGGATCGGGCCGATCCCGTCGAGCTCGGCGGGTTCGTCGCCGCCCTCCAGCAGGGATCGGTCCGTCATCACGACCTGCACCTCGGCCGGCACCGCCTCGGCAGTGCGCTGGCCGGTGATGCGCTCCACCAGCGTGTCGGCCATCAGCTGCCCCCGGCCACGTACGTCCACACCGGTGGCGCGCGCGGACTCGACCGCCTTGGTCAACGCGGCGTACGCGGCCACTGCCTGTTGGCCGGGTAGCAGCGCCGTCAGCAATGCCATGGTGTCTGGGGCTGGGCGCAAAGTGACCCGACGCTCCGACGCGGCCCGGCCGGCACGGCGAGTCACGGCATGCGGGTCGAGTCGATAGCCGATCCGCCTGGCCTCCGCGGCCATGGCCCGATCTCCGAGCGCCTCCCGCCTCCAAAGCTGCCAGCGTGGTCGGAAGCTCGTGCACCAACGCCTCGGCCAGGCCGAGGTGACGCCCACCCTGCCACGGTGAAGCCCGCCGTGCCAGCGCGACCTGGGCGGCAATGCCCCTGCCCACGTCGGCGGCACGGACTCCTGCCGCCGCCTGCTGGATTCGCTCCAACGCCGCGAACGCGGCCGTCGCCCGCGCCTGCGCCGCGGCAACCGCCCCCCGCAGATCCTCCAGACTAGCGATCTGATCGATAAGTGTGGCGGCGTCATCGTCGGTGAAGTCGAGCGCGCGCACCACGGCACCCGCACCGGCGACTGGGTGAACCAACCGCCGGTTCGAATCTTCGAACACCTGTTCGATCATGCGTCGAGACTATTACCCTCACGCCGACAACGCCCGGCCCCCCATCACTGCCTGTGGAGCACGACTGCGCGCACCCGGCTAGTGCCTGCACAGCCACGACACCACCTGGGTGGCCCGTCCCGCCCCGACGACGAGGCCAAGCAGGAGGGAACGCCGTCGGGCCCCCGGCCGCATCACAGAGGGCATCCATCTCGAAATCGTCTACAGCGATCCTCGTCGGCCACGCACAGCAACCAGCACGCTCCGCACGATCTTTCGCATCATGCATGCGTGAGTCGACACGCGGCGGCGTTCGGACGATCATCATGCAAATCCGTTCCAGGCAGGAGGACCGCATGCGAACATCCAACTCGTAACGCGTGACGCAACCGCACCCGAAGACGGCTGCGCTTTTGCCGCCAGCGCTCGACAATGGCATTGGAGGCCACCGCAGGTTCCAGGCCGTCCTCGAGCTGAATCGCCAGGCAATGCTCGCCGCCGCAGGAAGCTCCGCGGTTGCGAACCTCATCATCAGCCTGCCCGGAAGCCCGGAGGCCCGCGTTCATCTCCACCAGCGACCTTGTGGTGTGCCACATTGGTCATGTTGGTGTTCGGGCCGGGTTAGCCAAGGCCATCCACCAAGCAACCGCAAGACTGACACCACGTCGGTTACACGACGCTAGAAACCCGCCGCCTCGGCACGCCAGTGTCTGGGTCGAGGTAAGACAGCGAGGCGACATAGCGGCCGTGCTTCCGCGACGCGGATCCCCGGCATGATGCCAATGTCCGGGTGAGCGCTCCCAGCGAGCCGTCGAGCGCGCCCTCTGGCTGCCGAGGCCGTTGACGAGGTGCCTAGGGGCGAGCATCCTCGAAGCATCCGTGCCACCCGGTGCGGTGCGAACGGAGATTTGGGGTGGTTTTCCATGCAGGCGGTAGCAGGCTACGGACGACGATCGGCGATGGCACTGGCCGTGATGCTTCTCGGGGCGCTCGTCACAGTCCCATCCTCCGTCGCGCAAGGCGGCGCAGGCGCAGGCGCGAAAAGCGGCGCGCCGACCCAGCGCTTCCTGGCGCTGAGCACCAATCCGAAGGCGAGCGGTGCCTCCGTGGTGCTCGGCTTCGGGCCGATCCACGCCAAGGGTACCGACAAAGTGATCACCAACCACAAGGACGTCTTCCGCTTCCCCAATGGCAGCCTGATCGTCCGGCATCAGCGGGTCGCCGGGAACCAAACCCACGACCCAATAACCTGCCTGTTCAGGTTCCACGAGCGCGGCACCTACCAAGTGGTGCGAGGCACCGGCGACTACGCCGGGGCGCACGGGCACGGCCACTACGTCCTGCACGGCAAGTTCGTCGGCTGCAGGCACCAGCCTCCGGACGCCTTCGTTGTCCAGATCCGGGCGCACGGTCCGCTGCGACTCTAGGCTCGGGCGGCGTTTCAACACAGCATGGGGGCGTGGGCGCTCCGCTGGCTGAGATCAGGCCGGAGCGTTCATGGCTGGTGGGGCTTGATCGGCGTGTAGAAACTCGGGAGTGCCTGCCCAGCAGGGGAAACTTGGGTTTGCGACGGCTCAAGATCTCAGCGCGGAGGGCACTTCGTCGGTGGAACTACTTCGTGGCCTGCTGGTCTGTTCCGTGTCCGCCGATGGTGTCGGCGTGGTGGCCCACGCCGGCAGCGTTGCGTTGCGGCTCCGGGTCGATCGCGTGGGGCAGCGGTATTTTGATGGTCATTCAAGGGTTGTGTGGCTTTTGTCCCAATAAAAGGGTATCGAACGGTTACTGTGAGTGCAGCCGCGACTTCTGAGCGGTCTCACCGGTGCACCGCCGTGATCACCGCACAGCCGCGTAGGAGAACCCTAGATGCGTCTCACCCAATCCGCTCCAGCCCGAATCACCGCCGTACTCAGCGCCGTACTGTACGCCGGACTACTCACTGCCAGCCCCGCCTTGGCAGGCAACCCGAGCGCCTCTGACGGCGACGAGATGCCCAACCGGTGGGAGGTCGCTCACCACCTCAACGCGCACATGGCCAACGCGAACGGCAACCCCGACCATGACGGCCTACGCAACCTCTCCGAGTACCGCACTGGCACGCTTCCCCGGGTCGAAGACACCGATGGGGACGGTATGGACGACGGCGACGAGGTCCACGACGGCTCCGCGACCACCGACCCCACCGACGCGGACTCCGACAATGACGGCACCCCCGACGGGGACGAAGACGCCGACTCCGACGGCGTCAACAATGAAGACGAGGACGACGCCACGGAGACCTGCATCAACGACGACAACGACACCGATGACGACGGCGTCGCCAACGAGGACGAGAACGACTTCGGCACCAGCGCCCACGACAGCGACTCCGACAACGACGGTACCCCCGACGGCCAAGAAGACAACGACCACGACGGAGTCGCCGACGACCAAGACGACGACACGCAAGATGACGCCTGCGCGAGCGACGGCGACAGCCAAGGCGACGACGGCTGAACCTCCGCACAACCAACCAAGGGGAAGCGCCCCAGGTTTGATGCCGCATCTTTCTGAGTTGGAAGGATGCTGTCCGTGCCGATTGATTCGAAGGTCAAGGAGCGCTGCGTTCGCCTGGTCCTCGACCGCTTGGCGGGTGCCCGTCGCTGAACGCGGCCGCGGAGGCGCGCTCCCCCGCCGTGAGGGTTCAGGGAGGAGTCCGTGCGCCGATCGGCGGCTTCCCGCAGCCCTCGTGCACGTCTTGGCGGTCGAGCCGCTTGCTGCCCCGCAGCGAAATAACCTCCTGGAGTGGCTGCTGGACGGCTATCGCGCCATCCGCTGACTGGTGCGCACGATCTCGAGACGAGCCGGCCGATGTCGTCGCCGAGGGGGTGCGGGTCGACGTCGAGGGCTTGGCTGCGCGGCTGTGGTTGGGCATGGCCTCGTCCGCCTCACGTTCGACGTGCACAACTCCAGGAGGACACCGTCCCCGTGCAGCGCGAGCTGCGCTGGGCTTGGCGCGACGTATCAGCGGCACGGCGGACGTCTGATAATCAGACGATGAGCCGGGGATCGGCAGTGAGCCGCCTCGACTCTCAGGGTCGTTTGCGAACCCGGTAGTGGTAGTTCGCGGTCTCGGCGAACCCAGCCAGCTCGTAGAGTCCTCGGGCCGCTGCATTGTCTGCTTCGACTTGGAGGTAGAGCCGGGGTGCGTCCTGGCTCATGGCCCAGACGGCGAGGGCGACCAGCACCGCTCGGGCGGCGCCAAGTCCCCGAGCGTGCGGCAAGGTCGCCATGCCGAACACACCGGTCCAGCCACGCTCGGCGACTGCTCGTCCCACCGCAACAGCGCGGCCAGTGGCGTAGACAGTGACGTACCCGCTCGGTGGGTTGATGCGTTCGAGCAGACGCAGCTCCGGTCCCGGGTCAGCCTCCGGGGCGTGCACCGCCGCCCACGTCGCGAACCAGACAGGGTGTGCATGATCACGGATGCTCACGTGCAGGGCCGGCGCGGAAATCCGGTCCAGGACCTGCGCCGTGGACGCGGTCTGCAGCGACATCGGCGACTCGCGGTGATAACCGCGCTGAGTCAGAACGGCGTCGAGGCCATGAGGACAGGCAGGGCAGATCTGAAACCGGACAGGAGCGCCCTGGGTCGCGTAGAACTTCTCGGCGAGATCAATTCCTCGGGCCAGCGATCCGAGGTCCTCGCCTTGGTGATGGGCGAGCACGGCGCCAGCCCACCACATGGTGGTGTCGGTGTGCCGCAGCCACCAACCGTGGCAGTTTTCTTCGACTAAGGCGGGCCAGGCACTCCCGGCCCGATCCAGCAGGGCTCCCACCAAGTGCTCACCGACCGGATCGACCGGCGGCCCGACGGGCCCGATCACCATCACCCCTTTACCGATCATCTGCTTCCCGATCTTCGTCGTATGACGACAGCACAGACAAGAACCTTCTCGAACCCACTGACACTTTGGAACGTTGCCATGCACGAGGGTCCGCCGATTTGGGTTCGGTTACTGCGGCGTTGACGCGCTCTACCTGGTTTCGCCGGACAACTCTCGGATGGATTCGTGTGACTGGCGACAACTGCCTGTCACCGTGCTTCAGCGATGTCCGTGGACTAGTCGGCCAGCATGGCGCCGCTCGGTGCAGGACATCGCAGCGAGACGAGCCCAACCGCGAAGGAGCCGGCCGGGCCGGCTCGACAGTCGGTGGTCGGACGGGATAGGCCGCCCGGCACAAGAACGTGCTGACCGGACCGGTCCTGTGCCTGTCACATCTGGCCTGTGCGGGCGTCGATAACGGCTTTTGCCCTATTGACATTAGAATTGTGAGGCGGCTGCCTTTGGCCAAGGACCAGTTCGCCCACCAGCTACAGAGTGGCGACGCAACTTCTGCGGTTGCCTGTGCAAGCAGGCTAAGCCTGTATGCGTACCGTTCAGCGTGGCCAGGGTGTCATGGTCACCTTCGCCATCGTGATCATCTCCGACTCTGCTTATGTGCGGGGGCGATGGTTCCGCGCGTCCGAACGGTCACGAAAAGCGAAGAGTCCGAACTCCTCGTTGGTGTGAAGGTCTCGCCTGGCTGATAGCCGCCCGGCTGACCGGGAGCTTGCCCGACGAGTCCGGGGCCCCCGGTATTTCATCGAGACGGCGGGAGCGTCTGACAGGGTAGTCGCTCAACACACGGCCCAGCCTCACAGTGTGAGGCTGGGCCGGGCGCGTCTCCAGTGTGCCGGGGATCTCGGTGGCGGCAGCGTTGAACCGAAACCCTCGACCACACACAGTAAGCGCTGAGGCACCTATTGTCAGTAGAAGCGTCCGAGAAAGATGGGAACCCGGGCTCGTCACCCCGAGGTCGGTCGAAACCGTGGATGACTCCTCACGAAGACCGAAACGCTCGTCGTCATGCCGACCTGGGCGGCAGCGAAACAAGCCGACATGCTCCACGAAGGCTCCAGCCCCGTGAGGCGGTCATCTCGTCAGGGATTCGGCACCGAGCCGGCTTCGGATTGGCCCTCGCCGCCCACGCTTTCCACCGCACCCACTTCACGGCTGCTGAAACGAGGTCGTCCTCACGCTTCAGCCGAGGAAGGTCTCGTACAGCAGGAACGCGTTGAGCGAGATGATGATGACGGCGATGGCACTGGCCGCACACGTGGTCAGCTTGGTGTTCACGAATGTTCCCATGATGTCCGGGCGTCGGGTGAGTAAGACCATAGGCACGAGCGCGAAGGGGATTCCGAACGACAGCGCGACCTGGGACAGAACCAGCGTGCTGGTGGGGGAGAGTCCAAGTCCTAACACCACCAGAGAAGGCGTCATGGTCACCACGCGGCGCACGTAGAGGGGGATCTGGCGGTGGATGAATCCCTGCATGACGACTTGGCCCGCGTAGGTGCCTACGCTGGAGGACGACAGGCCGGAGGCGAGCAGCGCAAACACGAACGCCAGCGCGGCGCCGCCACCCACAAGTCGGCCCAACCCGGCGTGAGCGGCTTCGAGGGAGTCAACGCCGGTGTGGCCGGTCTTGTTGAACAAGGCGGCGGCAACAAACAGCATGCTGAGGTTGATCATCCCGGCCACAGTCATGGCGATGATGACGTCGAGGCGCTGGAAGCGGAGGAGCTGCCGCGTCTCTCGGTCATCGCGGCCCGGGATCCGCCGTTGCGTGAGTGCCGAGTGCAGGTAGATCACGTGAGGCATGACGGTGGCACCGATGATGCCGACCGCCAACAAGATGCTGTCTGTGCCGTGGAGAGTGGGGATGAAGCCGCTCGCCGCATCGTGGGCGTCGGGTCCGATCTTGACAATGTCGTAGAGGAAGCCGAGCAGCACGATGAAGAGGAAACCGATGATGGCCAGCTCGAAGTTGCGATGACCACGCTGCTCAAGAGCTAGCACAGCGAAGGCCACGACGGCAGTCAGCAGGCCGGCCACGAACAAGGGCACCCCGAAGAGCAGGTTCAGTGCGATAGCCGCACCCACGAACTCTGCCAAGTCCGTGGCCATGGCGACGATTTCGGCCTGCACCCACAATCCCCGTGACCACCGTTTCCCCAGATGCGCGCGACACAGTTCCGCCAGGTTCATCCCGGTGACCACACCGAGCTTGGCGGAGAGGTACTGGACCAACATGGCCATCAGGTTGGCCAGCAGGATCACCCAGGCGAGGGTGTAGCCGAACTTTGCCCCGCCCTCGAAATTGGTAGCGAAGTTGCCGGGGTCGATATAGGCGACCGAAGCCACGAAGGCCGGCCCCAGCAGGGCCGTCACGCCACGGATGCGTCCGCGAGCCCGGGCTTGCTGCAGCGGGCTTGCGACGCCGGACAGGTCGCCGCCTGCACGCACCGTGGAACTCACGCTGTGAGCGCCGCTGTGCTCGATCATCGCTGGAGCTCGACGCGCATCGCTTGGGCCAGTTGAGGACCGATCGGGTGCACGGTGTCTCCGAAGCGCACGAGCAGCGGCCCGCCGAATGGTTGCCGGTCCACGACCTCCGCGCTGTCACCAATGGCGATTCCGCGCTCGGTGAGGTAGCGCAGCATCTGCGGGTCGGAGTCGGACACCCGGACCAAATGGCCAACCGCCCCCGGCTGCAGCGAAGCGAGGCATTCCGTGGGTTCCTCGAGCACCTGCCCGTCCCGAGTCGGGATGGGATCGCCGTGCGGATCGCGCACGGGGTGCCCCAGCTTGGCCGCGATCGCCTCCTCTAGCTCAGCAGAGAGCGTGTGCTCCAGCACCTCCGCTTCATCGTGAACACGGTCCCACGACAGCCCGAGCGTCTCGGCGAGAAAGAGCTCGAGCAGTCGATGACGGCGCAGGACCCGTAGGGCGAGGAGGCGGCCATGGTCAGTGAGATGCACGCCGCGATAGAGGGCGTGTGTCGCCAGCCCCATCTCATTGAGCTTTCTCAGCATGGCCGAGGCGGAGGACGGGCTGACGTGCAAGCGCTGCGCCAGCGCATTCGTCGTCACCGCCACGCTGCCGCGAGACTCCAGCTTATAGATCGTCTTGAGGTAGTCCTCGACCGCGGCCGAAACGGCATCCTCGTCTGCTTTCGCAACCACCACACCCAGATTGTGCCATACCGAAACCAGTGGAAGGCACGGCTGACTCGTCTGCCTCGCGGATCGCGTCGCCAAGGTGACGAGCCGATGAGTGCACAAGCCGAGTGGACGACGTCCCAGCGGCCACAGTCGTAATACAACCGTAAGGCGATCGGGGCACCCAATGGCTTTTTGGGCATTTCTCAGCCGTTCCTAGTGACAACGCTCGCGGTTAGCGGCTAATGTTTCGATATCTGGCGTCGTCTCGGGTCTAGGCGTCAGTCCGTTTCAGCACTGACGGTGAAGTCCCGGGGGCTATGTCACAGCCGACACAGTCTTCGGCGGCAAGAGCCTCACGTTGAAAGGCGTCTTAAAGTCGCCCGAGGAGCCGACCGGCTCCCGACTTTCTCACGAGTGTGACGATCCATTCGCGCATGCATACGCGTGCGTCCGTTGGCGGCAGCACCAACACAGTGGAGGATCAATGTTCGGCAAGCAAGTAGTTCGAGACATGATCGAACGCAGCGCAGAAAACGACACCGATCGGCGTCGTTTCCTTCAGAGCGCTGGCGTCGCAGGTCTCGGCGTGATCGGCGCGAGCACCCTGGGCGGTATCGGCACGGCCAGTGCAGCAAGCGCTCCTCATGCAGCCGCAACCGGGGGCGCCGCAGCCGCGAGCGCACCCGTCAGTGACGGCGCAATCCTGAACTTCGCCCTCAACCTCGAGTATCTCGAAGCAGAGTTCTACTCGTATGCCGCCTATGGGCATGGGCTCGCCCACAACCTCACCACGGGCAAGGGGAATCGCGGGCCGGTACACGGCGGACGCCGGGTGCACTTCCAGTCCCGCGTGGTCAAGAACTACGCGCGCGAGATCGCCCAAGACGAGATCGCGCACGTCAAGTTCCTGCGCTCAGCACTGGGTGCGGCGAAGGTGTCGCGTCCGAGCATCAACATCCAGCACAGCTTCACCGTGGCAGCCCGCGCCGCCGGTCTGATCGGTGCACACCAGTCGTTCGACCCGTACGCCAACGAGAACAACTTCTTGCTGGCCGCCTTCATCTTCGAAGACGTCGGCGTCACCGCCTACAAGGGTGCTGCACCGCTCATCAACAACAAGACCTACCTGGGCGCCGCAGCTGGCATCCTGGCGGTCGAGGCCTACCACGCGAGCCTGGTCAGGGCCAACCTGTACGCCAGGGGTCTGTACGCGCCGGCCCGAGCCATCTCGGACGCGCGCGACAGTCTCGACGGTAACTGGGACGACGACCGCGGCATCGGTACCCGCAAGCGCTCGAACATCGTGCCGACCGACAAGAACGGCATCGCGTTCGACCGGACGGCGGCGCACGTGCTCAACATCGTCTACCTGACGCCCAACCAGCGCGGGCACGGCGGCTTCTTCCCGCACGGTGTGAACGGCCAGATCAACAAGAGCGCCCCCAAGCCCAAGTAACACCAGGGAGCGTCTCAGCAACACGATGGCCAGAGTGTCAAAACCAGCGCTCGGGCCGGAGCGGGTCCCATTCGCGATCGCCTCGCGGATGGGACCCGCACTCAACTTTGGCGTCGCCCGCCTGACTCCACGAGGTGGCTGGCGGCCGTTCCCGCCTCGGCTCGTGCTGCGGGCTGAGGCGGGTGATGGCTGAGGCACCCGATGCGCGGCCGGCGCCTTCCCAGTCCACGCCCGGCGTACGCCGTCCGACTCCCCGCGGCAGACGGCCAGGGAAGGCCCGCCACGGCGTGCGCCCTCCAACACCGTCGGAACTGGCAGTCTCTCCCCCCGGCCAACCGCGGCTGAGCGATCCCTCGCTACGATGATCCGGCGCACGGTGCGAATACCGTGCGCTTTCTTCTGCTGCCGTGATTGGGCAGAGGCACCATCTGGCCGCACACCGCGAAGGAGCACGATGGAGGTCTGGCCAGGAGCCCCGTACCCGCTTGGCGCCAGCTACGACGGCGCGGGCACGAACTTCGCCCTGTTCTCCGAGGTCGCCGACGGGGTCGAGCTGTGCCTGTTCGCCGACGACGGCACCGAGACGCGGGTCGCGATGGCGGAGCGAGACGCACTCGTGTGGCACGCCTACCTGCCGCGTGTCAGCCCCGGTCAGCGCTACGGCTATCGCGTCCACGGTCCCTACGAGCCAGGCCACGGCCACCGCTGCGACCCCAGCAAGCTGCTACTCGACCCCTACGCTAAAGCGCTTGAGGGCTCGATCGACTGGGCGCCGGCCTGCTTCTCCTACCGCTTCGACGACCCAAAGAAGCGAAACACCGATGACTCGGCGGCGCACACCATGAAATCGGTGGTCGTGAACCCGTTCTTCGACTGGCAGGAGGACCGCGCACCTCGCACGCCGTACCACGAGACGATGATCTACGAGGCCCATGTCAAGGGCATGACGATGACACACCCCGACATCCCCGAGGAGATCAGGGGCTCGTACGCCGCGATGGGCCATCCGGTCACGGTCGAGCACCTGACCCGGCTCGGCGTCACAGCGGTCGAGCTGATGCCGGTGCACCAGTTCGTGAACGACTCCACGCTCAAGGAAAACGGACTGTCGAACTACTGGGGCTACAACACGATCGGCTTCTTGGCGCCGCACAACGAATACAGCTCGACCGGACAGGCCGGCCAGCAAGTGCTGGAGTTCAAGGCCATGGTGCGCGACCTGCACCGCGCCAACATCGAGGTCATCCTCGACGTGGTCTACAACCACACGGCCGAGGGCAACCATCTCGGCCCGACTCTCAGCTTCCGCGGCATCGACAATGCCGCCTACTACCGGCTCGTCGACGACGACCCGTCGTTCTACTACGACACGACGGGCACAGGCAACACCCTGCTCATGCGCAACCCGCACGTGCTCCAGCTCATCATGGACTCGCTGCGCTACTGGGTCACGGAGATGCACGTCGACGGCTTCCGCTTCGACCTGGCCGCGAGCCTCGCCCGCCAGTTCCACGAGGTGGACCGCCTGAGCGCCTTCTTCGACCTCGTACAGCAGGACCCCGTCGTGTCGCAGGTGAAGCTGATCGCCGAGCCATGGGACGTCGGCCCGGGCGGCTACCAGGTGGGCAACTTCCCACCCCGCTGGACCGAGTGGAACGGCAAGTACCGCGACACCATGCGCGACTTCTGGCGTGGCGAGCCCAGCACCATGGGCGAGTTCGCGGCGCGGCTTTCGGGCTCCTCGGACCTGTACGAGTCCGACGGACGGGCGCCGTACGCGTCAATCAACTTCACCACCGCCCACGACGGCTTCACGCTGCGCGACCTCGTGTCGTACAACGAGAAGCACAACGAAGCCAACGGCGAGAACAACCTCGACGGTGAGAGCCACAATCGCTCCTGGAACAGCGGGGTTGAGGGTGACACCAACGACTCCGACGTGCTGGCCCTGCGAGGTCGCCGACAGCGCAACCTGCTCACGACGCTGCTGCTGAGCCAGGGCGTCCCGATGCTGCTCCACGGCGACGAGCTCGGCCGCACGCAGCACGGCAACAACAACGTCTACTGCCACGACGGCCCGATCTCCTGGATCGACTGGTCCAACACCGATACCGGCCTGCTGGAGTTCACCAGCCGGCTGGTCGCCCTACGCGCGGCGCACCCCGTCTTCCGCAGACGGCGCTTCTTCACCGGCGACACCGAGATCGACGGCGTTCCCGACGTCGCGTGGCTGCGCGCCGACGGCGAACCCATGGGTGCCGACGACTGGAACAAGACCTCGGTCCGCGCGCTGGCTGTCTTCATCAACGGCGAGGCGATCACCGAGCCGGGCACGCGCGGCGAGCTGATCGAGGACGACTCGTTCCTGCTGCTTCTCAATCCCGGAGCTGAGCCCGTCGAGTTCACACTGCCCGACGGCCGCTTCGCGAAGGACTGGGTACCTGTCCTCGACACAGCAGACATCTCCGCCCCGGCCGGAGTGGCAGCTGCGCTGGCCGTGACGGGTGATGCCGCGGCCGCGGCGACCGACTACGACTCAGGGCGGGTACCCGCAGCCAGCATCCGCACGGTCATGGCGCATTCGACGGTGCTGTTGCGTCGTGGCTGACGAGAGCCCCGGCGACGCAGCCGGCCGCAGGCCTTTGACGAGCACCTACCGGCTGCAGCTCCACGCAGGCTTCGGGTTCGCGGCCGCCGCCGAAAACGTGCCTTATCTGGCCCGCCTCGGCATCTCACACCTCTACCTCTCCCCTGTGCTGCAGGCAGCGGCCGGCTCCACGCACGGGTACGACGTCCTCGACCACACCCGCGTGTCCGACGACCTCGGAGGAGAGGCCGGGCTCGTCTCGCTCGCCGAGGTTGCCCACGAGCACGCCATGGGCATCGTCGTCGACGTCGTGCCCAACCACATGTCGATCCCGGCGGCCACCTACCTCAACCGGCCACTGTGGGACGTGCTCCGACTCGGTCGAGACAGCGACGCGGCGGCATGGTTCGACATTGACTGGGACCTGTGCGGCGGCAAGCTCGGGTTGCCCTTGCTGGGAGCGCCATTGACTCAGACGCTCGAGGCGCGGGAGCTGACGCTGGGCGAACACGGCGGTCAGCCCGTCGTTCGCTATCACGACCATGTCTTCCCCGTCGCGGCCGGAACCGGCTCCGGCACAGTCGACGACGTACTCGCTCGGCAGCACTATCAGCTGGCCGGGTGGCGCGAGAAGGACGAGGTGCTCAACTATCGCCGGTTCTTCGACATCGACACGCTGATCGCCGTACGCGTCGAGCTTGCGGAAGTGTTCGATGCAACGCACGCGGTGCTCGTCGACCTGCACCGGCGAGGAATCGTCGACGGCTTCCGTATCGACCACCCCGACGGGCTCGCCGACCCCGAGCACTACCTCGACCAGCTCCGCGACGCGACCAACGGCGCTTGGGTAGTGGTCGAGAAGATCCTCCAGCACGACGAGAGGCTGCCCGCCTCGTGGGCGACCGCCGGAACGACCGGCTACGACGCGATCCGGGTCGTCCAGCAGGCGCTCGCACCGCCGTCGGGCGCCGATCTGGACGCGCTGTGGCGCGCCGTCGACGGTGCCGAGCCGCTGGAGCAGACCGAGCTCGTGGCCAAGAACCTCGCGCTCTATGAGCTTCTCCGGCCAGAGTTGCTGCGGCTTGTGCGTCGGGCGGTCACCGCGGCTAGGGACGCGGGTCACGAAGTGTCCGCAGGTGACCTTGAGACTGCCCTCGGCGCGCTGCTCGTGCACGTGCAGGTCTACCGCGCGTACGTGCGGCTGGGAAGCCAGCCCGACGGCCAGGCGGTCGCCCAGATCGACGCCCAGCATGCCGGTGCGTTGGCAGGGCAACCAGAGCTTGCTGCCTCGCTCGACCTGGTTCGTAGCCTGCTGCTTGACGCGACGACGAAGAGCGCAGCCGGTCGAGACCTGGTCGTGCGCTACCAACAGGTGTGCGGGCCGGTAATGGCCAAGGGCGTCGAGGACACCACGTTCTATCGCTGGCACCGTTTCGTCGCTCTCAACGAGGTCGGCGGTGACCCGGCAGCCCTCGACGAGCCGGACCCGCAGGCGCTGCACACGTGGGCCGAAGGCCAGTCGGCGACCCACCCGCTCGGCATGACCACGCTCTCGACGCACGACACCAAGCGCGGCGAGGACGTCCGCGCGCAACTGCTCGCGGCCGGCGAGGACGCTGACAACTGGGCAGCGATGTGGTCGCTCGTGCGCGCCCAGGCAGTCGAGCTCGAGGTCGACGAACCGACCGCCTACCTCCTGATGCAGACCCTGGTCGGCGCCTGGCCGATCTCGCTCGAACGCCTCGATGCCTACCTCGAGAAGGCGACCCGGGAGGCCAAGCAGTTCACCACCTGGAGCGATCCGGACGACGACTACGAGCAGAACGTGTACGCCCTCGCGGCGCACTGCCTCGGCGACGACCTGGTCGCTGGTGCGCTGGCCGCCTGGGTTGACAACCTCGCCTCGTCGGTCCGCGCCGTCACGCTGGGAAGCAAGCTCGTGCAGCTGACCCTGCCTGGCGTGCCCGACGTCTACCAGGGCTGTGAGACGGTCGAGCGGTTCCTGGTCGACCCCGACAACAGGCGGCCCGTCGACTTCGGCTCGCGCCGCGAGCGACTGGACCGGCTGGACTCGGGCGGACCGCGCGACGGCCTTGACGACGACAAGCTGTGGGTCACGTCGCGCGCCCTGCGGCTACGTCGCGACGAGGCTCAGCTGTTCGGCGCCGCGTCGACATACCGGCCGTTGACCACCGCATCTGCGCACGCGGTCGGGTTCATCCGTGGCGAGCGCCTCGTCACGCTCGTCATGCGCTGGCCGGGGTGGCTCGAGCGCGACGGCTGGGCCGGCGCGGCGATCGCGCTGCCCGACGGCGAGTGGGTCGACGTGCTCAACGGGCGGCGGTACACGGGTGGTGACGAGGTGCAGTGTGAGCAGCTGCTGGCAGACCTGCCCGTCGCGCTGCTGCTGCGAGAGAGCGAATGAGATTCGAGGTCTGGGCACCCAAGGCCGAGTCAGCTGTGTCCTTGCTGATCGACGATGAGCGGCGGACGATGGAGCCCGCCCACGGCGGGTGGTGGCATACCGAGCAGCCGGCCCACAACGGGACTCGTTACTTCTTCGCCATCGACGGCGCAGAGCCACGCAGCGACCCACGGGCGCTGCGCCTTCCCGACGGGCCTGAGGGGGCCGCCGAGGTCTTCGACATGGCGGTCTTCAAGTGGACCGACTCGCTGTGGCGTGGTGTGCAGTTGCCGGGGTCGGTCATCTATGAGCTGCACGTGGGCACCTTCACCCCCGAGGGCACCCTGGACGCGGCCATCGCCAGGCTCGACCATCTGGTGCTGCTCGGCGTCGACATGGTCGAGGTGATGCCCTTGGCCACGTTTCCCGGTCGCTACGGCTGGGGTTACGACGGTGTCGGCCTGTATGCCGTCCACGAGCCTTACGGCGGACCGGACGCGTTCTGCCGGTTCGTCGACGCCTGTCATGGCCGCGGGCTCGGCGTGTGTCTCGACGTCGTCTACAACCACCTCGGGCCGAGCGGCAACCACCTGAGCGAGTTCGGCCCCTACTTCACGAACCGCTACGGGACACCCTGGGGCGACGCGCTCAACCTCGATGACGCGGACAGCGACACCGTGCGGCGCTTCATCATCGACAACGCGCTCATGTGGCTGCATGACTTCCACGTCGACGGGCTGCGGCTGGACGCCGTCCACGCCCTCTTCGACGACCGTGCGATCACGCTGCTGGAGGAGCTTGCCTCGGAAGTCGGCGCCTTGTCGGCGTCGGTCGGTCGACCGCTGTGGCTGATCGCGGAGTCCGACCGCAACGACCCGTTGACGGTCGCCCCCCGAGAGGCCGGTGGCATGGGTCTCGACGCGCAATGGGCAGACGACGTGCACCACGCTCTGCATACGCTGCTCACGGGCGAGACCCAGGGCTACTACGCCGACTTCGCCGCCCCCGGGGCACTCGTGAAGGTGCTCGAAGGGGTGTTTCTGCACGACGGCACCTACTCCTCGTTTCGCCGACGCACGCACGGCCGCCCGGTCGACCGCGCCCGCACGCCAGGGTCGCGGTTCGTCGTCTCGCTGCAGAACCACGACCAGGTCGGCAACCGCGCCATGGGCGACCGGCTGTCGGCGCAGCTGTCCCCGGGGTTGCTGGCGTGCGGAGCGGTGCTTCTGCTTACCGGCCCCGGCACCCCGATGCTCTTCATGGGCGAGGAGTGGGGCGCGTCGACACCATGGCAGTACTTTACCGACCACACCGACCCCGGCATCGCGGAGGCGGTGCGTCGTGGGCGACGTGACGAGTTCGCGTCACACGGCTGGGAGCGCAGGGACGTCCCCGACCCGCAGGCCGACCGCACCGCCGAGCGATCCCGGCTGGACTGGAGCGAGGTCGGCCAGGAGCCGCACGCCTCACTGTTGCGCTGGTACGCCGCTTTGATCCAGCTGCGTCGAGAACGCCCTGATCTCGGCGACCCGCGGCTCGACCGGGTGCGTGTGGTCCACGACGAGGCGGCCCGGACCGTGGTGATGCACCGCGGCGAACACGTCGTCGTGGTGAACCTGTCCGACGAGTCTCGGCGGGTGGCGTGGGACCGCACCGGCCCGGAGAGTCCTGCAGTGGTGCTGGCCTACGCGCCCGACAGGACGCAGGTCCTCGACGCCACCGTCGAGCTCCCCGCGGAGTCGGCCGTCGTCCTCGGCCCGGCCGCCTGAGCCTTCAGGCGCCGGCGGTCACGGGTCGCGAAGCCCGACGCAGTCGAGGCGCCAGAACGGTTCGGCGTAGACCAGGGTGCCGGTCATCCACGGCTCGTACGACGGCGACCTGACCACCATGAAGGCCGGCTCCGGAATGCGCAGCGACGGTCGCCGAAAGCCGAGCCGGCCCGCCGGTACGAAACCGAACCGCGGGTAGTACCGCGGACTTCCTTCGAGAAAGACGAGCGGCTCGGGCCGCAGCCGCGCCTGGGCGAGCGCATGCCTCACGAGGGCCGCGCCGATGCCCCTGCGCTGATGCGCCGGCACGACGGCGAGCGGACTCAGGACCAGCACGTCAACGAGGCGACGTGGGGCGTCGAGGATCGAGCGGGTGAGCAGGGTGTGGCCGACCACCTCCTGGTCGTGCTCCGCGACGAAGGACAACCCGTCGACCCAGGCATCGGTGTGGCGAAGCGACGCGACCAGTCTGGACACTGCGGGTCTGCCGAACGCCTCGTCGACGACCGCCGTCACCGACGCCTCGTCGCCGGAGACCTCTGGGCGAAGCACGACGTCGGCGGCCGGCATCACTGATGTCACCACCGCGACCGACGCGCGGCGCGCTGCTGCTTGGACAGGTGTCTCGCTCCCTTGGGGAGCTGGCCGTGCAACCGGGCCTCGGCACGCTCGGCCATCGTCTGCTGCTCGCGGTGCAGCGCGTGCCAGCTGTCCAGCCGGCGTACGGCAAGGCTGCCAGCGGCGAGCGCAGCCTGAACCGCGCAACCGGGCTCCTCGAGGTGCCGACAGTTCGTGAAGCGGCACCCTTCGGCGAGTGCCACAATGTCGGGAAACGTGGAGCGGATGCCGACCGCGGCGTCCTGCAGCCCGACACCCCGAAGACCCGGCGTGTCGATCACTGCGCCTCCCCCGGGCAGCAGGACGAGCTCACGGCGCACCGAGGTGTGCCGGCCCTTGCCGTCCTTGCGGATCTGCACGGTCCGCAGCGCCTGCGCGCCCACCAAGGCGTTGCTGAGCGACGACTTGCCGTGTCCCGAGGCACCGATCAGGGCCAGCGTCGCGCGGGTCCCGACCAGCCGGCGCAGGGTGCCGACGCCGGCGCCCGTCGCCGTGCTCGTGCAGACGACCGCAACGTCCGTCGCCAGGCGTCGGACGTCGGCGGCCACCTCGTCGGCATCTCCCACCACGTCAGCCTTGGTCAAGACGATCACCGGCCTCGCCCCGCTCTCCCATACCAGGGACAACAGGCGCTCGATCCGACCGAGGTTGGGCTCCGGATGCAGGGCGATCACTACCGCGGCAAGGTCGACGTTGGTGGCAAGAACCTGGCCGCGCGATGTCCCGGCCGCCTCGGCCCGCGTGATCGCCGTACGCCGCGGCAGCAGGGCATCGATCGTCAACGGCCCGTCGGGCCACGCACGCACGATGCACCAGTCGCCGGTGCAGGGAGCGGACAGCGTGTCGGCCACCATGGCTTCGAGCACGGCGCCGCCAAACGTGGCGCGCACGGGACCGTCGAGTGTCAGCACGGAGCACAGACCGCGGTCGACGCGAGAAATCCGACCTGGTCGGCCGAGATCTGCGTATGCAGACGCGGCCGCACTCCACGATGCGTCCCAGCCGAAGGCGGCCAGGTCCAGGAGGGGTGCGCTCACGATCTGAGGGTAGGCGTGGTCTCGGACGCCCGCCACGGATTATGCACCCCCTTGCGATTCGTCCTGCCGAGGTCGGGGATGGCCAGCCACCGCCAGCAGGACGAATCGGGGTCACGGACGGTCAGATGTCCTCGATGTCCTTGGTCTGTCGCTGTTGCAAGGGTGGGCGGCGACGCAGCCGGCGCAGTATCTCCAGCCGGGCGCCTGCCGTGGACGACTCTGGCCACTCCCGATCGAACGCCGCGTTGAGGGCCGCACCGATGAGGACCGCAAGAGCGGTGAGGTAGAGCCACAGCAAGACGGCGATCGGCGCGGCCAGCGGGCCGTAGATGGAGGTCGTCGCGCTTTGCAGAGTGAGCCGAAGCAGATAGCTGCCGACGACCCACATGGCAAAGGCCAGTACGGCGCCGGGAGTGTCATGACGCCATGAGGAGCGGACCGGGACGGAGAGGTGGAACAGGGTAGTGAGGAAGGCGATGCTCAGCACGACCACCGTCGGCCAGTAGAGCGTGTTGAGGAAGTCGAAGCGAGTCGGCAGGAACCTGTCGACGAGGCGGGGACCAGCCAGCACCAGAGGCAGCACGACGACGCCGACGACCAGCCCGATGACGTACAGCGAGAACGACAGCATCCGGGTCCGGACGATGCCGCGCCGCCCGCCGAGGCCGTACATGATCGTGATCGTGTCGACGAAGACGTTGAGCGCCCGCGACCCCGACCACAAGGACAACACGAAGCCGATCGAGATCACGTCGAACCGGCCACCTCTCAGCACGGTGTTGAGCGTCGGTGCCACGACGTCCTTGATCGACTCGTCCGTCAGCACCCGACTGCTGAGATCGAGAAAGGACGTCTTGAAGCTCGCGATCTGGGTCGGCTCGACGCGTCGGACGATGTAGGTGATGCTGCCGGCAAGACCGAAGACAAGCGGCGGCAACGACAAGATCGCGAAGAACGCCGCCTCGGCGGCCAGCCCCGTCACTCGGTGACGGAAGCAGGACCCGATCGTGGACGTGAGGAGCCGCCACAGCACGTCCTTGATCGCGAACATCCGCGACCGCGCCGTGGCTGCGCTTCGCACGGAGTCCGACGCCATGGCGTCTACGGTATCGACACGGGCGCGGACAACCCGGCACCAACGGACGCGCCGCGTTCTCGGCTGCGCCCGACTCGTGAGCTGTCGTTCCCACCACGGCCCATCCGGGGCCGATCATGTGACTTAGGCTGGCGCAATGACTGAGTCCCGGACCGCACGCCTCACTGCCTCGCTCGCCGATGCCGACCCCAAGCTTGCTGAGCTGATCGACGCCGAGGGCCGCCGGCAGAGCGAGTCGATCCGCCTGATCGCCAGTGAGAACTACGTGTCACAGGCAGTGCTCGACGCCACCGGTAGCGTGCTGACGAACAAGTACTCCGAGGGCTACGCGGGCAAGCGCTACTACGAGGGCCAGGAGTTCATCGACCAGGTCGAGACGATTGCCATCGAGCGGGCGAAGTCCCTCTTCGGGGTGGACCACGCCAACGTCCAGCCCTACTCCGGCTCCCCCGCCAACCTGGCGATCTATCTGGCCCTGCTCCAGCCGGGCGACACCGTGATGGGCATGGCGCTGCCCATGGGCGGTCACCTGACTCACGGCTGGAGCGTTTCCGCGACGGGCAAGTGGTTCAGGTCGGTGCAGTACGGCGTCCGCAAGGAAGACGGCCGGATCGACTTCGACGAGGTCCGTGCCCTGGCGCGCGCAGAGCGCCCGAAGCTGATTTTCTGTGGTGGTACGGCGATCCCGCGCACCATCGAGTTCGACCGGTTCGCCGAGATCGCCCGCGAGGTCGACGCCGTGCTGGCCGCCGACATCGCTCACATCGCTGGCCTGGTCGCTGGAGGCGCCCACCCCAGCCCGGTCGGTCATGCAGGGGTGATCTCCACAACGACGCACAAGACCCTGCGCGGTCCGCGTGGCGCGATGCTGATGTGCGATGCCGAGCATGCCACCAAGCTCGACCGTGCGGTCTTCCCTGGCCTGCAGGGCGGCCCGCACAACCACACAACGGCCGCGATCGCGGTTGCCCTCAAGGAGGCCGCGACCGACGACTTCAAGACCTACGCGCAACAGATCGTCGCGAACGCGAAGGCCCTTGCAGCCGCGCTGCTCGAGAAGGGATTCGACCTCGTGTCCGGTGGAACGGACAACCATCTCATCCTGGCAGACCTCACCAGCAAGGCCATCGGCGGCAAGCCGGCCGCGCAGGCGCTCGACCGTGCCGGCATCGAGCTCAACTACAACACCGTGCCCTACGACCCCCGCAAGCCGTTCGACCCCTCGGGAATCCGGCTCGGCACCTCGTCGATCACGACGCGGGGGCTCCGCGAGGAGCACATGCCGCAGATCGCCGTCTGGATGAGCGAGGTCATCGACGCGGAAGCCCACGGCAACCCGTCCGCCGCCCGGCAGGTCCGCGGCGAGGTACGCGAGTTCGTCCAGCCCTTTCCCATCCCCGGGTGGACCACCAGGTGAGCAGCACGGGACCCGCGACTATTCCACAGGTTGAGATATGATCTCGCGGGTTGAGATGGGCAATTGCATCCAGCCGCATCCTCGGCGACCATCATTCACATGACGTCCCATGCTCGCTACATCGTCCACCTCGTGGCTCGCCGCCACGTGGACTTTGGCTTGACGCGCAGCATGATGTGTATGTCGGCGTAACCCTCGACCCCCAAGCTCTCCCACATCGCCGCGCGCGTCCCGCTGAGGCGGGATGCCCACAGCCGCCGAGACACTCCGGCCGGCCGGAAGCCGCGCGGCTGCACCTGAGGACACGCCATGACTTCCGTCCACCCGGGCATCCAGCCCGCTCACACGGCAGCACCAGCAAGTTCAGCGCCAGCAGGTTCAGCGCCGGCAACGAGCTCCCCATCCACGGCACCACCGCAGCGACGTACTCGCGGCGAAGGCCAGTGGGCACTCGGCTACCGCGAACCGCTCAACGCCAACGAGCAGGCCAAGAAGGACGACGACGCCCTCAACGTGCGCGCTCGGATCGAGAACATCTACGCCCACGGCGGCTTCGCGTCGATCGACCCGTCAGACCTGCGCGGCCGGTTCCGCTGGTGGGGGCTCTACACGCAGCGGCGGCCCGGTATCGACGGGGGCCGGACCGCCGTGCTCGATCCGGCCGAGCTTGACGACGAGTACTTCATGCTCCGGATTCGCATCGACGGCGGGCAGCTGACGACGGAGCAGCTGCGCACGATCGCCGACATCTCCACGACGTATGCGCGAGACACCGCCGACATCACCGACCGCCAGAACATCCAGCTGCACTGGGTCCGGGTCGAGGACGTGCCCGCGATCTGGAGCCGCCTCGAGGCGGTCGGACTCGGTACCCAGGAGGCCTGCGGCGACTGCCCCCGCGTCGTGCTCGGCAGTCCGCTCGCCGGGATCGCGGCCGACGAGCTGATCGACCCGACGCCGGCGATCCGCGAGATCACCCAGCGCTACATCGGTGACCCGGCGTACTCCAACCTGCCCCGCAAGTTCAAGAGCGCCATCACCGGGCACCCCAGCCTCGACGTGGCACCCGAGGTCAACGACGTGTCGTTCGTGCCGACGGTGGATCCCGAGCATGGGGTCGGCTTCGACGTCTGGGTCGGCGGGGGGCTGTCGACGAACCCGATGCTGGCCAAGAGCCTCGGAGTCTGGGTGCCGCTCGACGACGTTCCCGAGGTCTGGACGGCGGTCGTGGGGCTGTTCCGGGACTACGGCTACCGCCGGCTGAGGGCTCGTGCCCGGCTGAAGTTCCTGGTCGCCGACTGGGGTGTCGAGAAGTTCCGTGCGGTGCTGGAGGACGAGTACGTCGGCCACGCACTGATCGACGGCAACCCGCCTCCCAAGCCGCTCGGGAACGGCGACCACGTCGGCGTCCACGAGCAGGCTGACGGACGCTACTTCGTCGGCGCCTCCCCCACCGTCGGGCGCATCTGCGGCACCACCTTGACCAAGCTCGCGGACCTCATCGAGTCACACGGTTCCGCCCGGATCCGCACGACGCCGTACCAGAAGCTCATCATCCTCGACGTCGAGAAGCACCAGGTCGACTCGCTCGTCAATGCCCTCGACGGCCTCGGCCTCTCGGCGCAGCCGAGCCAGTGGCGGCGCTCCACGATGGCGTGCACGGGGATCGAGTTCTGCAAGCTCGCCATCGTCGAGACCAAGGGGCGGGCGGCTGACCTGATCACCGAGCTCGAACGCCGAATTCCCGAGCTCGACACACCGATCTCGGTGCATCTCAACGGCTGCCCCAACTCGTGCGCACGCATCCAGGTCGCCGACATCGGGCTCAAGGGACAGCTCGTGCTCGACGACGACGGCAACCACGTCGAGGGGTTCCAGGTGCACCTCGGAGGAGGGGTCGGGCTCGAAGCCGGATTCGGCCGCAAGCTGCGCGCCCACAAGGTCACGAGCGACCAGCTCACCGACTATGTCGAGCGCGTCGTGCGTCACTTCCTAGCCGATCGTGACAGCGATGAGCGGTTCTCGGCCTGGGTCGCACGCGTCGACGAGGAGGCCCTGCGATGAGCGCGCACTCTGACCCCTCCGACCCCGGCCACGCTAACCCGGCGCCCGCGCGCACTAACCCGTCGCCGGCCCACGCCCTGCCTCTGCACTGCCCCTACTGCGCGGGCGAGGACCTGCACCCGCACGGCGAGACCCACGGTGCGTGGGAGTGCCGGGAGTGCCTGCGGGCATTCTCGGTCAAGTTCGTCGGACTGCTGGCGTCGAGCCGCCCCTCGTCGGCCCTCCCGCACCCGACAGCGAGGGGATCAAGATGACGGTGTCCTGCCTCGACGAGCTCCGCGAGATGGCATTGATCGCCGGTCCGGAGCTGGAGCTCGCTCCCGCTGAGGCGATCATCGAGTGGGCTGTCGAAGCGTTCGGCAGCAGGTTCTGCGTGACGTCGTCAATGAGCGACGCCGTCCTGTCGCATCTGGCCTCGCGGGTGGCGCCTGGCATCGACGTCGTCTTCCTCGACACCGGCTACCACTTCGTCGAGACGCTCGGCACCCGTGACGCGGTGGCGGCGACGCTGCCGGTCAGCGTCGTCACGCTGGCGCCGACAATTTCCCTCCGCGAGCAGGACGAGGAGTACGGCGCCGACTTGTTCGCGCGCGACCCTGACCTGTGCTGCGCACTGCGGAAGGTTCGCCCGCTCGCCGAGGGGCTCGCCGGCTACGACGCTTGGGCGACCGGGCTGCGCCGCGAGGAGACGCGCGACCGGGTGATCGTGCCCGTTGTCGGCTGGGACGCGAAGGTCAACAAGGTCAAGGTGTCGCCGCTGGCCCGATGGACCGACCGGGATGTGGACCGCTACATCGCCGACCACGACGTGTTGGTCAACCCGTTGCAGTACGACGGCTACCCCTCGATCGGCTGCTGGCCGTGCACCCGGAGGGTGGCGTCCGGTGACGACGCCCGCAGCGGCCGGTGGGCCGGCACGGGCAAGACAGAATGCGGCATCCACTCATGACCGCTCCTGCGCTGGTCGCGCTCGCCCACGGCAGCCGGGACCCACGATCCGCCCGAACCGTCCGCGAGATCGTCGCCGCGACCAGGCGGCTGCGACCCGACCTTCGAATCGAGCCCGCGTTTCTCGACCATGTCAAGCCCGACCTCGACACTCTCGTCGGCCAGCTTGTCGGCGCAGGTCACAGCGAGGTCGTCGTGGTTCCGCTGCTGGTGACATCGGCCTACCACGCTCGAGTCGACGTCCCACGGGTGGTTGAGGAGGTCGCGTCCCGCACGCCGGGCCTCGGCGTGCGTACAGCCGACGTGGTCGGTACCGACACCGCCCTGCTCGCCGTCCTCGACGAGCGGCTGCGCGAGTCCCTTCGGGCGGCCCGGGTGCGGGAGCTGGACGCCCTGGTCCTGGCCGCCGCGGGGTCTTCGGACGCCCGCGCCAACGCCCGTGTGGCTCGGCTGGCGAGGATCTGGGGCGCGCGGCACCACCTGCCGACCAGCGTCGCCTATGCCTCGGCGGCGCCGCCGTCCGCCGGTGAAGCGGTGCGGGACTGGCGGCGGCAGGGGCGTCGCCACGTCGCCGTGGGCTCGCTGTTCATAGCTCCGGGCATGCTGCCCGACCGGGTCGCCGAGCTCGCGTTCGAGGCCGGCGCGCTCGCGGTGTCGGCTCCGCTGGGAGCGCATGACGAGCTGGCTCGCGTCATCCTGGCCCGCTACTCGGTCGGCGCCCTGCGACTCGTCGACCTACCGACCTGAGTACTCCCCCCGACCGGCTTGCGTTCCTACGCCACCGTGACCGTCCAGGCGCCGAATCGCGAGAAACCAGGCCGGCTCAGCTCAGCGCGAGGCGGGCCCGCTCGACCGCTACGTCGAAGTCGGCCTCGGGCCACTGCGGGTCGAGTGCCGAGAGGTGCTCCACCAGCAGCATCGTGATGGCCCAGTTGCGATACCACTTGCGGTCGCTAGGCACGACGAAGAACGGCGAGGCCTGTGTGCTGCACCGCTCCAACGCCGCCTGGTCGGCGCGCCGGTAGTCGTCCCACCGCTCTCGCTCGTCGACGTCGCCCGGGTTGTACTTCCAGTGCTTGGTCGGATCGTCGAGACGCTCGAGGAGGCGCTCCCCCTGCTTTCCCTTGGAAATGTGCAAGAAGCACTTGATGACGGTCGTACCGCTGTCGGCGAGGCGCTCCTCGAAGGAGTTGATGGCGAGGTACCTGCGCTCGATCTCGTCAGTGTCGACGAGCCCCCTCACGCGCGCGATGAGCACATCCTCGTAGTGGCTGCGGTCGAAGATGCCGATCATGCCCGGTTTGGGCTTACGCCGCTCGACCCGCCACAGGAAGTCGTGCCTCAGCTCTGTCGCCGTCGGCGCCTTGAACGCGGTGATGTCGACGCCCTGCGGATCGAGCAGACCAGCACAGTGACGCACCACGCCGCCCTTGCCTGACGTGTCCATGCCCTGGAGCACGAGCAATATGCCTTGCTGGCCGCCGGCACGCGACTCGGCGAACAGACGCTCCTGAAGGTCGGAGAGGGTCGGGGCCAGGTCCAGCAGTGCCTGCTTGCCCTGGCGCTTGCTTCCCGTGAATCCCGGATGGGCACGGGGATCGTAGTCAGCCAGGTCGACGTGCCCAGACCTGAGCCTCAGCAGGGTACTTATCCGGTCGGTCATTGGCCCATTGTCCTGGCTCGGCGGCGGGGGCGCTCGCCTACTAGACCTCGGACGCGAATTCCTGGCCACGCGCCGCATACCCGACCCTCGGCCGAGATCCTTGACCGCTCGATGGTCGGCGGCTGACGCTTGCAGAGCCGCCGGATGGCAGGATCGGACCGTGCAGTCCCTCTACCCGACGTCGCCGAGCGAGCTCAGTGACGACGACCTCGCCGAGCTCTACGCCTACCCCCACGAACGCCGCTGGGTTCGCGCCAACTTCGTCAGCACGCTCGACGGAGCTGCCCAGGGTGACGACAACAAGTCCGGCACTTTGTCCAGCAGGGCCGACAGGCGCCTGGTCGGTCTGCTCCGCTCGCTGTGCGACGTCATCATCGTCGGCGCCGGGACAGCGCGCGCCGAGGGTTACCAGCCCGTCCAGCCGAGCGAGGCGCGTACGGCGATCAGAACTGCCCAGGGGCTCGCCCCACTCCCTCCGATCGCTATCGTGTCGCGTTCGCTGGAACTCGACCCGCAGCTGCTTGCCGGCGGCCGGGCGCCGACGATCGTGCTCACCACCCAGGCGGCGCCGAGCCACCTTCGCAGTCGGATCGCCGAGCATGCGCCAGTGATCGTCGCCGGCGAGCTCGACGTCGACTTCGCGGTGGCGCTCGAGGTGCTTGCCGGCCAGGGATACCAGCGCATGCTCTGCGAAGGCGGTCCCCGCATCATGCGTGAGCTCGTCGCCTCGTGCTGCCTCGACGAGCTCTGCCTCACCCTCACCCCGCTGCTCACCGCCGGGGACCGGCTGCGCATCACGCACGGAGCAGCAATCCAGCCGGCAAGGCAGATGCAGCTTCGCCACCTGCTCGAGGCGGACGGCATGCTGTTCGCCCGCTACACGAAAGTCGACTGAGCCATGGACCTCCCAGTGATGCCCCCGATCTCCCCCATGCTGGCCAAGGCGGCTAAGTCCCTGCCGACGCTCGAAGCGTTCCCCGACGGGCTGCTCTACGAGCCGAAGTGGGACGGTTTCCGCTGCATCGTCTTCCGCGATGGCGACGAGGTGGAGCTCGGCAGCCGCAACGAGCGGCCCATGACGCGCTACTTCCCCGAGGTCGTCGAGGCGGCCAAGCGGTCGCTGCCGCGACGCTGCGTCGTCGACGGTGAGATCATCGTCGCGATCGACGGCCGGCTCGAGTTCGAGCGGCTCCTCGAGCGCATCCATCCCGCCGACTCGCGGGTGCGCAAGCTGGCGAACGAGACGCCCGCCTCGTTCGTGGCGTTCGATCTGCTGGCCGTTGACGACATGTCCTTGCTCGAGACGCCTCAAGGCGAGCGCCGTTGGCGACTCGAGGCGGCGCTGTCTGACGCGGTTCCCCCGGTTCACCTGACCCCCGCGGCGTACGAGGTTTCGACCGCCGAGGAGTGGTTCGCCACGTTCGAGGGCGCCGGTCTCGACGGGGTCGTCGCGAAGCCGCTCGACGCCGCATACCAGCCTGGCGGCCGGTCGATGATCAAGGTGAAGCACGTCCGGACGGCCGACGTCGTCGTCGCCGGCTACCGGCTCCATAAGACGTCCAAGCCCGAGCAGCCGCTGCTCGGCTCGCTACTGCTGGGTCTGTACGACGACGCCGGCCGGTTGCAGCATGTGGGCGTCTCGGCGGCGTTCCCTGCCCCGCGGCGGGCCGAGCTGGTGACGGAGCTCGAACCGCTCGTGATCGAACCGGCCGCCCATCCCTGGTCGGAGTGGGCCACGGCCCAGGCCGGTGAACGGATGCCGGGAGCCCAGTCGCGGTGGAACGCGGGGAAGGACCTGTCCTGGATCCCGCTGGACCCGGTGCTCGTCGCGGAGGTCGGCTATGACCACATGGAAGGCAGCAGGTTCCGCCATACCACCCAGTTCAAGCGTTGGCGGCCGGACCGCACGCCCCGGTCCTGCACGTACGAGCAGCTCGAGGAGCCGGTGAGCTACGACCTGGACAGCATCCTCTCCGGATCCTGGTAGGGCACTGGGATACCTCTCGCCATGCGGTTGGGGGCATGATGGAAGGCACCGTCGAAGGAGCGCCACCATGTACGACGTGATCGTCCTCGCCGAGCAGGCCATGTCGACGAACGACGCGGCCGAAGTCGTCTCGTTGCACGACGGGATCGAGGAGCCCCGGCACTACCACGTGTTGATTCCCTGCGACAACGCTCAGGTCCGCGTGGAGGCGACGCTCGGCTCGTTGGCAGCCAGCGAGACGCTGGCCGCTCCGCCGGTGATGGTGTCCGACGGCGAGATGCAAGAAGCCCAACACGACATCGACGCCCGAGCCCAGACGGCGGTGACGCTCAGCGTTTCCGCCATCGAGGCGCTGGGACACGCTGCCACCGGCGAGTTCAGCTCCGACGACCCCATCGAGTCACTCGACCGGGTCGTGGCCTATGTGGGAGCTAACGAGGTCATCGTGATGACCCGTCCTCACGTCGTGCAGGAGTTCCTCCACCTGGACTGGACATCGAAGGCGCGCCGCAGGCTCGGCGTACCCGTTCTCCATCTGGTCGAGCACGAAGATCTCGACGCCGAGGCCGGCACCGGCCAGGGCGTCACAGGCATGTGACGCGGGCCGGACCAGGAGCAGCCGACGGGCCTTCGACGAACTCGAGCAACGACAGGCCGCCGTGTGGGGTCGGCCGGCATTCGAGCACATGGCCGCGATGCTGCAGGAGATGCACGAGGCAGTCGAGGCGCTCCCCTGCACGCCTGAGCGAGGTGCCAGACGGTCAGAGCGGGAGTACCGTCTGGCCATGCTGAAGCTTTTGTGAACAGCTCCACCAGCACCGGGGTGACATGTTCGGTAGGTCCGTGCTGGTGCCGAACAGACGCCGCCCGAGACTTGTGACGTAGCCGGGTCATCCGTGTCCACACTGCAAGCCTTGCAGCGTGTCACACAGCGGATTAGCTTGTCACTACCGGGTCTACATGGATCGGTCAGGTCATGTCATGGGCATACTGCAAGACGTTCGCTGCAAAGTGGGGCTCCATAGGTGGGGTGCCCTACAGGGTGACAACTGGGGGGCTTACCACCAGTGCGAATACTGCGGCAAGAAGAAGCGCCTGGGCAGTAGCGATCACCGACCTGACATGCACGACCCGCAGGACTAGCGCTTCCCGAAGTCTCAATCTTCGCCAACTTCCCAGTTGCGAGGGTTCTTTCGGCTCGGTTGGACCCTCGCCGGCTCGCCCGGCATCTTGGGGTGCGTACCGCTAAGCGTTGTGTGCTGACCTGCGGAAACACCGTGTCACGTCGAGCGTTGTGCACCCCGTTATCGGGCGAGTTTCACCCCTCGACGAAAGGCACACACCAGGACCACCGAAACGGTAGCCCCGTGCCCGTCGTGGTGCGCTCAGGACCACACCCAGCCCGACAACATCGCCCACGAGTCCACGACACGTCCGCACCCAGACGGCGGGCTGCCTCACGCTCAGGTAGCGGTTTGTGGCCCATGGGCGACATCGCGCGTACCGTCTTTGGCCGCGGCGTGGTCGCGAGACGTCTCGGCGTCAAGGCCGGACAGCTCGCGGGCTTGTCGTTCCGAGGTAGGTAGCGGTGTGTCTCCAATTGGAGACACACGACACGTGAAGGTGCGGAACGACCGGCTCAAGCGAGGCGCCAGGTGCGGCCCTGCGCGCGTCCCGCGCGACGATCGTCCCGCTGAGCGTGACCAGCACGGGATCGGGGAGTGCCGCCCGCACATCCGGACCGACCGTTCCCCACTCGACACGCCCGAGCCGGCGAAAGTCGCTGTCACCAGAAGCTCGCAGGAGGAGAGGATCAAGCATGCTCACGCTCGAGGACATCTTTCCCCCGTTCGGACTACTCATCGCCAGCGGTCCCGTCCAGCTCCGAGTCCTGCGTGACGACGACCTCCCTGAACTCGTGGAGCTGGTCCGAGGCGGCATTCAGGCTCCGGACCAGCCCATGCCCTTCCTCCAGGACTGGCATCATCAGCCATTCGCCCCAGGATCACCCGCAGGATTCCCCACGACCTCGCTGGCTTGGTGGTGGACGCAGCGAGCCCAGTTCGCAGCCGACGACTGGCGCCTGGCGCTGACCGTGCGCCGAGACGGCGAGCTCGTCGGCATGCAGGATCTTCACACCCGAGACTTCGTGCAGACCCGCCATGTCGCGACCGGGTCCTGGCTCGGCCTGCCGCACCAGGGACAAGGCACCGGCACCCTGATGCGGCAACTCGTGGTCGGGTTCGCCTTCGACGAGCTCGGCGCTCTCGAGTGCGGGTCGGGTTACATCGTCGGCAACCACGCCTCGGCGGCAGTGAGCCGCAAGACGGGTTACGTCGAGGACGGCCGGCGCCGGATCGTGCAGCACACGACAGCGGGCAAGGTCGGGGTCGACGAGCAGCGCGTGCTGGTCACGCCCTCTACCTACGTGCGACCGGACGGAGAGGTCGCCGTCTCGGGCGCCGACGCATTGCGCCGATTTCTCGCGATCGAACGCTGACCACCGGAGTTCCTCAGCCGCCCGGATGAGGAACCCCAATCGGACGTCACCAGCGAGCTGGCGGGCTAGCAATGCCGGCTCGCGACATCCCTTAGAGCTCTGTTGCACGATGCGCTTACGGAACAATGATGTGTCTCCGGGGGACAGCAGTCAGCGGCAAGGCCCTTGACGGGCACGTGCAAGCGCCGCTATACCAGTCGTCGGTACATCGTTTTGGTCGTGTGGGGTTCGTCGCCGTTGTTGAGCGTCCATGAGTGCCAAGGGTTTGGGCAACTGCTTGACCCTTTGAAGCGGTTGGTAGCG
>JBBRYB010000004.1:0-185225 GCA_038238115.1 Propionibacteriales bacterium | reverse complement strand
TCCGGTGACCGGCGAGCTGCAGACCGATAGAGAGCCACACCCACGAACCGGTGGGCAACCGCATAGAGAGCCGTCCCGCCGGACACCTGGACCGAGTCTGGCCTGACACCGGTCCTACAGGGAATCTTTGTCTAGTAGCCGAATATCTCGAGCACCCTCGCAGCCGAGGCGTCCTGGACACCGGTATGGACGTGGGTAATGCCGAGCCCCGCGAAGCGCTGCAGCTCGACAAGGACGGCATCGACGTTCTCGCCGCCCTCGCCTGGATCCAGGTTCGCCATGACGGTCTTCTGAATATCGTCGTAGTCGCGGCCGAGGGTCGTGCAGTGCCCGCGAAGTACGTCGAGCTTGTGCTCAAGGTCGGGAGCCGCGAACAGGTTGCAGGCCTGGGCGTACTGGGCGACCATCCGCAGCGGCTTCTTCTCGCCGCTGCCACCGATGAGGATAGTTGGGTGCGGACGTCGCATCGACTGGGGTGAGTTGAGCGTGCGGTTCAGCGTGTAGTGCTTGCCGGCATACGGGCCCTCGTCATCGCTCCACATCTGCAGGCAGATCTGCAGCGTCTCCTCCAGTCGCTCGAAGCGCTCGGCGGTGGGCGGGAAGGGCAAGCCAAGGCCGCGGCACTCCTCTTCGTTCCAGGCCGCGCCGATGCCGAGCCACGCGCGACCCTGTGAAAGCACGTCGAGGGTCGTCACCGCCTTGGCCAGCATGCCCGGCTCGCGGTAGACGGCCGCGGTCACCCAGGCGAGCAGTTCGATGCGCTCGGTCTTCGCGGCGAGGTAGCCGAGCGTGGTGTAGGCCTCGAGCATCTCGTGTTCTGGTGGGCCTACGTTCCCGATCTGCCACAGGTGGTCCATCACAGACAACTTCGCGAAACCGACGTCCTCGGCCAGCTTGGCGGTGCGGGCGAGGTCAGCGGCCAGCTTGGTCGGGCCGCCCGGCCAGGTGAAGTTCGCGAGGTGCAGTCCGAGGTCCATGCAGCCACGCTAGCCCCAGCGCTCGGAGCACTCGGATGGCGCTTCCACCGTCCACGACGCCCAGCGGTGAGGAGGTGTCGCAACGTCGGCTGTTCACGACGTCGGGTTCCGCCAACAGTGTCGAGAAGTGCCGTGCCGCCGAGGCCCCAGTACGCGCTGACCAGCGCCTAGTCTGCCGTACCCGTGCACCCCTACGATCGCCCAGGCAACGCAAACTCATCTGCATCACCGCAGCGCGTTGTCGGTGCGGTCGTCATCGGGAGACGGCATGGGGGTAAGCAGAGACTATGAAGGTCTTCATCTCATGCGACATGGAGGGCGTGGCGGGCATCGTCGACTGGTCGCAGTGCCTCGCGAGCGGCGGCGCAGCCTACGAGTCGGGATGCAGGCTCCTGCTGGGGGAGGTCAATGCCGCGATCGAGGGTGCGTGTGACGCGGGTGCCGACAAGATCGTGGTCAACGACTCACACGGCACGATGGTCAACCTGGACCCCGAAGGTCTGAGGCGTCCAGCGTCGTACATCTCCGGGCGCCATAAGCCCGACTACATGATGCAAGGGCTTGACCCGAGCTATGACGCCGTACTCTTCGTCGGCTATCACGGGTCGATCTCGGGCAAGTCGTCCGTGCTGTCGCACACCTACAACCCAGACGTCTTCACGGGAGTCCGGATGAACGGCAGCTACGTCGGGGAGAGCGGCATCAACGCGCTGGTCGCCCAGGCGCACGCCGTACCCATTGCCCTCGTTACCGGCGACCTTGCCACGCTTGAGGAGATCGCCTGGCTCGCGCCGGGCTGCGTCGGCGTCGCGACAAAGGACTCGATCACCCGATTCAGTGCTCACCACCTCCACCCTGCGCTTGCCCGAGAGCGGATCCGCGACGGCGCACGAGAAGCGATCGAGGCGGTGGCAGCCGGTCGCCTCGAACCGCCGCCCATCGAGCTCCCGGCCGCGCTCGACCTCGAGTTCCACACCGCCGACCTGGCGGACCTGGCCAGCTGGGTCAAGATGGTCGAACGGACGGGCCTGCGTTCGGCAAGAATCGCCGGTGCCGACGGTGCTGCGATGTTCTCCTCCTTCGTGGCGGTCACCTACATCACCCGGCAAGCCGGAGGACGCTAGCTCCTCCCGATTCGTCCTGCCGAGGTCGGGGATGTGCCGCCTGGTGCAGCAGGACGAATCGAGGGGCCAAGTCAGTCGGGACCCGGGAATGCCCAACCTCGTCTCGGCCGTTGGAGCAGGAAGAGAGCGCAACCCGAGAGGATGATCATGAGCACCACCGCATTGTCCGGCGACACCTTCATGGAGACCATTGCGGGCGATGGCATCGTCCTGGTCGACTTCTGGGCCGCCTGGTGCGGGCCGTGTCGGCAGTTCGGCCCGATCTTCGAGGCCGCGTCGGAGAAGTACGCCGACATCTCGTTCACGAAGGTCGACACCGAGGCCGAGCAGCACCTTGCCGGCGCGCTCGGTATCAGCTCGATCCCCACATTGATGGCATTTCGCGACGGCATCCTCCTCTTCTCCCAGCCGGGCGCTCTGCCCGCACCTGCTCTGGAGCAGGTCATCGAGGCCGTTCGCGACGCCGACATGGATGAGATTCGGGCGAAGATCGAGGAGCAGGAAACGGCCAGCCCAGAGGCCTCGTCCCGGTAGCAGTGCCGGCCGGACACCACCGGCAGGCCAGACCGGCGCCGCGCTCACCGTACCGATCCGGCGGCTGCTGCGAGGGGTCGGCAGCTGAACCGACGCAGCCCTCACCCGCGCACACCGCTGAGCAGGTCTGCAGCGTCAGATGAGACCGAGCCGCTGGACGATCGCCTCCCACACGGCTGCACCCAGCTCTCCATTGGCCTCGGCCGTGCCGCCATGGTCGAACTGCTCTGTCGTGGACAGCACCGCCTGCCCAGGAAAGACCGGCCGGTGCCCCGCGTGCTCGTTGAGGATCATTTCGACCTGGCCCTCGGCACCAAGGCGACGATCGGCTAGTTCGCGCACGAAGAACTCCGACGGCCAAAGCTGGTCGTCGTGTCCGGCGGCCAGGAGGAGGTCGCCGCTGGCCTCCTCGATCGGGATCGCGGCTGCCTCGGTGACGACGGGATCGAGGTTCAGGCTGCTCTCATAGAGCGCGCGATAGCGAATGGGGCCGTCGGAATCGTCGGGGGTCCAGTCGCTGTCGTAAGCGACGAACGGCAGCGGTTCTCCGCGCCACGTCCACGACGAACGGTATGGCGTTACCTCACCGTCGAGTCCGGCGCCTACGTTGGCCCACACGACTGATGAGGGTGACATCGCCACCGTGAGCGCCAGCCGGTCGTCGATGCAGGCGAGCAACAACGCTGCCTCGGCGCCTTTCGATTCCGCCACCACAGCAAGCCGTTCGACGCCTTCGGACTCAAGCCGGTCCAGCGCTCTGACGAACACCTCGAGCGGGATCTCGCAAATCCCCGGCGGCTGATGCTCTCCGCCGAACCAGCGCAAGGCCATCGCGTGTGCGCCGTGCTCCGCCAGCAGCCGGGCGCGATCGCGGTCCATGGGGGCGCTGGCGCCTAGCAAGACAAGCACGCCGACACCGACCGAAGTCACGGGCCGGACGAGACAAGCCTCTTCCGGCAGCATCAAGTCGACCGCTTCGACCTGATCGCCGGAGAAGAGCTGCGCCTCAGTATTCATGGCGCTCACCTGGCCGGGCCGCCGTCGGCTCTCGATGCGGTCGGCACGAGGAGATCTGCATGGCTCGACGGTAGCAACGGCTACAACAAGCCGGAGGAATAAGCGAGCAATTGATTACAGACAGCGACCGAGCTGTCCGGACCCAAGCTTTCTGCCCCAGGCGCCGGGAGTTTGCTCGCGGTGCGCCAGCTGCTCCCCGGCCGAGACGGGCAGCCACCGTTGTGGCGGTTGGCCTTGTCACCCGGGTGAGGCGCTCACTGCACAAGTCGAACGTGCTGATGCGCTGGCTGACCTACGCCTGCCTCGAGGGAACGACCATGGTCCAGAAGCGCGACACCTGTCGCGCCACCCGACCGTCACCGCGAACCGGCACGGCAAGGTCGAGGCGAGCGCGGCGCGAGCCCCTTGGTCGCCGACGACATCGGTAGCCTGGTGCGATGTCAAACGACCAGGCGAGCCTGTTGGCGGCGAAGCGCGCTCAGCTCGAGGTGCAACTGGCGTCCATGAGCCAGCTGCCTGAGGAGAAGGGCAGCATCTCCTTCGGAAAGCGCGTCGGCGAAGGCACCAGCCAAGCCGTCGACCGGCTTGCGGCCGTGCCGGCGCACCGCAAGCTCCAGCTCATGCTTGCTGAGGTGGTCCGTGCCGAGGAGAAGATCGCCGAAGGCAGCTACGGCAGCTGCGACGTCTGTGGGAGCGACATCGGCGCGGAGCGGTTGGCTGCGAAACCCTGGGCGACGCGCTGCATCAACCACGCCGAGTGAGGCTTACCAGAGAATCAGTCAGTGCTTGGTCCCAGCACCGACTCGATGGCGGAGACGATGCGCGGATCGTCAGGGACCACCACAGGACGGAAGCGGTAGCGGTCCACCACCTCGCCTTCGGAGTCGACGAGGAATTTCTCGAAGCTCCACTGCACGTCGCCTGCGTCGCCGTGAGGGGCGCCGCGCCTCGGGTGTGGCCAGAAGGCTCATGCGGTCCGGTATGACGGGGCCGGTATGACGGGCCCTCCCACCGGGATGCCCGTCGTGACCGAACTCGCAATGGTCAAAGGTGCATCGAGCGACGGCGAAGCCTCACAATGGGGCGCGTGCCGCACAGTGACGACACCCATCTGACACTTGACCTGGCCCTCCGGGTGGGCGAGGTGCTGCTGTCATCAGGAGCTGGTGCGGCCGACGTCACAGCGACCATGCTGTCGATCACCTCGGCGTGCGGGCTGCGCAATGTCGAGGTTGACGTGACGTTTACCGCCCTGTCGCTGAGTTCCCAGACCGCGCCGGGGAAGCCCGCGCAGACGCACATGCGCCAGCTGCGCTTCCGCGCCACGGACTACACCAAGCTCACCGACGTCGATCTGCTGGTGCGGGCTCTCATCGCAGGCGAGGTGGACCGTGAGGAGGCACGGTCAAGGCTCGCCGGGCTGGTGTCGTCAGGACACCATCGCCCGCGCTGGGCCGTGTCGGTGGCGTGGGGACTGATGGGCGTCGGAGCCAGCATCGTCATCGGCGGAGACTGGATCGTCAACGTCATCGCCTTTGTGGTGGCGGTCGCGATCGACGTGATGCTCAAGGCGATGTCGAAGCGCCGCGTCCCGCCCTTCTACCAGCAGGTGGCAGGCGGGCTCTTGGCGACGGTCGTCGCTGTGGCGGTGTTTGCCGTCGGAATCCACGTCCATCCGTCCGTCGTGGTGACGGCCGGAATCATCATGCTGCTGTCGGGCATCGCCTTCGTCGGCGCCATCCAGGATGCGCTGAGCGGCTTCTATGTGACAGCCGGGGCCCGTGGCCTCGAGGCGCTGATGCTGACCGGCGGCGTCATCGCCGGCGTGAGCGGGGGCCTGAACCTGGCGGCCCGGCTCGGCGTGAGCGTGACGTTCGCACCGGCTGTCTATGGCTGGTCCCAGCTGCCCCTGGTCCTGGCCGGCGCGGGGCTGACCGCGTCCGCCTACGCGTTCGCGTCTTACGCCCCGATCCGGGCGCTTGTCCCGATCGCGCTCGTCGGTGTCCTCGGTGAGCTCGCCTACCGGACCATGGTGAACCAGCACTTCGGCAACGCCTGGGCATCAGCAGTGGCCGCTGTCGTCATCGGGCTGGTCAGCTACAGCGTCCAGGGCCGGGTTAGGGTTCCGTCGCTCGTCGTCGTGGTGTCGGGCATCGTGCCGCTGCTGCCCGGTCTGTCGATCTATCGCGGCTTGTTCCTGCTGGCGGAGGGCAGCACCGCCGGCTTGATCAGCCTCGGCGCGGCGCTTGCGATCGCCGTGGCTCTGGCGGCGGGCGTGATCTTGGGCGGGTACGTCGCTCAGCCGCTCAAGCGAGAGGCCCACCGCCTCGAGAACCGGCTCGCCGGCCCGCGGCTCGTGGGACCGTTGAAAACTCGCTCGCCTCGCTCACGTCGCCGCCGATCACGCCGTCGGACCCACGGCCGCGGAGACGTCTCCGCGGACATTTGAGCGGGCTCCACGAGCGTCAGGAGTGTCGCATGGTGCCCGGGCCCCGCGCGCTGCTGGCCGCAGCCTGGCGTTCGGCACGGCGCCGCTCTGCGCGGACTCGCGCCTCCGCACGCTCGACTATCGCGGCCTCCTGCGGGGAGGGCGCTGTACCGCCGTACGCCTTGGGAACCCACCAGGCGCCGTCCTCGTGCTGAGGGTAGGCGCGGATCGTCTGATCGAGCAGGCACGTCATCTCGCTGCGAAGCTTCTGTGTCTCGCCTGCGGGGTCGCGGCCGGAGACCTCGAGCGGCGCACCGACCGTCAGCGAGATCGCGGTGCCGCGGGAGAAGTCCCGCGGGTGGTCCTTGGTATACATCCGCTGAGTGCCCCACAACACGACCGGGACCAGGGGCGCGGCTGCCTCGGCCGCCATCCGCACCGTGCCGGTCTTGAACTCCTTCAGCTCGAAGCTCCGGCTGATGGTGGCCTCGGGGAAGAGCCCCACCAGCTCACCCTGGGCGAGATAGTCGAGGGCTGTGTAATAGGAGCCGGCGCCGTCGTCTCGGTCCACGTTGATGTGGTGGAGTGATCGCATCAGCGGCCCCACGAGGTGATGGTCGAACAGCTCACGCTTGGCCATGAAGCGCACCAGCCGCTTGGATGGCTGGGCCGCGAAGCCGCCAAAGATGAAGTCCACGTAGCTGATGTGGTTGACGGCGAGCACGGCGCCACCGGTGCGCGGCACATGGTGGGCGCCCTCGATGATGAACTGGAGCCCCAGCACCTTGGCGGCCGTCTTCGCGGCCGCGATCACCGGCGGGTACGTGAGGTCTCGCACCTTGCACACCGTAACCTACGGGTGCGTAACTGCCCAGGTCCGCGCATCATTTGCCATGCTGCACCACGCAGCATGCGCCGACGTCCATCGAGCGAGGCCGGGAGGCCGATGTGTTTGCTGTGATCGGCGAGGCCCTGCTCGACATGGTGCAGCCCGAGCCCGGCGGACCCTTCGTCGCCCAACCGGGCGGCGGGCCGCTCAACATCGCGGTGGGTCTGCGCCGGCTTGGACACCCTACGCAGATGATGGCGCGCTTCTCGAGCGGTGCGCTGGGCTCGATGGTGCGACACCACGCCGAACGGGAACACCTCGATCTGGACGCCTCGGTGACGACCGATGAGCCGACGACGTTGGCCTTCGCCACCCTCGACGAGCGCGGCCGCGCCTCGTACGAGTTCTATGTGCACGGCGCGGCCGACTGGGGGTGGACCTTGGACGAGCTGGCCGCGCTGCCCGCCGGTGTTCGAGGCGTACACACCGGGTCGTTGGCGGCGACGATGGCGCCGGGATCGGGAGTGCTGGTCGAGACTTGGGAGCGGCTGCGAGGCGAGGGGCGGATGCTGCTGAGCTTCGATCCCAACGTGCGGCCGGCCCTGCTCGGCGCACATGACGAGGCGGTAGACAGGGTTGAGCGGTTTGTCAGCGCCTCACATGTCGTCAAGGCCAGCGACGAGGACCTGTCCTGGCTCTATCCTGGAGAGCCCTCGACCGACGTACTCGACCGCTGGTCGACGCTGGGCCCCCAGCTCGTCGTGATCACGCTCGGACCGCGGGGCTGTGTCGCCTGTCTGCGCGGCGGGACACCGGTGGAAGCCGCAGGGCGTGCTGTCGACGTGGTGGACACCATCGGCGCCGGGGACGCGTTCGAGTCGGGGCTGCTGTCCGCCATCGCTCGCGCCGACCGCCTGAGCCCTGACGGCCTCGACGAGCTGAGCGCTGTCGACGTACTGGCTCTGATCGAGCACGCGATCGACATCTCAGCGTTCACCTGCAGTCGGGCTGGTGCTGATCCGCCGACCCGGGCCGACTACGACCGGGGCTTCGGGGGATGACGGCTGAAGCACCGAGCACGGAGCACCGGGTACCGAGGCGATACAAAGGGGAAACATGACCGGTGGAGGATTGACCGCATGAGCCACCTGCTGAGGATTGCGCTCCCGGACATCCCGGGCTCGTTGGGTGCGGTCGCGAGTGCGATCGGACTGGCCGGGGCGAATATCGGCGCGATCGAGATCGTCGAGCACCGCCAGGACGGCACCGCTGTCGACGACGTGTTCGTCGAGCTCACGCCGGGTGTGATGCCCGACATGGTGGTGTCGGCCGTGCAGCGCCTGGAAGGTGTCCGCGTGCTGTGGATCTCGCGGTATGCCCAGGGAGGAAACTTGCACCTCGACCTCGAGGCGATCGAGGTCATCAGCAACGACTCCCTGCATGCCATCCACCACCTCACCCATCTCGTCCCGCGGACGTTTCGCGGCGACTGGGCGATGGTGGCCGAGCTCCAGGGCAGCGTGATCGTCAGGATCGACGCGACCGCCACCGCGCCCGACCTCCCGCCCGGGTGCGCTGAGTGGTTCCCGCTGGTCGAGGCGCAGCGGCCGTACGTCGACAGCGAGTGGGGTGGCTGGAGTTCCACGGAGGTCGCGATTGCCCCCCTGGGTTCGGAGGCACGCATCATCGTGTTCGGCCGCCACGGCGGACCGGAGATCCTCGACTCCGAGCTCGTCCGACTCAACCACCTCGCCGCACTGACGGCCTCGATCGAGACCACTGGCGGGACGCCAGCCCCTACCTCCACCTCCTGAGTCCCGGGCCGGCCGCAGTCTTCGACCCGCAGGACGCGGTGCGGGGCGATGGAGCTGAACGCCTCGAGTCAGGCCGGGTTGGAGGATGGCGGGGTGATTGTGGCTCGCGCCACGGCGGCTTGGGGTGAGACGATCGCGATGATCATCACCTGGTGGAAGGAACGCCATGGCCACGGACAGCTCGACTCCCACTGCGACCGCCCCGCGGGCCGGCGCAGCGTCTGCTATCGAGCAGAACGGGATCAACGTCATCGCGGAGAGCGAGCGCAAGGGGCACCCGCGCGACCTCTTCTGGCCCTGGTGCGCCGCAAATATCTCGGTCTTCGGCGTCTCCTACGGCTCGTTCGTGCTGGGCTTCGGCATCAATGGCTGGCAGGCGGTGGTCGCCGGCGTCGTCGGCGTCGTCTTGTCCTTCCTCCTGGTCGGGTTGGTGTCTCTTGCCGGTAGACGAGGTTCGGCCCCCACCATGGTCTTGTCGCGCGCGGCGTTCGGTGTCCGCGGCAACTCCGTGCCGACCCTCGTGTCCTACCTCATCCTCGTGGGCTACGAGACGGCACTCGTCGCGCTGGCAACGTTCGCCACCGCGACGGTCTTCAGCCGACTGGGCTGGGGCGGCGGCGACGTCACCAAGGTGCTGGCCTTCGCCGTCGTCGCCCTGATCATCGTCGCCGGGGGCGTGCTCGGCTTCGACGCAGTGATGCGGCTGCAGAAGTGGCTCACCATCCTCATGGTGATCGTGACCGCTGGCTACATCGCGTTGACGGTCGACGAGATCTCCTGGTCGAAGCTCGGCGACCTGCCCACCGGTAACAGCAAGGCGGTGTTCGGCGCCTTCGTCGTGGTGCTGTCCGGGTTCGGGATCAGTTGGGTGAACTCGGCGGCGGACTACTCGCGTTATCTCCCGCGCCGCGCCGCCAGGACGGGCATCGTGTGGTGGACGACGTTCGGCGGCAGCCTGCCACTCGTCATCTTGGTCACGTACGGCGTCTTGCTCGCCGGCTCCGACGCTGACCTCTCGGCTGCTCTCGCGGCTGACCCCATCGGTGCTCTGACACCAGCCCTGCCCGACTGGTTCCTGGTCCCATTCGCGGTCGTCGCCGTGGCGGGACTTGTGTCCGGGGCGTTGCTCGACATCTACTCATCGGGCCTGACGCTCCTCACCTTAGGTCTGCCGGTCCCACGCTGGACAGCGGCAGCACTCGACGGCGCGATCATGATCGCCGGCACGATCTACATCGTGTGGTTCGCGGGCGACTTCCTCACACCCTTCTTCGCGTTCCTCGTGACCTTGGCGGTGCCGATCGCGGCCTGGTGCGGCGTCTACCTGGCCGACCTGCTGCTGCGCCGGCGAGACTACGACGCCTTCGACCTGTTCGACCCCCGCGGGCGATATGGGTCGGTCAACGCGGTCGGGCTGGGATCGATGCTCGTCGCCACGGTCATCGGCTGGGGTCTGGTTGTCAGCACCGCTGCCGACGGGTATGCGCCGGAGGCAGCCGGCTTCGGGTGGCAGGGTTACCTGTTGGAGCCGCTCGGGCTCGGGCCGAAGCTCAACGGACCGTGGACGTACGCGAACCTCGGCGTGATCGTGGCGCTGGTGCTGCCGTTCGTGTTCTACGTGCTGGCTGGCCGCTCAGCCGTCCGCCGGCAGGAGTCGGGGGCACCGACGTCTCGCCCGAAGGCGTACGTTGACTGAGCTCGACCGGATGAGCGCAAGCGCGGGGGACTCGCCCCGGACGTGCAGGTGACGCGCCGAGGGCGCGGCGGACCCTGCGGCCGGCCGACTGACCCCGGACCTATGCTCGCCGGATGAGCGTCTCGGCGATCTTCGACCCCGAGGCCTGGCACGTGGTGGCCGGGTTCGAGGACCTGACCGACGTCACCTACCACCGCTGCGTCGACCAGGGCACCGTGCGGATCGCTTTTGACCGCCCCGAGGTGCGAAACGCGTTCCGGCCGCACACCGTCGATGAGCTCCACCGTTGCCTCGAGCACGCCCGGATGTCCTCCGACGTGGGGTGCGTGCTCCTCACCGGCAACGGGCCCTCGCCGCGAGATGGAGGCTGGGCCTTCTGCTCCGGCGGCGACCAGCGCATCCGCGGCCGGGCGGGCTATCAATACGCCGAGGGCGACACCGCCGAGACGATAGACCCGGCTCGGCTCGGGCGCCTCCACATCCTCGAGTGCCAACGACTGATCCGCTTCATGCCGAAGGTGGTCGTCTGTGTCGTACCCGGGTGGGCGGCCGGCGGAGGGCACAGCCTGCATGTCGTGGCCGACCTGACCCTGGCGTCGGCCGAATACGCCCGCTTCAAGCAAACAGATGCCGACGTTGCGTCCTTCGACGGGGGCTTCGGCTCGGCCTACCTGGCGAGACAGGTGGGGCAGAAGTTCGCGCGGGAGATCTTCTTCCTCGGCAACGAGTACGGTGCAGCGGATGCCCACCGGATGGGCATGGTCAACGCCGTCGTGCCGCACGCCGACCTGGAGAAGGTCGCCCTTGACTGGGCCGCGAGGATCAACGCCAAGTCGCCGACGGCGCAGCGGATGCTGAAATATGCGTTCAACCTGATCGACGACGGGCTGGTCGGGCAGCAGCTCTTCGCCGGGGAGGCGACTCGTCTCGCCTATAGCACGGACGAGGCCGCCGAGGGCCGTGACTCTTTCCTGGAAAGGCGCCCGGCGGATTGGTCCGCCTTCCCCTACTACTACTGAGGCCAGGCGGGGCCGCGGTCGGCGTCACTGCTGCGCTGCGAGCGAGGCGGCGCCTACGATGCCGGCCGCATTTCCCAGCTGAGCGGGGACGATCGGCGCCCGCAGGTGCAGGAGTGGCAGGTAGCGCTCGGCATGCTTGGAGACCCCACCGCCGACCACGATGAGATCGGGCCACAACAGGTCCTCGACGTGCGCGAAGTAGTTCTGCAGCCGTGCTGCCCACTCCGCCCAGGAGAGTTTCTCGCTCTCGCGAGCGCTTGAGGCAGCGCGGCTCTCGGCGTCGATGCCGTCGATCTCGAGATGCCCCAGCTCGCTGTTGGGCACGAGCGCGCCGTGGTGCAGCAACGCCGTACCTATGCCGGTTCCGAGCGTTGCGAGGAAGACGAGGCCATCGACGTTTTGTGCCGCGCCATGATGCAGCTCGGCGACCCCCGCGGCGTCGGCGTCGTTGACGACCGTGACCTTCCGGCCGAGCCTCGATGCGAGGAGAGCCTCCGCGTCGGTGCCGATCCAGGTCTTGTCGATGTTCGCCGCGGTCTGCACCAAGCCTCGCGTCACGACTGCGGGCACAGTGACCCCTATCGGTGAGTCTCCCGTGTCGCGCTCGAAGTGCTCGGCGATGCGGGCGACGACATCGGCCACCGCAGCGGGAGTGGACTCCGCGGGAGTCTGGATCCGGAGGCGGTCCCGAGCGAACTTGCCGGCGTCGAGGTCCACGGGAGCGCCCTTGATGCCGCTCCCACCGATGTCGATCCCGAGCGGATGATGGTTCTTGGCCATAGCCTGCTGCTCCTCGCGGCGTCGTTCACCAGGCGGTGCGGACGGACGTCGGCTCAGCTCGAGGAAGGAGCTGATCGTCATGAGCGTAGCCACGCAGGGCCTCGGCCTCGATGGCGCACTCGGCTTGAAGCCGGGTGAGGTCCGGAGCGACTCTGCTGACACCAGCGGCAAGTGCATCGATGAGGTGGCCGGCGGCGTCGGTGACCGACCGAGCGCGTGAGCGTGGGCCGGCCAGACCCACGGCTGGCCGGCCTCGTGCCGGAGCCTCGAGCATCTGCAGCTCGGTGTCCACGTCGTGGGCCGCCTGCTCGAGCTTGACCAGGAGCGATGCCACATCTCCGACGGGCGCGCTCGCCCCCTGGGCGGCTGTTAGCGCGCGCCGTACGCCGGTGACGGACCGATGCAGACCGAGGCGCAGCCGCGCTATCTCCCCCGGGGAGCCGCCCGTATGGGCACGCACGGTGATACCGGCCCGGTCGCGAAGGACACCTGCTTGCCGGCGGACCGCTCTGACGACCCGGCGGGTCACCACGACCCCTGTTGCGAGTGTGAGCAAGGCGAGCGCCGCGAGGATCAAGAGAAACGTCTCCATGACCGCAGAGATTACGCCCTGGGAGCCTCGGCCGGTCGAGCTGGCGCTACGGTCGGGATGCACGCTCAGTAGCCGCGCGGCTTCTTGGCCTCGTAGAGCCAGATGCGGAAGACATGGTCCAGGCGCTTGCCTGACAGCCGCTCGGCGAGCGCCTGGAGGTCGGCGGTGGCGACGTTGCCCTGGCGGTGCACTGCCGGCCAGCGGCGCAGGAGCCGGAAGAACGCCCGGTCACCCATCCGCATACGTATCGCCTGTAGGGCCATCGCACCGCGGGTGTAGACGGCGTTGCCGAACAGGTTGGCGGGCTCCCCCGGCACGGCGACGGGGATGTTCCAGAAGGGGTCGGCGGCCGGGTGTCCGCGATACAGCTGACGGAAGCGGTGGGCGGGGTAGGCGGGGTGATGCCGTGCTTCCCAGAGCCATTCGGCGTACGTCGCGAACCCCTCGTGCAGCCAGATGTCGCTCCAGTCGGTCAGGGTCACCGAGTCGCCGAACCACTGGTGTGCGAACTCGTGGACGATGAGAGAGATGCCGGGCACCGACGGGAAGACTGGCCTCGTCTGCACTTCGAGCGCATACCCGACCTCGACGTTGTCGACGATCATGCCGCTGGAGGTGAACGGGTAGGGCCCGAACAGCTTCTCCCAATAGTCGATCACGCCGGGCACGCGTCGCGCCGCATCGACGCCGCCCACTGTGGGGTCGAGGTAGGACACGACCGGCACACCTCTGCGGGAACGGTCGTGCAGGACGTCGTACTCGCCGATCGACACCGTGGCGAGGTAGCTCGACATCTGGTCCATCTCCCGCCAGTGCCATGTCCTCGTCCCAGCATGCGTCGACGTGGAGACAAGGCGTCCGTTCGAGACGACCTCCAGGCGCCGAGGAGCCGTCACGGTAATGCCGAACGTGGCCTTGTCGCGAGGGGTGTTGTTGTTGGGGAACCAGGTCATGGCGCCGACCGGCTCCGACAGCACAGTGGCGCCGTCGGGCGTCTGGATCCAGCCGTCCTTGGCGCCGTCAGGGTCGATGAAGGTCTGCGGCGTGCCGCGGTAGCGGACGAGGACCTCGAACGACGAGCCATCGACGATCGAGCTGGCCGGCGTAATCGTGAGCTCGGAGCCGTTGCGCCTGTACGTCGCCCGGCTGCCGTCGACCCTGACGGAGCTGACCCGTAGGCCACGAAGGTCGAGGTTGAACGCCGACAGGTTCTGGGTCGCCGACGCCTTCAGGTGGGCGAGCGACATGATCGAATCCGGGCGCGACCAGTGCAGATCGATCCGGTAGTGGTCAACCTCGTAGCCGCCGTTGCCCTGATGCGGGAAGAGCGAGTCGCCCGAGTCAGCTGAGCCTGGCTGAGGCTCGGCGAGCCGCGTGCCGAGCGAGACCGCGTCCCCACTGGGCACGGCGCTGCCTGTCGGGCTCAGTGACAGCCCCAGGGCGACACCTCCGGCCAGCCAGCGACGCGTGAGCGGGCTCGTCTTCACAGTGCTCGTCCTTTCGGTTCGTTGTCGTCCGGCGACGCGATCGCGCGCCGCGCCGGCCGTCGTCGTGCGTGCAGCCACGCTAATACCCCAGTCCACCAACCTGCGCCCTGTTTCGTGGCGCCTGAGTCGGCGTGTGATTGCTCATTGCGAGCCAGCGGGGTGGCGATGTGTCGTCGGGCCCGGGACTCGTCTAGGTTCGGCGCGTGAAGGTAGCAATCGTCCAGGAGACCCGCGAGCGCGAGGCGCGTGTCGCGATGGTGCCCGAGTTGGTGGGCAAGTTGACCACGCTCGGATACGAGGTCGCCGTCGAAGTTGGCGCCGGGCTGGCCGCGCAGTACGCCGACGAGGAGTACGACGCAGCTGGCGCCACGATCGAGCCGGACGTGCTGGCCGACGTCGGCCTCGTGCTATCCGTGCAACCCCTGACGAGCCAGCAGCTGCGACAGCTGGCGCCCGGCACGGCGACCATCTCGTTCCTCCCGCCCGCCCAGTCCCTCGACACGGTGCAGGAGCGCCGGGACCTCGGCATCTCGTCGTTCGCGATGGAGCTCGTGCCCCGGATCTCGCGGGCCCAGTCGATGGATGCGTTGAGCTCGCAGGCGTTGGTGGCGGGCTACCGCTGCGCCATCGTCGCTGCGGGGCGGCTGCGGCGGTTCTTCCCGCTCAACATGACCGCCGCGGGGACGGTCGCGCCGGCCGAGGTGGTGGTCCTCGGGGCCGGCGTGGCCGGTCTGCAGGCGATCGCCACGGCCAAGCGACTGGGTGCCGTCGTCAAGGCGTATGACGTCAGGGCGGCCGCGGCCGAGGAGATCCGGTCCGTGGGCGCCGTCGCGATCGAGCTCGAGCTCGAGTCGCTCGAGGGCACCGGTGGCTATGCCCGGGAGATGACCGAGGACCGGGCCGAACGCCAGCGCGACCTGCTGGCTCCCCACATCGCCGCCGCCGACGCGCTGATCACGACCGCAGCCGTCCCCGGTCGCGAGGCACCGTTGCTCGTGACGGCACAGATGGTCGAGCAGATGAAGGCCGGATCGGTGGTGGTGGATCTGGCTGCGGAGTCGGGCGGCAATGTGGAGGGAGTCGTGGCCGGCAGCGTCGTCCAGATCGGAGCCGCCCAGGTCTGGGGAGCGTTCAACGTGCCAAGCCAGATGCCAGGGCCGGCCAGCAAGCTGTACGCGCAGAACCTCATCAACATCGTGACGCTGATGACGGGTGACGACGGTTTCGCGCCGGACTTCGACGACGAGATCGTCGCCGGCACGTCGGTCACCCACGACGGGCGGATCACCCACGAACCGACGCGGCAGAGCCTGGAGGGCGACCATGAGTGAACCCATCGTCTGGCTGACGATCTTCGTGCTGAGCGTCTTCGTCGGTGTCGAGGTGATCTCGAAGGTGTCCTCGACGCTGCACACACCACTGATGTCAGGCGCCAACGCCATCCATGGCGTGATCCTGCTCGGCGCCATCCTGGTCACCGGCTTCACCGACTCGACTGTGGGGCTGGTCGTCGGGCTGGTGGCCGTCGTACTCGCCACCATCAACATGGTGGGCGGCTTCGTGGTGACCGACCGGATGCTGCAGATGTTCACCGGCCGTAGGCGGCAGGAGCCGCGCGCATGACGCCGACCTGGGCTCAGGTCGCCTATCTCGCTGCTGCCGTGTGCTTCATCTTGGCGCTCAGGGGGCTGTCGTCACCGAGGACCGCCCGTAACGGCAACCTCATCGGCGCCGTCGGTGCGGTCGTGGCCTGCGTCGCTGTCTTCTTCGCCGAGGATCTGCGCCACGTGATCGCGATCTTGGTCGCGATCGCGGTGGGCACGGTGGTCGGGGTCGTGGGTGCGCGCCGGGTCCAGATGACCCAGATGCCGCAGCTCGTGGCGTTGTTCAACGGCGTCGGAGGCGGCGCGGCGGCGCTCGTGGCGCTGCTTGAGCTGCACGCGGTGGTGGCCGTGGCGGCCGGCGCCGGCGTGGCGAAGTTCGACCTGGCAGCGACGGCGTTCACCATCATCGTCGGGTCGGTCAGCTTCGCCGGCTCCCTGGTGACGTTCGCGAAGCTGCAGGAGCTGATGACGACCCGACCGGTCATCTTCCCCGGCCTGCCGATCGCCTTCGGCGGCGGGCTCCTGGCGGCCGTCGTGCTCGCGGTGGTCCTGGTGGTCCAGCCGGCGATGTGGGTCGGGGTGGTGCTCGGTCTGCTTGGGCTCGTGCTGGGTGTGCTGCTGGTGCTGCCCGTCGGCGGCGCGGACGTGCCGATCGTCATCTCACTGCTGAACGCCTTTACCGGTCTCACGGTGGCGGCCGGCGGCTACGTGCTCGGCAACACTGTCCTGCTGGTGGCGGGGACGCTGGTGGGCGCTTCCGGCACGTTGCTGACGAAGCTGATGGCCGCGGCCATGGGCAGGTCCCTGGCCAACACCCTCTTCGGAGCGCTGAGGGGCGGCTCCACGCTGGGAGCGGGGGAGGTGTCTGATCGTCCGGTGCGGTCGGCGAACCCGCAGGACGTCGCGATCCTGCTCGGCTACGCGCACCGCGTCATCATCGTGCCCGGCTACGGCCTGGCCGTAGCGCAGGCGCAGCACACCCTTCGCGAGCTTGTGGACGTGCTCGGCGAGAAGGGCACAACGGTGAATTACGCCATCCACCCCGTCGCCGGCCGGATGCCTGGCCACATGAACGTGCTGCTCGCCGAGGCGCGGGTGCCCTATGAGCAGCTCAAGGAGATGGACGACATCAACGGCGATTTCAAGCAGACCGATGTCGTGCTGGTCGTCGGCGCGAACGACGTGGTCAACCCGGCAGCGAAGACAACTCCGGGCGCGCCGATCTATGGGATGCCGATCCTCAACGCCAACGAGGCGCACCAGATCATCTTCATGAAGCGCTCCATGCGACCCGGCTTCGCCGGCATCGAGAACGAGCTTCTCTTCGACCCCAAGACCACTCTGCTTTTCGGCGACGCCAAGGACACGATGGGCAAGCTTCTCTCGGCGGTCAAGGCGCTCTAGCACCTCGCTTGCGCTGCCCCGCCAGCGCCAGGTGCCGCTCTTCGCATGCCACTCTTCTTCTCATGCCCTCGGGCCGCGGGCTTGAGCGTCCGCGATGCGCGGGCGGCGCCGCGCCGCCGGCTGTCACCTCACGACGCCATACAGGCGGTCTCCGGCGTCGCCGAGACCCGGCACGATGTAGCCCTTCTCGTTCAGCCTTTCGTCCATAGCCGCGGTGACGACCGTGACCGGGATGGCGAGCTTGCTGAGCTCTCGTTCCAGCCGTCGGCAGCCCTCCGGCGCGGCCAGCAAGCAGATGGCGGTGATGTGGTCAGCGCCTCGGGCGACGAGGAAGGCGATCGCCGCTGACAGCGTGCCGCCGGTGGCGAGCATCGGGTCGAGCAGGAAGCACTGGCGTCCGGACAGGTCGTCGGGCAGTCTCTCGGCGTACGTCGACGCCTTCAAGGTGTCCTCGTCCCGGATCATGCCGAGGAAGCCGACCTCGGCCGTGGGGAGCAGCCGCACCATCCCCTCGAGCATCCCCAGCCCCGCCCGCAGGATCGGCACGACCAACGGCTTCGGCGCCGCCAGCTTCGTACCCTCGGCCGGGGCGACCGGAGTCACGATCCGGACCGACTGCGTACGGACCTCACGCGTCGCCTCGTAGGCGAGCAGCGTCACGAGCTCCTCGGCCAGTCGCCGAAACGTCGGTGAGTCGGTCGTCTCGTCGCGCAGTGCGGTGAGCTTGTGGGCCACAAGAGGATGGTCGATCACCAGAGTCTGCATGGTGGTCCAACCTAGAGGATGAGCGCCGTGGCGACCTAGGGGCTCGAATACCAAGGGTCGCGGCTCCCTCGGCAATCTGTCACCATCAAGACATGAGCGCGAAAGATGCCGAGTCGGCTGCCGCCATCGACTTCGCCGTCGCCGCCTATCGCGATGAGGGCGAGTGGACCGTCTCGACGCTGCCCCCCCGGGCGGCGACGGAGCTGGAGGTATTGGTGCACGCGCTCGCACAGATGCCCTCCGATGTCGGGACGATCGGCATGGTGAGCGTCGACGAGGACTTCTTCGTGCTGGCCCGCGTCAGCGGAGGTCATGTCCGGCTGCTGCTGTCCGATGTCGGTGCCGCCACCGAGTCACCGCTGGCGCGCTCGGTCGTGGAGCGGCTCGCGCTGCCGCCGCCCGACGACGACGACGACCAGATCCAACCCGCCGGTGACCTCGGGATCCTTGCCGACCTCGGCGTGCCGGCGATGGAGATGGGCGCCATGTGCGACGACCTCGACCTTTTTCCCGACGAACTCCTCGGCGACATCGCGGAACGCATCGGTTTCGGCTCCGCCTTCGACGAGCTGCTCGACTCGGCGCAGGCCTGAGGGCGCCGGTCGCCTCGCTGCGGCCCCCGCCGCGACCTCGATGTCATGCCTCCCGACTACGATGACGTCATGCGCCGGGCAATCAGCGTCGCGCTCGAGGCCGACGCCTCGGCCGACGTACCCGTCGGGGCGGTCGTGCTCGACGTCAGCGGCAACCCGATCGCCACGGGCTGCAACCGGCGTGAGGCAGCCGCTGACCCCACAGCACACGCTGAAGTCGTCGCGATCAGGAGCGCGGCGAGCCGGCTCGGGACCTGGCGGCTGGACGGCTGCTCCCTCGTCGTCACGCTCGAGCCCTGCACCATGTGCGCCGGGGCCATCGTGGTCTCGCGGCTGGCCCGGGTGGTGTTCGGCGCCTACGACCCGAAGGCGGGGGCCGTCGGCTCGCTGTGGGACGTCGTACGCGACCGGCGCCTCAACCACCGCCCCGAGGTGGTCGGCGGAGTCCTGATCGACGAGACGGCGGCTCTGCTGCGCGGCTTCTTCGACCAACGTCGCTGACCAGTCGGCGCACGCCCGGCCTACGACAAGTCATCGACGTCCGCCGGTTTCGTTACACCGAGCGACCTCCGGTAGCCTGCTGCGCGGTGGCGTGTCCGAGCGGCCTAAGGAGCACGCCTCGAAAGCGTGTGTGGGTGCAAGCCCACCGTGGGTTCAAATCCCACCGCCACCGCCATGTGATGTCTCGGGACACCGTTGTCAGGACCGCCCGGTCTCAGCGGAGCGTGAGTTCTCCGGACCGGCCGACGCCGGGCAGAGGTGCGCGCTACTTTGGCGGGCGCCGTCGGCCGGTGCGTGAGCGTCCCGCTGCCCTCCTCAGCGCTCGTTACCTTCCGATGTGGAGGAAGACATCGTCGAGGTCGCCGTGGAACTGGTCGTTACTCCCGGCGTGCCCGACGGCTCGTCCACCGATCTTCACCGGGCCCTTCTGGGCGATGAGACCGCTGGAAAGGCTGTTCGAAGCCGCCTTGAGCACACCGTCAACGAAAAGACGGTGATGCTGGCGGCTCCGAGCGCATACCACCCGATGCCAAGATCCATCGTCGATCGGCTGCTTAGATGTGATCAGGATCTCATGAGCCAGCCCAGCGAAGACGCAGCGCGGTTTAGCTCCGAGCAGATGCAATTTGAATTGGTGGTGCCGATCCATTCCCTTGCTCAAGATGTTGGGGTCTCGCTTTGCCGGAGCTTGCTTGGGCGTGAGGCGGACCGCGGCACCGAAGGTGAAGGCACGTAGACGAGGATTAAGTGAGGGGCGGCCAGCGATGCTAATAATAGCGCGGTTGCATCCCTTGCATATACGTGGGAAGCCGGCTGCATGTGTGCCTTTGACCCCGCTCTTCACCACGGTGAGGTGGCCCGCACCCGAGGTGCGCACAACTCCATCGTGTCCATGGCCGGTGGCGTCGATCACCCGAGTTCCGGATCTCAGGCTCTGATGACCATTGAACATGAACCGAAACGTGTCCGGGCCACTTCGACCCGCCGACCCAGCCTGTGGCGAACTGACCGCACCCACGACCGACGGCGTCACGAGACTCACCGCCATCGTCGCCACGAGCACGGCGATGCTGAATGCGGAAACTGGCTTAACCCTCATAGCGTGGTCCCTCCGAAAGCGATGGCGAACTTTGCAGTCCCACCCAGGCAGTGTTACCCGGTGCGGTAGCACATTGTCATGGTTCCTGAACATGGAGTCACTTACCCCTTTTTCGGGGCCGCTACACCTTCTTGTTGAACGATGTGGCGCCGGTTTGGTCACGGCTTCCCCACCCGGGCTTGCTGAACGGGGGCCTGCAGGCTCGGGAACCTACAGGGCCTGGCCCGCGGCCAGGTGACGAGCAAGCGCGCTTCGAGCGCTGGCCTACCGGAGGCCGTCGATGCGTTGAGGAGCGTCGACTTCGGACTGGGGTCGACCATGTGTCGACAGGCGTCATGGCGGTGCCTGACCAGCCCGTCAGACCATGATCGGACGCTCGCTCACACCAAGCGGGAGCGATGCCGGCGGGGCGCGGTGACGGTGCCTCCGGCCACCGCCGCCGGCCGCTCAGCTCGATTGGGTCCTCACCCTGCGCTGATCTTCAGGTCTCTCGCGAACCCGGTGTACTGGTCGCCGCCACTGGTGTCCTTCGCGCCTATCAAGAGGGGACCGGGGTTGGGGATGGCACCGGTGGAGATAGTCACCTTTTTCACCAGGACGCCGCCAACTCTCAGTTCGATAGCCGAACCGGTGTTGGTGCATTGGATCGTCGTCCAGTTGCTCTTCAGTGTGGTCAGATCCGGACCGCCACTGACGACCCTCTTGCTCTTTGCCCCGTTGAAGAAGCACGCGGCCTGGGCGGTGTTCCGATTGTTTCTTGCGACGACCTCGAGCTTCCAGTTTCCGCCTGGCGTGCCACGAACAACGTCGTAATCGCCCACGGCTGACGGCGGAACACCGACGCCTTTCACCTGGACGGAAAAGCTGAAGGGAAAGTTTGTGCTGATCTGCTGGGAGTTGTTCACCGAGACATAGCCGGGTTGTGGCCCGAACTGGTACCCGTCCGCGGTCGCGTTCGCGCTGCCGTGCGCAGTACCAGTCAGCGGGCTCTGGCAGACAGTTCCGCTCGACAACGGACACGCGTAGGTGGTCGCGGCCAGCGCCGGCGCCGCGGTCAGCACCGCAAGCGGTGTGCCGGCGATGAGGGCGGTCAGGATGGCGACGCCAGCGGACCTGCGATGTCTTGCTCGAGTCCTGCTCGCTTCGGCGTTCGATCTCATGATCTCCACTTTCAGTGATGTGTTGAGGCGCCCAGGCGATGGCCTGATGGCGGGTGCGCGATAGGTCGTCAACCCCGCACAAAGAAACGGCGGTGTTCTAGGGCAATGATCCACTATTGCGGAGGTTTCAGTAAGAGCGAAATTGTGATGGTTTGGTCACCGTGTGTGTGCTGGGAGTCGGTGCCTGGATGTGTGGGCTAGGCCGTGGTCGTCTCAGCCTTGCCGCGGCGGCTGACGCCGCACAGTGCCATGGCCACGGGCTGAGCGCCGACGCTCCGCAGTCGATGGGGTGCGGGGTGCAACGCTGCCCGACATCCGCGAGTACGTCGCCGCCTTGTTCGTCGCCGGGCTTACCGTGATTGCGGCAAGTCCGCCGATCCGGGCCGACTCGACCAGAAGGGAATAGGGGCCAGCAGAACGACTGGTTGGGATGCACGCAGAGACCTGCATTGCCCGATTCCCTCGCAAGGTCACAAATTGGCCCTCGATTGTCGGGAGGACCATTCCCAACGGGGAAGTCTTCGTGCGATCCTTCACCCACTCGACACGTGCGGCCACTGGAGGCAACCCATGCGCAACAAGCGAATCGTTTTGGCATTGCTCAGCGTGTTGACACTGCTCCTGGCGGGCTGCGGTGCGGCGGGTGGCGACGGAAGCAGCAGCACCGCGGCCTCCGGCAACGGCGTCTGTGGCACGACCAAGGCCTCCGGTGACCTGCTGGCGCAGATCTGCGACAAGGGGACACTGACCGTGTCGACCGACCCGGCGTATCCACCCCAGTCGTCGTTCGACCCGAAGACCGATACCTACAAGGGCTTCGACATCGACGTCGCCACGGAGATCGCCCACCGGCTGGGCGTCGACATCGCCTGGCAGACGCCGTCATGGGACGTGATCACCTCCGGAAACTGGAACGGGCGTTGGGACATGAGTGTGGGTTCGATGACGCCGACGAACTCGCGGCAGAAGGTGCTCGACTTCACTGAGCCCTACTACTACACCCCGGCTGTCGTGGTTGTGAACAAGGCCAACACCAGCGTCACCGACCTGGGCACCGACCTTGACGGCAAGAAGATCGGCGTATGCAGCGCCTGCACCTATGAGCAGTATCTGCAGAAGTCGCTGGTGATCAAGGGCTTCTCGTTCAACTTCATCATTGACAACGCGGAAGTCTCCGGCTACGACACCGACACCACCGCCCTTCAGGACCTCGCTCTCGGTGACGGCACCCGGCTAGACGCCGTGATCACGTCGAAGACCACTGCCCAGGGCTACATCGACGCGGGCAACCCCGTGAAGATCGTCGGGGACCCGATCTTCTACGAGCCCCTGTCGGTTGCGATCGACAAGAGCTCGCAGGAAGACCCCGCCTCCTTCGAGTCCGCGGTCGAAACGATCGTCAAGCAGATGCACTCAGACGGCACGCTGAGCCAGCTCTCGAAGAAGTGGTATGGCGGGACGGACCTGAGCGTGCAGCAGTGAGCCCGCTTGAGCCGGTCCGATGACGTCGCATGCAAGCTCGGACGGCGCTCGAGCGCCAGACTCCGCCACCGACCTGAGGGAGCGGCTGGCGCTGGCAAGTGCCGGCCTGCCGTTCCGGCTCAAGGTCGGACTCGTCTGGCTCGTGATCTTCGGTTGCCTGGGTGTGCTGTTCTGGCTGGCGGCGTACGACACGCAGTGGATGAAGGACAATCTGGCCTTCATCGCCGGTGGCCTGCGCTACACGTTCTTCATCGCGGTGGGCGGCATCGTGCTGGCTGTCGTGTTGGCGTCGCTGGGTGCGTTGGCGCGCATCTCGTCCAACCCGATCGCCTACGGCATCTCGGGTTTCTACGTGTCGTTCTTCAGGGGTACGCCGCTGATCGTCCAGATGTTCCTCATCTACCTGGCGTTGCCCACGATCGGCACCCACCTGGTGGATCGCTTCCCGGGCTTGGGGACTGGCTTCTCGGCGGGTCTCGTCCTGTCGTCGGCGATGGCAGGCACGCTCGCGCTCGGCCTTAACTACGGCGCCTACATGACCGAGATCTTCCGGGCCGGCATCGAGTCGGTGAGCGTCGGCCAGGGGGAGGCGGCCGACGCATTGGGGATGACATACGCCCAGAAGATGCGCAAGGTGGTGTTGCCGCAGGCGTTCCGGGTGATCATCCCGCCGACCGGCAACGAGTTCATCGCGATGATGAAGGACACCGCGCTGGTGTCGTTCCTCGGCGTCACGGCCGCCAGCGCCGAGATCTTCCGCCGTTCGCAGCTGGTAGGGAAGGCCGACTTCAAGAACCTCGAGGCCTACATCATCGCCGCCGGTCTCTACTGGGCGCTGACCGCCATCTTCACCTTCTTCCAGCGCCGTCTGGAGACACGAGTCTCCAAGGGGTACGTCAGGGCCGCGGCCACTCGCCGTCCCCGCGCCACGACGCACGGACACTGAGGAAACGCCATGAGCGAGCGCGACGTGATCGTCCGGGTCGAGGGCGTGCACAAGCGGTTCGGCCACCTCGAGGTTCTCAAGGGCGTCGACATGCAGCTCCACAAGGGCGAGGTGGTCGTCATCTTCGGCCGGTCCGGCTCCGGGAAGTCGACCTTGCTGCGCTGCGTCAACTTCCTCGAGGACCCGACTGAGGGCACCATCGAGGTCGCCGGCGTGAGGCTCAGCGGCGGCTACCGCACTCGCCGCAAGCGAGAGCAGATCCGCCAGCTACGCCTGCACGTGGGGATGGTGTTCCAGCAGTTCAACCTCTTCCCGCAGCTGACAGCGGTGGAGAACGTGATGGCCGGGCCGCTGTGCCTCAGCGGAAGCGACAAGGCCGCAACGCGGGCTCGGGCAGTCGGCCTGCTCGACCAGGTGGGCCTCGGTGACAAGGCCGACGAGCATCCCATCCGGCTTTCCGGCGGGCAGCAGCAGCGGGTGGCGATCGCACGGGCGCTCGCCATGCAACCAGACGTCATGCTCTTCGACGAGCCGACGTCGGCACTCGACCCCGAGCTGACCGGAGAGGTGCTTGGGGTGATGAAGGAGCTCGCTACGGAGCTGCACATGCCCATGATGGTCGTCACCCACGAGATGGGTTTCGCCCGAGAGGTAGCCGATCGGATGGCCTTCTTCCACGAGGGCGTCATCTTGGAGCAGGGGCCGCCGGCGCAGATCTTCGGCTCCACCCAGTACGCAGAAACCAGGACGTTCCTCGACGCCGTGCTCTGAGTCGCAAACAGGGCGAGCCAGGTCAAGCCGACCAGGCTCGCCGCACAGATTCGCGCGCACGGGCACTGGTATCTGCGTGGCCTCGGTAGGGGTCGGGCGACGGCGCCTATCCCGGCCGGAAAACCCTAGGGTGAGTTCGTGGACGCGCAGAGCCTCGACTCGATGCTGCTGGCGGGGTCGGCCATCCTGCTGCTGGCCGTGCTGGCCGTGCGGGCGTCGGTGCGGGTCGGCCTTCCCAGCCTGCTGATCTATCTCGCCATGGGCGTCCTGCTGGGCGAGTCGGTGCTCGGCATACAGTTTGACGACGCCCAGACCGCCCATGCGCTGGGCTTTGCCGCGCTCGTGGTGATCCTCACCGAGGGCGGCCTCACCACAAAATGGTCCGAGGTGCGGCCGACGATCGGGCTCGGCCTCGCCTTGGCCACCGTCGGTGTCGCCATCAGCGTCCTGATCGTCGCGGTGCTCGCGCACTACGCCCTCGGCCTCCCCTGGGACCTGGCCGTCCTTCTGGGTGCGATCACGTCACCGACGGACGCCGCCGCCGTCTTCACCGTGCTGCGGAGTGTGCCGCTGCGGCCGTCGCTTCTCGGCGCGCTCGAGGCGGAGTCCGGGCTCAACGACGCCCCGACCGTCCTCCTCGTGGTGCTGCTGAGCAGCGCGCACGGCGTGGACGGCGGGGCGTTCGGTTTCGTGGGCATCGTTGTCTACGAGCTGATCGCGGGAGTCGTGCTGGGTGCCCTCGTCGGGCTGGTCGGTGCCTGGGTGTTTCGGCGCGTCGCTCTCCCGTCGTCGGGCCTCTATCCCATTACGGTGATGGCGATTGCTGTGTTCTCGTATGCCGGCACGGCGGCCCTGCACGCCAGCGGGTTCGCAGCCGTCTACATAACAGCTCTCTGGCTCGGGAACTCCGAGCTGCCGCACCGCGCCTCGACCCGGTCATTCGCGGAGGGTTCGGCCTGGTTGGCGCAGATCGGGCTCTTCATCATGTTGGGCCTGCTGGTGTCACCCTCGGGTTTCGAGCTCAAGGACATGGTCGGCGGCGTCGTCGTCGGTGCGGCGCTCACGCTCGTAGCCCGGCCGATCAGCGTAGTGCTGTGTGCGACGCCGCTTCGAGTTCCTTGGCGTGAGCAGGGTTTCCTGGCTTTCGCCGGTCTGCGCGGAGCCGTGCCCATCGTGCTCGCCAGTATCCCGCTGGCGGAGCGGGTCGACCGTGCTGAGGACCTGTTCAACCTCGTCTTCGTGCTGGTCGTCGTACTCACGGTGCTGACCGCGCCTGCTCTTCCGCTGCTGGCCAACGTGCTTGGCGTTACCGTCGACCGGCCGCGTGACGTCGATGTGGAGGCGGCCCCGCTGGAGCGCATCGCGGCGGACCTGCTGCAGGTGAAGATCACCGAACAGTCGCGCCTGCACGGGGTGGAGATCGGCGAGCTCAGGCTTCCCTCGGGGACGAGCGTGTCGCTTGTCGTGCGCGGGGACGCCAGCTTCACACCTGACCAGCGTACGTCGTTGAGGCGAGGCGACGACCTGCTGATCGTGACGCCACGCAAGGACCGTGACCGCACGGAGCGGCGGCTCCAGTCGGTCAGCCGAGGCGGTCGCCTCGCGAACTGGGCGGGCGGCCCGCGCTAGGTGCCGGCCTGTTCAGGCGCGCCCGCTGTGTGACCCGCCGGTCCGTGTACACGTGGACACGTCGTGTCTCAGCAACAGCGACCGCGCGGCCGTTTTGTCGATCCCGTGGAAGCTGTCGCCGACGACCACGTCGATGCCTGGAGCCATCCGGGCCCCCTTGACAAGCTTGACCTTGCCCTTGAACTGGTTGGCCACGAGGCGGATCTGAGGCGATGCGTTGCCGTCTGTGAGGATGGTGACGTTGGAAGCGCCGATGCCTGACACGTTGTCGGCCACGCCCTTCTTGAACCCGCGTTTCGTCATGGTGGCCAGCGTGTCAGCGGCCAGCCCGCCGATCCCGCCGGCGTTGTAGACGTTGACGACCACGTTTCGGGACCTGATGCGCTGACCTTTGCGGAACTGGTGCCGGTCGGTGCAGGCCGGTTTCACGGTGACGGGCGTCGTACCGCCGTCGGTAGCGGGAGAGATGATCGTTTGCCAGCCGTAGTAGGCCGCCCCGAGGAGCACCACGAGCAGCACCAGCAGCGTGATGGGGGTCCTCCAGGTCACGGCGCCTCCTCCCGCGTGCGCGGATGCACGGCAAGACTAGTGCGCGATCAGATGCACGCGCGCATGCAGCACGTGGCGCTGCTGCAGAGCGGCCCGCAAGGCGCGGTGCAGGCCGTCCTCGAGATACAGCTCGCCCTGCCACTCCACGACATGGGCGAAGAGGTCTCCGAAGAACGTCGAGTCCTCGTCCAGCAGAGTCGCTAGGTCGAGCGTGTCCTTGGTCGTGATCAGCTGGTCGAGCCTGATCTGGTGTGGCGGCAGCTCTGCCCAGTCGCGCATCTCGAGGCCGTGTTCCGGGTAGGGGCGCCGCGGACGGACACCTTTGAAAATCACGCCGCGAGTCTAAGCGAGCCAGCCGTCGGCTGAGCAGCCACGTGCTGTCGAAGGACATGGAATGCGGATGCTTGAGGGTCTCCGTTATCACGCAGCTCAAGTCGGCAGTCGGCTCGCGCGCTCGGTCCGCATGAGTCGAGACAGCGCAAGCGGCTGAGTAATGGCGTTGAGCAGACGCAGGCAGACGTGCGCAGCATGGATGGAGAGAGCCGTCACAGCGCGTTGCTGGTCAGGCGCAAGGTGCTATTTGGAGCCAGTATAAATTTGGCTTTTGCAGTGGGTAGAGGGATCAACTGCAGGCTGATACGTTGACGACGTCGTTGAGCGGATTGCGGGGGAAAGTCGTGAACAGGTTGTCGGTGAAGTTTGGGCTGTCGGTCTTGATAACAGTGGCGGCAGCGGGATTCACGACGTCGGCGGTCGTGCCGGCGGTTGCGGCAGGTAATCCGATGACTGCGTCCGGTGATCCGGTGATCGCGGCGGCGGGGGATATCGCCTGTGCCCCCGGCACCGCAAAGACAAACAAGAAGTGCCATCAATTGGAGACCTCAAACCTGATAGCGGGCGGGGGGTACGACGCGGTCTTGCCGGTCGGCGACGAGCAGTACAACTGCGGTCAGGCCAACGCGTTCCTCACGGAGTACGGCCCTACTTGGGGAAGGTTCAATTCTCTTGCCCACCCGGTTGTCGGCGACAACGAGTATGCCGGCAGCGGGTGCAGCACGCCAGGCGCCGCCGGCTACTTCACCTACTTCGGAAACCGTGCGAGTCCGGATCAGCCGGGCTGCGTCACGGCGTGCAAGGGCTACTACAGCTACGACGTCGGGGCTTGGCACGTCGTCGCGTTGAACTCCGAATGCACACAGCCTGGCGTTGGGGGCTGTGGGGCCACCAACCCCATGGGCACTTGGCTGAAGCAGGATCTCGCCGCCCACCCGACGGCATGCACGCTGGCGTACCTGCACCGGCCCTACTGGGCCAACGGCGCGGTCACCGGGAAGTACAAGCCACTGGTCCAGGAACTCTACGACGGGGGCGTGGAGATCCTGTTGGCCGGACACAACCACATCTACAGCCGGTTCGCTCCTCAGAACCCGAACTCTGTCGCTGACCCCAATGGCATCCGCCAGTTCACGGTCGGCACTGGCGGCGTGAATCACACACCGCTGAGCGCGAACGCGCTGCCGAACACCGAGAAGCGGGACAACACCACGTTCGGCATCCTTGCCCTGACCCTGCACCCCAGCAGCTACGACTTCTCGTTCGTTCCTGACACCACATCCGGCGGCTTCACAGACTCCGGGTCCGGCCAATGCCAGGGTGGCTCGACCCCCCCGACGCAGGCGCCGACCGTCAACACCGGCACCGCGACCGCGGTCGGCCAGGACATCGCCACCCTGAACGGCACCGTGAACCCGAACGGGGCGGCCACCGACTACTCCTTTGAGTACGGCACCACCACGGCCTATGGCAACAGCACAGCGCCGACCTCGGCGGGTGCGGGTACGAGCCTGGTCGCCGCATCGGCCTCAATCAGCGGGCTGGCCGCCAATACGACGTACCACTACCGGCTGGTGGCGAATAACGCCAGTGGCACGAGCCTGGGTGCCGATCAGTCATTCACCACCACCGGATCCACCCCCGGCTCACCGACCGTCGCCTTGTGGCACATGGATGAAGGACCCGCTGCCACGGTGATGTCCGACTCCTCCGGCTTCAACCACGACGGCGTCATCAGCGCCGACGTGCAGACCGGTGTCCCGGGAATGTTCGGCAACGCCTACGAGTTCACCGGTCCCGTCCCGATCGTGCGGGTCCCGGACGACGCACAACTCGACCCCGGCGCGTCTGCGCTGACCGTGTCGACCTGGCTGAAGGTACCCACGAACCTGGTGACTGGCGACTACAACGTCGTCCAGAAGGGCAAATCCACCGCCGTCGGCGGGGCCTACAAGCTGGAGATCTACGCTCCGCAAAGCACAGCCGCCAAGTTCGGGTTCCCCGCCTGCGCCTTCAACGGTGCGAACGGGGCGACGAACCGCGTGTATGGTCCAGCCAGCATAGGCAGCATCGCGGACGGCCAGTGGCACCACGTCGTCTGCCACCTGACCGCTGGCGGCAACGCCACGGCCTACGCCGAGGTTGATGGCACCCCTGGCCCCTCGATCCCCAGGACAGTGAACAGTATCTCCAACACCAGCGAGCTCACCCTCGGCGGGAAACCCAACAACACACACTTTTTCCAGGGTGTCGTTGACGAGGTATCCCTCGACATCGGCTGAGCAGCCGCGCTCACGGCGTTTGAGCGTCGCGACGGCTCGATCGGTGTGGCGTTAGCATCGCGTGCATGTGCGGCTCGGGTGCGGTTGTCGACTGGCTCCTCGATTCCGATCCGTCGATTTGCTGGCAGGTCATGCGTGACCTGCAAGACCGCCCGGAATCGCAGTGGCGGCGGAAACGGGGCCGAGTCGAGGTCGAAGGGTGGGGTGCGCGGCTCCTAGCCCTGGAAGATGCGGACGGGCAGTGGGACGGCGGCGCCTTCGTTCCCCGCGACTTCGATCCCAGTGAGTGGGCGGAGATCGGCCAGCCGTGGACGGCGACATCGTTCGTCCTGTCGCAGCTTCGGGAGTTCGGCTTGGAGCCGGCGTCGGACTCGGCCAGCCGAGCCGTGCGACTCATCGGTGAGAACTCGCGGTGGGACGAGGGTGGCCAACCGTTCTGGGTCGGGGAGACGGAGGAGTGCATCAACGGCCGCACGGTCGCCGACGGCGCCTACTTCGGGGTGGATGTGTCCCCGATCGTCGCGCGACTCGTCGGGGAGCGGCTCGAGGACGGCGGGTGGAACTGCGAGCGCGCCAACGGTTCGACTCGCTCGTCATTCGCAACCACGATCAACGTGCTGGAGGGCCTGCTCGAGCACGAACGTGCCGCCGGCGGAACGCCGGACTCCCGCGCGGCGCGACGAGCCGGTGAGGAATACCTGTTGCAACGGCGTCTCTACTGCCGCTTCAGCACGGGCGAACCGGCCGACGAGGAGTTCCTCTCCTTCGTCCATCCCAGCCGTTGGCACTACGACGTGCTTCGGGCGCTGGACTACTTCCGGGCGGCCGCCGATCTCGGCGACGGCGTGCCTGACCCAAGACTGGGGCAGGCGATCGACAACCTCCGAACCAAGCAGACACCTGGCGGCATGTGGGTGCTCGACCGCACTCCGAGGGGACGTGTCTGGTTCGACATCGACGACGGTGTCGGCCAGCCCTCGCGCTGGCTGACGCTGCGCGCCTTGCGCGTGCTCCGCTGGTGGGACGGCTGATCCGCGCTCACCTGTGAATGAGCCCGAAACGGCCGCGACCTTCCGTGCACCTGCGGCATTAACGGCGCACCCGGTCCCACTGCCCATCGGTCGACTCCCGCCCACGACTCACCCGGCCAGCATCGCGTTGACCTACCGCCGCACGTGGGAGACGCGCCCTAGCTTGTGTGGAACGAGATATCACCAAAGCCCCGTGACCAGCGCTGCTTTCCTGGTCCGCTCAGGGGACGGTGACCGAGACGGCGACCGAGTTCGGGCCGTTACCTACTGAGTTGACAGCCCTGACCTTGTAGGAGTAGGTCGTCCCCGAGGCCACGGTCGTGTCGTTGTAGGTCGTGACCGAGGGGTCGCCAATCCTGGTGAGCTGGACATTGTCCCGGAGGATGACCCACTTGTCCACCGGGCCGCCGCCGCTGCCCGGGGTCCAGTTCAGGGTCACCGTCGTGCCAGAAGCCGAACCCCTCAGCGTGGGTTGGGCCGGCACACCTGTCGAGGAAGTGCCGGCGCTCGCCTCGTTGGAGTCCGGACTGGACCCCGCTGTACTGACTGCCCGGACAGCGTAGAAGTAGGTCGTGCCCGTCGGCGGTTGTGCGTCGCTGAATGTGGTGCTGTTCGCCGGTACGTTGGCCAAGAGGGTCAGCTGACCCGACGTCGTGCCCCGGTAGATGTCGTAGCGGGTGAATTGTGGGTTGCCGGGCGACGTCGGTGGCTGCCATCCCAGGGTCACGTTCGCCGCACCGAGCGTGGCAGTGAGCGAGCGCGGCGCACTCGGTAGCGTCTGTGCGCCGGTGCCGGGTGTCACGGTGACCTGGTTGCTGGACGCGCCGCCTCCGACGCTGTTCAAGGCCAGCACCGTGTAGGTGTACGCCGTGCCGTTGGTCACGGTGGTGTCGTCGTAGGCAGTTCCGGTCGAGACAGTCGCGAGTGCAGCGTTGGGGTATTGAGCCGCTCCGGCGAGCTTACGCCAGACCTTGTACCGCAGAATTCGCGATCCTCCGTCGCTAGAGGGGCGCTGCCAGTCCAGGTGCACCACAGCGTCGCCGGCGGTCGCGGCAAGATCCGGCGGCCCTGGGACGCTCGCGGCCGCCGAGTCGATCCACATCGCGAAGTGCTGCTGCGCCACCCCGCCGGCCTTGGTGAAGTCACCGCCGAGGTAGAGCCGCGTGGCGTCGGACCCCATGGACCACACCCCGAGCGCGCTGTTGATGACCGGTGCCCACGGCGAGATAGTCCCCGACGCCGCATCGACTGCAGCGATCTTGCTGCGGGTCTGCCCGCCGAATGAGCTTGTGCCACTGTAGTGCCCGCCGCAGTAGACATTGCTGCCGACGACACGGACGGACTGCAGGTTACCGTTGGAGTGCACCGACCAGACGCGAGCACCCGTGGACGCGTTGACCGAGGTGCAGGCTCCGCCGCCACCAGCAACGGCTTCGTAGATGCGGATACCGTCAGTCGCCAGGTCAAGGATGGTGGCGAAAGTGGACCCGTTGTTGGGCTGTGACGCAAAGCCCGGAACCGGGACTCCGGTGTTCGGGTTCACGATGGCGATCTTCCGCGTGGACGGGGCGCGGTTGATGTCCCCGAAGTCCCCCCCGAGCACGACATTGCCATTGTCCAACACCAGCAGCGCCCAGACCCGGCCGCTCGGCGTAGGGTCGGCCAGGCTCGGGTTCGCCGTCGGGCGGAATGCCGTGTCGAACGCACCGGTCGAGGCACTGAGCTTCGCCACCTTCGCCTGCGTAACAGGCGCACCGCCCGATGTGACGGTGTTCCAGTTGCCGCCGATAAAGAGCGAACTGCCATTGAGCCGCATGACATCCACTGGGCCGTCGAGCATGGGACCGACCCAGCTGCTGTCGAGTGCCCCGGTGCTCACATGGACGGCGGCGAGCTTGTCGCGGGTGACGCCGCCAACTTTGCCGAATGCGCCGCCGAGGAAGACTCGGCTGCCGTCCGTCGCGAGCGCGTTGACCGAGTTGTTGACGCTGGGGTGCCAGGTGGAGTCAAAGACGCCGGTCGCCGGGTCGAAGAGGGCGACGTTCGACACGGGAAACTTCGTGGTGCCGGCGCTGTCGACCACCGCAGTGAAGGAGCCACCAATGACGACCTTGCCGCTGGGCAGCGGCAAGATGGCAGAAACCCGGCCGTTGACGCCCCACGTCTGGGCCGGCTTCGTCGGTACGACTGCTTGCGCGGGCGCCGCGATCGCGAGGGCGCATGCCACGGTCACGAGAACCGCCAGCCCGCGCCGGGCACCAGTCATCGGCAACTTCATGAGACTCCCTCGGCATGTGCGCGCAGCCGGCCTCGAAGCCGACAAGTACCTTTATCGTACAATGGGGTAATACCCGACTTCACCCTCTTGGGGGATTAATTGGTGCATCCTGGAGCGGTGGGGACAGCGCGACGATCGGGTCATCGGGTCGATTGCGAGGAATCAGGCTTCGAACCACCTAGGCTTTTTACAGTCGGTAATACCCGTGTCACCGTAAGGCATAATTACGATGAAGATCCTAAACTGTTCACAATCCGTATCGTGCCAGTTACGCTAAGACATAGTTGCTGAATGAGCGTCGTTGTTCACAGAGGGTGTTCCTCGCATCACGTCAAGGCGCGCTCGTGTCGCGATAAACCAGGCACTCCCCAATCCGAGCGCTGTGAGGGTGCCCATTCGACTGGCGCTCAGGCGCGTTCCTCGGCCACCGAATTCCCGCCGTCGATCACCAGGCATTGGCCGGTAACGTAGGACGCACCGGGTGAACTCAGGAAGGCGATGGCAGCGGCCACCTCCTCAGGGGTCGCGCTGCGGCCATCGGCGTGCGCCGCGCCTGGAGGGCCTCGTCGGCGGTCTGGCTGCCGGTGCGGATCCAGCCCGGCGCCACGGCGTTGACGGTGATCCCGTCCGCGGCGTGGTCCACTGCCACCGACCGCGCAAGGCCCACCATGCCGGCCTTCGCCGCGCCGTAGGCGGCCTCACCGCGCATCGCCATCACGGGTCCGGTCACGGAGGCGATCATCACGATTCGGCCCCAGCGTTGCTGGCGCATGCCGGGGAGGACGGAGCGTGTGGTCAGGAACGCGGTGTCGAGATTTCGGGCCAGCGATAGCCGCCACTGCTCGTAGGTCATGGTGCCGACCGAGCCAGACTCATCACCTCCGGAAGACGCCACATCAACGGCGGGCATAGTGAGGCTGGTCATGCCGGCGTTGTTCACCAGCACCGTGGGAGTCCCGAGCGCCTGGGACACCTCGCGGCTGGTACGCCGGACCTGCTCCTCGTGTCTTAGGTCAGCGACGACCCCCACTGCGCGGATCCCTGCCTGCTCCAGCTCGTCGGCGCGCTCGTGCACCCGGGCGGTAGTGGCCGTTAATGCCACGGCGGCGCCCATCGCGCCCAGGAGTCTGGCGGTGGCAAAGCCGATACCGTCTACCGCTCCGGCGCCGGTGACGAGGGCGACACGACCGCAGAGGTCAAACGCATCGGGTTGCATGGCCCGACCCTCACGCGCGAGAGGGCCCCGGTCAAGCACCCATGGTGACTCTCATCGGCAGGCGATGTGTCGTAGGGCCACTTGCCTTGCGCGGCGTCGTGCTTCGTTCACCTCCACCGAAGCGGGATGCATGGATGGATGCGAACATGCTGGATCCTCTTCGAATCCGCCCAGGTCAATGGAGGGTGGGTCGGTAGATGAGCTCCTGGATGTGACCGTCGAGCGTCCGATTCTCCACCAGCTCCAGGTCGAAGTCGGCCGCGCCCTGGAAGATCGGGTCCAGCCCGGTCTGACCGGTGACAACAGGGAAAAGTGTCACCTGCAGGCGGTCGACTAGGCCGGCGGCCATCAGCGCGCGGTTCAAGGACAGGCTGCCGTGCGAGCGCAACGGCACCTCGGACTCCTCCTTGAGCCGGGCGACGACGTCGACGGCGTCACCGCTCACGAGCGTCGCGTTCGGCCAGTCGAGAGGGCCTTCCAGCGTCGTCGACACCACAGTTGCCGGCAGGCTCCTCATCCGAGTGACCCATGGGTCACGCACATCGGACTCCTCGGTGCTCGAGGCCAGCATCCGCTCGAATGCCCGATACGTGTTAGCCCCGAAGACCATCCGCTGCTCCGCGCCGTACAAGGCGAGGCGGTGGTCTAGCAACTCGGCGCCTTGCTTACCCCAGTAGCCGGTCCAGTTGGCGCTGGCGGCGCCGTAGCCGTCGAGGCTGGAAAAGACGTCGAAGGTGTAGGTAGCGGTCATGTCCTTCTCCTTGAGGGCCGTTGGTCGGTTGGGGTACAGACCTGGGATTACCGCGATACTCATCGCCGCCGGGAAGGCCTCGATCACTGCCACGCGCGAGCAGGCTCCGAGAGCTGAAGCCCCCTGCGGGTCCACATAGAGTCCAGACCGCAGCGCCCTCGCACGGCGCGGCGCGACAGGGGCCGAGTCATTCCACCGCCTCGCCTGACTTGGTGCTGCGTCGTGGCGCGATGGGCGAGCTTGACATGTGGTGATGACTCTCAGAGGGCCCCGTCGACCACATGTCGGGCCAAGGCGCGTCTGATCATCTGCTTGGCGTGCCGGTGTGCGTTGAGGCAGGGTGGGGTATGTGACGCTGCCAGCACCGGGCCGCTACGTGACCAAGCCGCTCGCGCCTGATACGTGGGCTGACTTCTCTGCGCTGGTGGAGGCGAATAACGGCGTCTGGGGTGGTTGCTGGTGCATCGGGTTCCACCGCGAGGGCATTGGCAAGGACAGCACGGTGGCGGGTAACCGGGAGGCCAAACGTGCCCATGTCAACGATGGGACCGTCCATCAGATACTCGTCTACCTCGGCAGCGAGTGTGTGGGCTGGTGTCAGTACGGGCCGCCGGCTGAAGTGGCCACGATCAAGAACCCCAAGGCTTATGAGAGAAAGCTTGTCGATTTGCCTGATTGGCGGATCGGCTGCGTGTTCACCGGCAGCGGACACCGTCGCCACGGTGTGGCGCGGGCAGGACTTTCCGGGGCGCTGAGCGCCATCAGCCAGGCCGGTGGAGGCATCGTTGAGGCCTACCCTGAGCAACTGGATGGGCGTGGACCGCAGCGAGGCTCGTACCTGCACACCGGCCCGGAAAGCCTGTTCGAGGAGTTCGGCTTCGTCCGTGACAGGCGCATCGCAAAGTGGCGCTGGGTCATGCGTATGACTGTTGCGAACCGGAAGGAGTGCTAGCCAACCAAGAAGTGGCGGACCAGCCGGTGGCCAGGTGAGGACGCCGGCGGCGCGCGACGGCAATCACGGGTTTGTCGAAGCGTGTGCCCGGCGCCGGACCTGTCACCCGCGATGGTCCCGCGTCATTTCCGCAGCCGCGTCAGAGCGCGTCCGGTGGTTGTTTGCCTCCCAGTTGGCGACCGGATTTACGTTCGGCCATGCGGAGACCAGCGCCGATCTGGGCCGCTCGACTGGCCGACGTCGTCACGCGGCGACGCACGATCGAGGTCGCACCAACCAGAACACGTATGCCGCCCGCTCCCGAACGTTCAGACGGCCTAGCGACGGACCGGCTGTGCCGCCACCAACACGTCACTGCTTCTGGGGGCATTGTCAGCTGGGCTGCCACAGTTCGACCCGATTGCCCTCAGGATCGGTGACCCAACCGAATCGACCGACACCCTCCATGTCCTGCGTCTCTTCAGCCACGTCCGCTCCCTTGGAGCGCAGCTGGGCGAGCATCGCATCCAGGTCGCCGACCCGAAAGTTGAGCATGGTGCGCTGGGCGCGGGACCCGAAGTAGTCGGTCTCGGAATCGAACGTCGCGAACACCGTGGGCCCGGTTCCCTGACGCCACAGGCCGTTCTGGTCGACGTCCAGGCCCAGGCAATCGCGATACCAGGCACTGAGGGCCTCCGGGTCAGCGGCCCGCATGAAGTGTCCACCGATTCCAAGCACACGTTCCATGGCCGCTAGATTGCCAGAACGGCGATCGGTCAGGGCAGGCACCACCGCCGCCGTCTGCCTTAGTCAGCGTGCCACGCTGCGGCCAACCAGGATCTACGCCCGTGAACCCGCTCGTGCTCAGGGCGGGGGCTGCTCCTCATCCGCTGGCGGCAACAGCCTTCAGGGTCGGCCGTGGGCGGCCTCGTCAGCGCTGCATCCAACCTCGACGGCCCCCGATCGGCCGAGGTCCGACCATGACCAGCAGGCCTGTTCGACGCCGGGCTGGATGTGACCCACAGCCGAACTGACCATCGGGACGTCGGCCGGCTCGACGGCCGCGGCGCAGATAGCCGGCGCGTCCCCGACCGAGCTGCTTGCCGCCATCCTTGCCGGTGCCCCAGCAACGGACCCGTCCGGTCGGATCCAACCGTGGACGCCCGGCTTGACGCATGCCGATATCGGCATATGATGACGTCATGGCACGAGCAGCGACGACGTCGGACGTCTTCAACGCGATCGCCGAGCCGCGACGCCGGGAGATTCTGGTGCTGCTGCGGGCGGGTGAGCGGCCGGTGACCGAGTTGGCCCGGGAGTTGGGGATGACCCAGCCGCGCGCGTCCAAGCACCTGCGGGTGCTCCGGGAGGTCGGGGTGGTGCGGGATCGCAAGGCAGGCAAGCAGCGCCTGTACGGCCTTGAAGCGCGCGGGCTGCGACCGGTCCACGAGTGGACCGGCGGATTCGAGCGGTTCTGGAACGAGGGCTTCGACCGGCTGGACGCATACGTGCAGGATCTGAAGCAGGCAAGGCAGGAGGAGTAGCTAAATGAGCGCGACAGTTCGAGGAACGCTGGCGCAGACCGCGACGTCCGACCACGAGATCGTGATCTCCCGGGTCATCGACGCCCCACGGGCGTTGGTGTTCGAGGCGTTCACCGAGATCCGGCACCTTTCGCGGTGGTGGGGACCGGAGGGGTTCACCACGACCACGCAGTCGTTCGAGTTCCGCGTCGGCGGGGAGTGGGACTTCGTAATGCACGGACCGGACGGGACGGACTACACCGAGTGGATCACCTGGACCGAGATCGCCCCGCCGGAGCGGATCGCGCTGCTCCACGGTGAGTCCCGCGGCGACCCGAACGCCTTCAAGTCGGTCCTGACGTTCGAGCCCGGCGGTGCGGCGACGCGGATCGAGATGCGCACGGTGTTCCCCACCAAGGAGCTGCGCGACGAGGCGGTGGAGAGGTACCACGCGATCGAGGGCGGCCAGCAGACCCTGAGCAGCCTGGCTGCCTACGTCGCCGAGATCGCTCGGTTGGGAGCGGAGGGCTGATGGCCGGGACGGTGTTCTTCAGCGTGTCGATGTCGTTGGACGGGTTCATCGCGCCCGAGTCCCTCGACGACTTGATGGGGCAGCAGTGGATGGAACTGCAGCAGTGGATCTTCCCGCTGCGGTTCTTCCGGGAGAACCTGAAGCTCGGCGAGGGCGGCGAGGAGGGGCGCGACAACGACATCGTGAGGGAGACGTTCGAGCGCACCGGCGCGAGCGTTATGGGTAAGCGCATGTTCGACGCCGGTGAGCAGGCGTGGCCGGAGGAGGCGCCGTTCCAAACACCTGTCTTCGTCGTGACGCACGAGAAGCGTGACCCCTGGGGGCGGCCGGGTGGGACCACGTTCCACTTCGTCAGCGACGGCATCGAGTCCGCGCTCGACCAGGCCCGCGAGGCCGCCGGCGACCGGGACGTGCGCATCGCGGGCGGCGGCGCAACGATCCAGGAGTGCATGAACGCCGGCCTGATCGACGAGTTCTCGATCGCGCTCTCCCCCGTGCTGTTCGGCTCCGGAATCCGCCTGTTCGAGGGCGTGGACGCGGGTCGCGTGGCTATGGACCCGATCCGCGCGGAACCGACGCAACGGGTAACCCACCTGACCTACGCAGTCCGGGAGCGGTAACTGTCTCGACCCAGCCGGGCGCGAAGAAGGCGCTCGCCGAGTCTGGAACGCCGAGGACGAGGACCACGCCCAAGCCGCGGCCATCGTGTTAGCCGCCGACTACGGCACCAAGTGGCCCAAGGAGGGCCGCCAAGATCACCGACCACCTCGACGTGCAGCTGGCCTTCTACCACCACGCCGCCGGGCACTGGATCCACCGGCGCACCAACCCGATGAGACCACCTTCGCCACCGTTAGGCTTCGCCAGCGAGTCACCAAAGGCTCCGGCTCCCGCGCCCGGCGGGCCTATGCCGTCTCGACGGCCTACGGGGTGTTCGGACCGGTGCAAGGGGGCGGCGTACGAGGAGCGACGCGCGGCCGCGAACGGGGCTGGGGCGGCGAAGATCGTCGACATAGTCGTCGAACGGGACTCCCACGGCGTGAGCGAGCGTGCGAACCGGGTGATGGAGTCCTCGGTCGCCTGTCGGCGGGTGCTCGACCACTTGGCCGAGTTGGCAGGCTCAGGTCAGTTCCCCGATCCCAAATGGGACACGACGGTTCGCTCGCTGACCAAGCTGATCACCACCGTGACTCCTCGCCGGTAGCGATCGCGTCCTGTACGCACGCACGGACCCTCGGAGGGGTTCGCCGTCCACAGAAGAGTCATCTCGGTTCTGTACGTCGATCTCGCCCGCGCGACCCTTGGCGATGTCATGGTTCGCAAGCCAATGCCAACGTCCCTGCCCAGCGGCACGCACCGACAGCCTCACCTGGCTCACATTGCACGCCCACAGGCTCACACCCAGTCCACTCAAGGGCGTGCCCGCGCGTGAGGAGGAAACGAGTCCGCACGCGGCCGAACCAGAGCCCCACCCGTCAGGCCCGGTTTGCGGACAGCCGGACATCACTGCCCCGAGGAGTCGCCCGATGAGCACGGTTCAGCACATGACGAGCACTTGATCCCTACCCTGCTGCTGCGCGTCGAGGAGGCGGCCCTTCGCCTGGGCATCGGTCGGTCGATGTACAGCCTGGTCGTAAGCGGCGTGGTCGAGTCCGTGCAGATCGGCGGTTTGCGGCGTATCGCGGCTCCGCGCCTGGACGAGTACGCGACCGGCTCCGCCACCGCCACCGCTGATCCGGGAGCTGACCATGGGGCGTACAGGCAACGGGCAGTCGAGCAATTATCTCGGCAAGGACGGCCACTGGCATGGACGGGTCACCGTGGGCCGCAAGGACGATGGGGGCATCGACCGCTTGCACGTGATGAGCAGGTCAAAGGGCACCGTCGTCGCGAAGGTACGGGCCTTGGACAGGCTCCGCGAAGCGGTCGGCGGCCTCCTGCTCGACGTCCCTAACCATCTCCCTCGAGTCTCCCTCGAGCAGCTCGGCCACGGCCGCGCGCGCTATCCAGTCGGCGTAATCGGCGCGCGTCCAGCCGTGCTCGCTGACCAGGGTGCGGTGACCGGCCGGGTCCATGAGCACCAGGGTGGCGGCTACGGCACGCTCGGTGGTCAGTCCGGGTCGCAGGCCATCAATTGCCGAGAGGCGGGACACGATAAACTCTGCGCCCCCGAGCCGGTTACGTTCGGACACCGCGTGGATATCGGCTGCTTCCTGGTCGGCGTCCGCAGCCACGACAAGCACGTCGGCCAAGGGGGCGGCCCGCTCCTCCAGCTCGGCGACGAACTGTGCCCAGTGGGCGATGAGCTCGCGAGGCTCCGTCAGCTGTTCAATCTCCTCGATGACCTGCCGTCCGGACATCGGAACCGGTTCGTCGTCACCCACCAACGCCCAGTCCAGGGCGAGCTTCAGAAGTGCCGCCTTCCCGCCGACCGCGGTAAAAACCGTCTTGCGGCTCACCCCCGCACGGGCGGCCACGGCATCAATGGTCGTGCGTGACCACCCAAGCTCGACGAAGAGGTCGCGGGCGGCGCTGACAACCGCTCTTCGAGTCGCCCGCGCCTGATCCTCACGGAGTGTCGAGTGATATGGACGGCGCGGCTGAGACATCTTGACATTCAATCTTTTTGGGGGTCGGTCAAGGCCGACCACAGATCATCGATATCGGTATCGAAACGGTCTTCCAGGCGGACGATGCCCGCTCCGTCTGCGGTTCGCAGGCTGCCCAGGATACGGGGGCCTGTCGAGGTGTTCTTGGTCATCGGATACTCCTTCGGTTTTGCTTCCCGCGGGCTATCTCGGTGTGCAGGGCCTCCAGCCGCGGCTCCCACAGTGCCCGGTAGGGGTCCAGCCAGTCGTCAATCTCGGCGAGTGGCTGCGGGCGCAGACTGTAGATGCGCCGTTGGGATTCCTGGCGAACCTCGACGAGTCCTGCCTCTCGCAGCACCCGCAGATGCCGCGATACGCCGGGGCGGGCAATCGGCAGCAGCGCCGCCAGTTCACTCACGGTTGCCGGACCGGTAGCCAGGGCCTCCAGCATGGTTCGCCGACTTTTGTCCGCGATCGCATGCAGAACAGCTTCCATAGCGCCTAACATACCTGTATGGTTACGTAACCAGCAAGATACGCACTGTTTCCCCCTCGGCGAATCTGCGAATTTGTCCGATGACTTCAGCCGGTGGGCTCGGGGCCGCGTGCCAACCGGCCGTTCGACTTCGCTCACGAGGCCAAACGCACCGCGCCGTTCGCCCCACCGGCGCCAGAGGCGAGTGAGCCATGCGGAGCAGTCGCGGCCCCGTCCCGGTGATCGATCCTTTGGGAACAGACCGACGTGTGGCCTGTAGTCGGCGCCGGTTGGGCGCAAGCGGTTGTCGAGCAGGGCGCGACTCGATTACTCGTCGAGACGGTAGAGGTGCTCGACCACGTCCCCGGTCACGCTATCGGCAGGCGCGGTCTCGGAGCCAATCTGGACGAAGCCCGCACGCGCGAGCACCTTGGCCGAGCCGATGTTGTGTTCGGCGACGCCTGCGAACAGCGGCCTCGTCAGCTCGATCTGAGCAAACGCCTCGAGGGCTGCCGAGGCAAGCCCCCTACCCCAACGGGATGGGTCGATCCAGTAGGTGACTTCTCGCTCACCCTCCATCGTGAAGCTCCCGATCGTTCCTGCGAATTCGCCGTCGTCGTCGATCGGAAGCAACGTGCAGTCCGAGTCGTTGCGTATGTGCTCGTAGTGCCGATCGAACGCTGCACGGTCAGAGGGGTCGGCTCTCGTGAAGGCCGCCATCGCGACAGCACCGGGATCTCGCTCCCACTCGAAGACCTGATCGAGATCTGCGTCCTCGACCATCCGAAGAGTGACGCCCATGCCAACCCAGTGTACGGAGCACGACCGACGAGACGAGGATGCTGCGGAGACCATCCCGTACCTACGCGCTCTGCGGGATCATCGCGCTATGAAACCCGGGGGGGCGGGGGGTATCACGGCCAGGATGGCCCGCCCAGTTTGACGCAGATGACGCCACGGTTCAGTTCTCCTGCCAGCCGATGAGCCGGCGCTCATGGGTCCTTCCCCCGCTCGGGTGCCTTTTCGTTGTTGTACACGTCGCGGCCTGCCGCTTGCCTGAGGGCGAATCCGTATAAGTAGAGGTCGTTTCTGGAGCCGACGCGGACGAAGCCAGCATGTTCGAGGGTCCGCTGTGACGCGATGTTGTCTTTGTCGGTGTCGGCGATGACGTGAGTTGGGCCATGATCAGCAGCCACGGTCACAAGGGTGGCCAATGCCTCGGAGGCGGAGCCGTGCCCTCGTGCCGACGGTGCGAGGCCGTAACCCACTTCGATGCGTCCGTCTTGGGGTTGGCCTTTGAAGCCGATGCCGCCGATTGCCCGTCCGTCAGCTACTCGTGTGATGCGGTAAAAGCCGAAAGGACGTTGCTCGCCGTGCTCGGCGGTCGCCCGGAGGGAGGCGGTGGCCCCGAATACGTCACCGTCGAACGGGAAGTCATGAGCCCAGTGGTCGGCTTCGTCGGGGCGGCGGGCCACGATCCGTTCACCTTCGGCAGTGTCGATCGGATGCAGCTCAAGGCGGTCGGGTGCGGAGGGCGGTCATGATAGAAGCCAAGCATTGGCGCCGCAAAGCGCAACCCGTTCTGAGACGGGAGGGTTCAGCCAGGCGGTACCGGCGTGACTCAGGGTGCCTGTCGCGATGGTCCCAGAGTTCGTGTCGCCTGACGCGCCGTCCCACGGGTTTGCGCTATGCATGTGCACCGCACTGCGGACTTAGGCTGTGTCCGCGAGCCGATGCCCTTTCGGCACACGCCTGTGCGCGCTCGTGCAGGGCGATCAGCGGTTGGCCAGGGCGGCGAGCAGTGTCCGCTCGCTCTTGCCAGTCTGGCCAACGGGTGCCGCACGGTGCCGCCAGGATTCGTCAACGAGGAGGTGGGTGGCGTGTGCGTTGACAAGGGAGCCACCCCGGGCGGAGCTAATCGACACTGAGACTACGACCCCTGAGCCGGACCGAACCTGAGTCGGTGCGGTTCGGCGAAGGAGCGGCGTTGTCCCAGGTCAGCGCCCGGTTCCACGTGGCGGAGGATAGGGGATTCGAACCCCTGAGAGCTTTCACTCAACACGCTTTCCAAGCGTGCGCACTAGGCCACTATGCGAATCCTCCGCCGCAGACGCTATCGCCTCGACCGGCCTTCGCCGAAATCACGCACGGGTCAGGGATCGGCCCGCTGCGAGGACGCACCAGCCGCCTTTCGGCCGCGGGGATTTGGCGACGCAGGGGTTCGCGGCCGGGCTGCCAGGTCACGTATGCTCGGACGCAGCCCCTCGTGTGGCGGCACCTCGCCCAATTCCCCCAGGGCCGGAAGGCAGCAAGGGTAAGTGAGCTCTGCCGGGTGCACGGGGGGTCTTCAGGTCCTCAGGTGCCGTTCTGCCAAAGCCCCATCACGTTGCCCTCGCTGTCGCTGAAGTACGCGGCATACCCCATGTCCATGACCGACATCTTGCCCATCACCGTGGAGCCACCGAGTGACTCGACCGTGGCCAGCGTGGCGTCGATGTCGTCCACGTCGATGGTGATGACGGGCTTGGTCAGCGGGTCTTGGCGCTCCATCAGGCCGCCGTTGATCGCGCCGGCTTCGCTGGGCCGGCCCTGCTCGTCGGTGGGCGTGGTAGAGACCATGCTGTAGGACATGTCGGGGACCGACTGGAACTGCCAGCCGAAGGCGTCCCGGTAGAACGACTGAGCCCGGCCGGTGTCGTCGGCTGGGATCTCGAAATGAACAACGCTTCCGCTCATGGCGGCAACCTCCATGCTTCCGACGAGGGGAGTCCTCTGCGGTCCGAGAAGACTCTTTAACGTACTCCTGCCCGGCAAGTCCACGCCGACCACGTGTATGCCGTCGAGAGGGCCTGGAAAGCCCCGAGGTGACTGTCCGGCAGCGGCGCTAAGGTCGTGTCGTGGAAGCACCTCTCGCGCTGTACCGCCGGTACCGCCCCGACACGTTCGACGACGTGATCGGCCAAGACCACGTGTCCGAGCCGCTGTCCCAGGCCCTCGACAACAACCGGGTCAACCACGCCTACCTCTTCTCCGGGCCACGCGGTTGTGGCAAGACGACGTGCGCCCGCATCATGGCCCGGGCCCTCAACTGTGAGAAGGGCGTGACGTCCACACCGTGCGGGGTCTGCGACTCCTGCGTCGAGCTGGCTCGTGGCGGCCCGGGTTCGCTCGACGTCATCGAGATCGACGCCGCGACCCACAACGGCGTCGATGACGCGCGTGACTTGCGCGAGCGAGCGTTCTTCGCCCCCATGAAGTCGCGCTACAAGGTCTACATCATTGATGAGGCACACATGGTGACTCCGGCAGCGTTCAACGCGCTGCTCAAGCTGGTCGAGGAGCCGCCAGCACACCTCCGCTTCATCTTCGCGACTACCGAGCCGGACAAGGTCATCGCGACGATCCGCTCGCGCACGCACCACTACCCCTTCCGGCTCGTCCCGCCGAAGGTTCTGGGCGACTACCTCGTCCACCTCTGCCACGAGGAGGGCGTCGACATCGAGCCGACCGTCGTACCCCTGATCGTGCGTGCAGGAGCCGGGTCTGTCCGCGACAGCCTGTCGGTGCTCGACCAGCTCATCGGCGGCTCCGGGCCGATCGGCGTCACCTACCAGCTCGCCACGTCTCTGCTTGGCTACACGCCCGCTAGCCTGCTTGACGAGACCGTCGACGCGCTGGCGGCCGACGACGGCGCCACCTTGTTCGGAGTCGTCGAGAAGGTCGTCGACACCGGACAGGACCCACGCCGGTTCGCTGAGGACCTGCTGCACCGGCTCCGCGACCTGGTCGTCGTCTCCGCCGTGCCCAATGCCGCCAGTCGTGGCCTGATCGAGGTCTCCGACGACCAGGCAGACCGGCTTGCGGGCCAGGCGCAGCGGTTCGGGCGTGCCGAGCTGACGCGGGCGGCCGACATCGTGAGCCAGGGCCTCACCGACATGAGAGGCGCCACGGCACCTCGGCTGCTGCTCGAGATGATGTGTGCGCGCATTCTGTTGCCCGGACTTGACCAGTCCGCCGAGGGCCTGGGCGCTCGGCTCGACCGGGTGGAGCGTCGGTTGTCGGTCGTGGGTGACGTCGGTGCGTCCCGACGCGGGGGTACGTCGCCCGCCGCGCCTCGAGCTGCCGTCGGCCCCACCGGCACGGCCGCCGACGGAGGTCCACCAGCTGAGCTCGCCGCGCCTCTCGACGACAGCCCGCCCCGCGGCCTGCAGGCACCCACTGCTACCACCGAGATCGTGTCAAGCACAGCATCGCCTTCGACCCAGCATCCGGCACACGAGTCGGCTGAGGAGCCGGCAGGCCGGCTCGAGGAGGATGCGATCGCCGACTCGACAGTGGCCACTGCGGCGGCTGCGGATCTGCGGAGCGGCGGGGCCGAGGCACCTGCGGCCAGCGGGGAGCTGAGCCTCGTCGACGTGCGTCAGCTGTGGCCGGGGGTCCTTCTTCGGGTCGAGAAGATGCGGCGCTTCGCGTGGGCGATGCTGCGCGACAACGCCCAGGTCAAGGATGTGCGCGACGGCACTATCACGATCGCATTCGTCAATGCCGGGGCACGCGATAGGTTCCTTGGCAGCGGAAATCACGACATCTTGCGTCAGTCGCTCATTGACGAGCTCGGAGTCGACTGGACGGTCGAGGCCATCGTCGACGAGGCCGCTGACCCAGGTGGCTCGCGCACACCTCGCCCCACACAGCCCGCGCCGGTCCGGCTGCCGAGGACGGATCAGCCGCCGGCCACATCGTCACCGGGAGCCGAGCCAGCGGTGCGCACCGCTCAGGTCGGGGAAGCCAAGGCCGCCATCCGGCCCACCCGAGGCGGGGGTGGCAATGCGTCGGGAGAGTCTGAGGTTCCCCGCACGGAGGACGTCGCGGACGACGATGACGTGATCGACGACGCCTCACTCACGTCCCAGGAGCTGCTGTCTCGCGAGCTGGGTGCCGAGGTGATCGCCGACATCCGCCACGACACGTCACACTAGGCGCGTGACCTCCTAGCCTTCGGCACCATGCCTTCGAGGGTCGTGGCCGGGGGAGGTACGTCTTGGATGCACTGGCCGCCCGCCTCGCACACTGACTGGAGACGACAATGTTCCCTGAAGGCACCCCCGACATGCAGTCGCTGCTCGAGCAGGTGGCCCGTATGCAGCAGCAGGTCGTTGCCGCGCAGGAAGAGCTGGCAGACACGCGGGTGACGGGGTCGTCCGGCGGAGGCCTGGTCACCGCCACCGTCTCCGGCAAGGGCGAGCTCCTGGCGGTCTCGATCGACCCGGCGGTCTGTGACCCCGAGGAAACCGAGACGTTGGCCGACCTGGTGCTTGCCGCCGTACGCGACGCATCCACCACGGCGAAGGAGTTGGAATCTCAGCAGATGGGCGGACTCACCGGCGGGCTCCCCGGCGGGTTCGGTGGCGAGGAGCCGAGCGGTGGGCGACTAGGCTTCTAGCGGCGGTCGCAGCGGCACGCCCACGACGGGGCGGGAGACGTCGGCTCATGCCCCGCCAGAGAGGGCAGTGCGGGCGTTGTACGAAGGCGTGGTACAGGATCTCATCGACGAGCTCGGCCGGTTGCCCGGCGTGGGTCCCAAGGGTGCCCAGCGGATCGCCTTCCACATCCTCAACACTGACGCCGTCGACGTACGCCGACTTGCGAATGTGCTGGTCGAGGTCAAGGACAGGGTGCGCTTCTGCGTCACGTGTGGCAACGTCTCCGAGGAGGAGCAGTGCAAGATCTGCCGTGATCCGCGCCGAGACCTCACAGTGGTCTGCGTCGTCGAGGAGTCGAAGGACGTCATCGCGATCGAGCGCACGCGTGAGTTCCGCGGGCGCTACCACGTCCTCGGAGGGGCGATCAGCCCCATCGAGGGCATTGGCCCCGACGAGCTCCGGATCCGTGAGCTGATCCAGCGCCTCGCCGACGGGTCGATCACCGAGGTGATCTTGGCGACCGACCCCAATCTCGAGGGCGAGGCGACGGCGACATACCTCAGCCGCATGCTCAAACCGATGGGTTTGCGCATCACTCGACTTGCGAGCGGGCTGCCGGTCGGGGGAGATTTGGAGTACGCAGACGAAGTGACGCTTGGACGAGCCTTCGAGGGGAGACGCTCCGTTGACGACTAGCGACCACGCTGGGCCGATGAGCAGCGACCTGGAGGACCTGGCCCAGTCCATAGCCGACCAGAGTGAGAGCTTCCTGCTCGCGCTGCGCGAGATCGCCCGCGAGGGCGACCGGAGTACGGCGGTGCCGCTGCTGCTCCTCGAGGTCAGCCAGCTGCTCTTCGCCGGAGCACGGCTCGGAGTGCAGATCGACTTCGTGCCGAGCGAACGGTTCGAGCCGGACGCCGGTCCCGACCCGGATCTCGACGTGATGCGCGAGCTTCTCGCCGAGCTGCTCGAGGGCGTCGACGACTTTACCGAGGTGTTCGACCCCTACATCGACCCGCCTGAGCTCGTCTCGTCCAGGCTCTCTGACGATCTTGCCGACATCGCGTCGAGTGTCGCTCACGGCCTGCAGCACTACCGGGCCGGATCGACCGAGGAGTCGCTGTGGTGGTGGCAGTTCTCCTACGTCTCCAGCTGGGGAGCTGAGGCGAGCGCGTCGCTTCGCGCCCTGCAGTCGGTGATCGCCCACGACCGCCTCGACGCCCAGGAGATGAACGAGATCGAGGCATCCCGCGTCGCCGCCGCCGAGGACCTCTAGCGCCGCGTCCAGCAATGCTGCTCGTCGTGGGCGGTGCTAAGGCGTCGCACACCAGGGCGAAGGTTGGTGGACGCGGCACTGGCTCTCCCGCCTCTGCTTCGGCCTCCGCCTGGCTCGGCCAGGGAGAAGGCGGCAGGCGACACCTGGAGAGACGAGCCCGTCGGGGTAGGACACTCTCGGTAGACTGACGGCGCCGCTGCGCCACCATCGAAGGCTCCGTCACCGCGAAGGAGGACGACCTGTGGGCATCGTCGTGCAGAAGTACGGGGGCTCCTCCGTCGCAGACGCCCAAGGCATCAAGCGGGTCGCGCAGCGCATCGTCGCCACCAAGAAGGCCGGCCACGACGTGTGTGTCGTGGTGTCGGCCATGGGTGACACCACCGACGACCTGCGCGATCTCGCCGAGCAGGTCTCGCCGCTCCCTCCCGGCCGCGAGCTCGACATGCTGCTGACGGCCGGGGAGCGGATCTCAATGGCTCTGCTGGCCATGGCGATCGCCAACCTCGGCCAGACGGCCAGGTCATTCACGGGCAGCCAGGCTGGCGTGATCACCGACTCGGAGCACGGCCGCGCCAAGATCATCGACATCACGCCCGGCCGCATTGAGAACGCGCTCGCCGCCGGCGACGTGGCGATCGTGGCCGGCTTCCAGGGCGTATCGATGGACACCAAGGACATCACCACCCTTGGCCGCGGGGCGTCTGACACGACTGCTGTCGCGCTGGCCGCCGCCCTCGCTGCGGAGGTCTGCGAGATATACACCGATGTCGACGGCATCTTCACCGCCGACCCCCGCATCGTCTCGATGGCTCGGCGGATTCCCCGGCTCTCCTACGAGGAGATGCTCGAGCTGTGCGCATCGGGCGCCAAGGTCCTGCACCTTCGCTGCGTCGAGTATGCGCGCCGTCACCACATGCCCATCCACGTGCGCTCGTCGTTCTCCCAGAAGACCGGCACGTGGGTCATCGACTCCAGTGAGGTGGACCCGATGGAGCAAGCGATCATCTCCGGCGTCGCCCATGACCGCAGCGAGGCCAAGATCACCGTTGTCGCGGTGCCCGACAAGATCGGCCAGGCCGCCCGGATCTTCGAGGCGCTCGCCGACTCAGCGATCAACATCGACATGATCGTGCAAAACGTCTCGGTCGCCTCGACTGCTCGCACCGATATCTCCTTCACGCTTCCGCGAGAGGACGGCCAGCTCGCGATGACCGCGTTAGCCCGGCTGCGCGACGAGGTCGGGTATGAGCAACTGCTGTACGACGACCGAATCGGCAAGGTCTCCCTCGTCGGCGCCGGTATGCGCAGCCACCCCGGCATCTCCGCGCGGTTCTTCGCCTCGCTGGCGTCGGCCGGCGTCAACATCGAGATGATCTCGACGTCGGAGATCCGCATCTCGGTGATCATCGACGAGGACCAGATCGACGCGGCTGTCACGGCGGCGCACCACGCCTTCGACCTCGACAGCGATGAGGTCGAGGCCGTGGTCTACGGGGGAAGCGGCCGGTGAGGCGCCAGGACAAGCCTACGCTCGCCGTCGTCGGCGCCACCGGTGCGGTCGGCACCGTGATGCTGGACATCTTGTCGACGCGCGAAGACGTCTGGGGTGACATCCGGCTGCTCGCGTCGGCCCGCTCCGCCGGCCGGACGTTGCGCTGCCGCGGCGAGGACGTCGTCGTGCTCGAGCTCACGGCGGACGCGTTCGACGGCGTGGACGTGGCCATGTTCGACGTACCGGACGAGATCTCGGCGACGTGGGCGCCGGTCGCGGTGGCCATGGGCGCCGTCGTCGTCGACAACTCCGCGGTGTTCCGGATGGACCCCGAGGTGCCTCTCGTCGTGCCCGAGGTCAACCCGGCGCAGGCACGTAACCGGCCGAAGGGCATCATCTCCAACCCGAACTGCACGACGCTCACGATGATGGACGCGCTCGGCGCTCTGCATGCTCGGTGGGGGCTCCGCGAGCTCGTCGTGGCGTCTTACCAGGCCGCCTCCGGTGCGGGCCAGGCCGGCATCGAGCGCCTTTACGACGAGCTCGAGGTGGTGGCGGGGAACCGCTCGCTGGGCTCGGCGCCCGGCGACGTACGCCGCACCGTGGCCAACAAACTTGGGGAGGACTCCCCGTTCCCCGCTCCGCTGGCCCTCAACGTGGTGCCGATGGCAGGCTCGCTGAGGGAGGGTGGCTGGTCGAGTGAGGAGCTCAAAGTGCGCAACGAGTCGCGCAAGATCCTCGGCATCGACGACCTCAAGGTGTCCGTGACGTGTGTGCGGGTCCCGGTGGTGACGACCCACTCGTTGGCGGTGCACGCGGTGTTCGAGTGCCCGATCGATCTCGGCGAGGCGAGGCAGGCGCTCGTGGAGGCGCCGAGCGTCGTGGTGATCGATGGCCTCGAGCCGGGCGAGTTTCCCACCCCGGTCGATGCGGTCGGCTCAGACCCCACCTTTGTCGGACGTCTGCGCCGGTCGCTCGACGTCCCGAACGCGCTCGATCTCTTCATGTGTGGTGACAACCTGCGCAAGGGTGCAGCGCTCAACACTGCCCAGATCGCGGAGCTGGTCGCGGCGGACCTGAGGGCCGACCTCTGAGGAGCCGTCAAGAAAGGCTACATAAAGTAGTCGAGCGCGCACTCACAGTGATATATCGCTTTGACGCCGGACCTCTCCATGCCGGCTTGGCTACCAAGGGGCTCGGCATGAATCCTCGGCCTGGTGCGTCGTGAACACGCTCATGGAGCGGACGTGGGCGCCACCGGCGGAGAAGACCGCCCTGACCACGTTGGTTTCTCTGACACGTGCAGCGACCGAGACCATCCCAGGCGTCACTCATGCCAGCATCTGTCTGCGGTTCGCCGATGGAGCCATGGACACCTTGATTCCCACCGACGGCTTCGTCGCCGAGGCCGACGGACTGCAGTACGAGCTCGGTGAGGGACCCTGCCTCGATGCGGCCAACGGCGCGGCACTCGTCTAGGCTCATGAGATGGCCACGGACAGACGCTGGCCGAGGTACGGGCCGAGGGCTGCGGCCATGGGTATCGAATCCCAGCTCGCGCTGCGACTCTATGGCGAGAAGACGGCCTTCGGAGCGGTCAACCTGTATTCCACCCAGCCGGAGTCGATCGGCGAAAGGGCACTCGGACCTGCATCGGTCCTCGCTGCCGATGCGGTCGCCGCGATGGAGCACGTCTCAAACGTCGACGAGTTCGCCCACACGCTCGCCACCTCGCGATCCGTCCGGCTGGCCATGCGTATCCTGATGGCGCGCCACGGGTGGGACGAGAACGCCGCCACAGAGTTCTTGGTCCAGGTGTCGGAGACCGGAAACCTGAAGTTGCGTACCGTGATTGAGCGGGTGATCAACGAATCCGCGACGACGGACACCGGTGCGGCTAGGCTCCCAGATTGAGTCGGTGAGGGCCAGGAGCACGCACCCCAGGCCACGGCATAGCGACGCGGCTGTCGCGCGGGAGGGTGTACGGTGATCCTCGTTGAGATCGGCAGTTGTGTAGCAGGCCGAGCCCAAGACCTGATGGTGGGGCGTGCGACGGCCAGGTAGACCACACCGGGAGTGCGGATCGCGTCCAGACCACGTGCGCGGTGGTTCTTGCACGCGCTTACCGGCATCGAGGCGATCCTATGGGAACCGAGGGTCCGAGGGCTGCCGAGGTGATAGCGCAGGTGGCACGTGCGCTGGGATCGCGCCTTCACCCGGATGAGACTCTGGAGCGGATCACTCGTACGGCGGTGGACACCCTGCCCGGGGTCGACCATGCGAGTGTGTCACTACGCCATAGCAACGGCCGCTTTGAGACGCTCGCCGCCACCGATGAGCTGCTGTACGACCTGGACGACAAGCAGTATGAGCTGCGTGAGGGGCCGTGCTTCGAGGCCATCACCGACGAGGGTCTGGTCTGCTCGCAGCAGGTGGGTACGGACCCGCGGTGGCCCGACTATGGCCCCATCGCCGAACGTGCCGGGATCGGTTCGCAGCTTGCCCTGGAGTTCTACTCCAACCAACGCTCCCGCGGCGGCCTCAACCTGTACTCGCTGCAGAGCGGCGCGTTCGGCTACCGCGACAACCTGGTGGAGCTGTTCGGGACATATGCCGGCGTCGTGATGGGCCACGCGTATGAGATGGAGACCATCGAACAGGCGCTGGACACCCGCAAGGTCATCGGGCAGGCACTGGGCATCTTGATGGAGCGTTATCGGCTGAGCGAGGAGCGCGCGTTCGGATTCCTGGTGCGGGTATCGCAGAACGGCAACATCAAGCTGCGCAGTGTCGCCGACGAGGTAGTCGCCAGGTCGGCGGCCAAAGCCGACCGAGGCGACTAGCCGCCGGCCGACGGGACCTTCCTCGGCTTCTTCTCGCGCCGCTTGCTGCGGACCGGTGCTCTCCAGGGCAACGTCTCCGGCGATAGGTTTCTCTCCATGAGTCACGTTGCCCTTTCGGGCACCAGGGCCAGGGTCGACCAGGTCTTCATGTGGGGACTCGTGGTGTTTCTGGTCGCCGGAGTCGTGCAGATCTTTCTCGCGGGGGCGGGGGTCTTCGGCATCGACGGCCGACATCTCGAGGATGCCACGAGCTTTGACGCGCATCGCGTGCTTGGATTCGTGATGGGCGCGGGGGCCATCGTGCTCCTCGTCCTGGCGCTGGTGGCACGCGTCAATGGCCGGACCATCACTGTCACGCTCGTGCTGGCGCTGCTGTCAGCAGTCGCCCAGTCCCTCCTGTCCGCGGCCGGGGACAGCACGGCCTTCTTCGGCGGCCTGCATGCGTTGGACGGTCTGCTGATCCTGGGCCTTGCCGGCTATCTGCACGCTGAGGCAAGCCGGCGCCAACGCGCGTCCTAGCCTTCGGTTGGTTGCGTGCGACGAGGAGCAGCCGAGCACGCGCGACGTCATGTCACCCAGGGCTGGCATGAGAACGGGCCGAGGTTACTGAGTCCGGGTGGGTGGACATCGCGCTCCGCTGCGGCTTGCGCCCGAAGTTTCCCTTTTGCGTTATGTGCCGAGCACGCTTGCTACAATGAGTTGCAAGTCAACTACTGTGCGCTATGTATCAGCATGGCCACGACCCTTTTGGGGCAGGCGTTTGCCGCTCCTCACCCTAGGACCCGAGGAGCTCGTGCCGTGCACAGATTCGGTAAAAGGACCGTCGTCATTGTCTCGGCGATCGTGGTCGCCTTGGCGGGAGCCGGAATCGCGTTCGCATACTGGACGAACGCCGGCTCCGGCACTGGTACGGCGGCGACCGGCACCAACGTCGCGATCGTGATCAACCAGACCAGCACCGTGACGGCGATGGCGCCCGGCGTGGCTGCGCAGGCGTTAAGCGGCACCTTCACCAACCCCAACGCGAGTCCGGTGTACGTCACTGCCGTTACCGCGGTCGTCACGGGCACCGACAAGACCGGCTGTGGTGCCACCGACTACACGATCGCAGGAACAGCGCCGGTGGCCGCTCAGGTCCCCGCGGGCACTGGTGTGGGCTCGTGGTCCGGCCTGACCATCCAGTTCAACAACAAGGCGGCCGTCAACCAGGATGCGTGCAAGGGTGCCGTGGTGACCATCGCGTACACGAGCAGCTAATACGACAGGAGCCGCCGGCGGGGGCTTGGTGCCGCGGCTCCTCGCTCGTCTCGAGAGCGCTCCTGCCCGATGCCGATCACGCATGGAGGCCCACGATGAACCCGGTGACGCTCAGCCGCTACGTCGTGGGCTACGCCTCGGCTGCGGCTCTCGGCGTGGGTGCTGGATGGTGCCTGAGTCTCGTTCTCGGCGGCGCACCGGCGCCCCTCGACACCGAAACCTCCACGTCGGTGCGCCTGATTGGCGGTAACCCCACGACCCTGTTGACCCTGCGTGGCAAGGGCGCCCACCTGGTGCCCGGCCGGCCGACTGAGCTGAAAGTCCACGTTTCCAACGTGAGCCCCTGGTCGATCAGGGTGCTCAGCATCAGCGTCACAGCTGACGACGCCTCGCCCGGATGCCGGGTTGGGCGCAACCTATCGGTCAGCAGCTACCTGGCCGCGCGGCCACACGCTCACACCTACGTCGTGCCGAGCAAGCACAGCACCGTGGTGCCGCTGCGAATCCTGCTGGTCAACGCCCCACGACGCAACCAGGATGCGTGCAAGGGAGTCGTCTTCCCGCTGAGCTACTCCGGCACGGCCGTCCGACAGCGGTTACGATGAGTGGCCGTTCTCTGCGCCTGACGCTTCGGCGCAGGCACCGCTCCCACCCGTACCGTCCGACGGTGGCGGGGCATCGCGCCCCCCGGCGATGGTCACGGACCCGGATCGTGGTCACGACTGTTGCGACTGTGACCATCCTGAGCTCCGGTGTGGCCGTCGCCTTCTGGGCGGCGGCGGGAGCCGGGAGCGGGACGGCGAAGGCCGGTACGGCGACCCCGCTCACCACCGTGACCGCCACCGCATCGACGACCAGCCTCTTGTATCCCGGCGGCCTAGCCGACGTCAAGGTGACCGTCCGGAACCCCAACCCCTACCCGGTCAGCATCACCAGCGTGGCAGCCAACGGCGCCGTCACAGCGGCCACGGGGATCGGCACCTGTGCGACGACAGGGGTGAGTCTCGCCACGCCAACGGCAGGACTGCCGTTCACCGTGCCGGCCCGGGCGGCAGGCGTCGACGGCTCCAACACCGTCACGCTGACCAACGGGGCACAGATGACCAACGCGTCCGACACAGGCTGCCAGGACGCGACGTTCACGATCCCGTTGACCATGACCGGGGCGGGCAGCTGAGTATGACAGCCGCAGCGACGCGTATCAGACGCATGCTGCTCGGCGCGTTCGTGCTCACACTCGTGGTGGGCGGGCCGGCCGTGGCGGCCTGGAACGCAACGAGTGCCGGTGGCTCCGGCGTGGCGAAGGCCGCCAAACTGCCCACGAACGCGGCGCCGACGCTGACCAGGCTCGGGCGCGACGCCAAGGTCACCTGGCCGCAGGCCACCTTCCGAAGCTTGCTACTCGGCACCTACTCCGGCGGCGGCTATGCCATCAAACGAGGAGGCGCCGCCGCCGGTGCCGGGTGCAACGGCCTCCAGGGGACCGGCTCAACACCCAGCCCGTCGTGCACCGAGGTCGGCCTCGCTACGGGCACCTACGCCTACTCGGTCCAGACCCAGCTCGCCGGATGGCTGGGCACCACCAGCGGCACCACCTCGCTCACCATCCCCAGCCCCACCCTGACGTTCTCCCCCAGCACCTGGACGGCCCCAGGGAACGCACTCAACGGCAGCATCGACGGCTTCCTGGACGCCGCAGCCCTGACCTACCGGCTCGACAACGCCGCCACCGGGCCCGTACTCACCGCCACGCTGGCCACCTTCCCGACCGCGCCCGCCACGGCGGCGACCACCAACGTGTCCGTCGGCTGCGCCCCCGGCACCGGAAGCGCACACACCGTCTACGCCAAGAGCGGCGCCGACCAGGCCGCCGGTGCGTTCACCTTTGACTTCAGCACCATCCTGTGTCCCACCGTCCTGACCAGCGCCGTGGTCGGCACGACCGCAGGGACCGCGCAGGCCGCGGACACCATCGACATCACCTTCAGCCAGGCAGTCCTCCCCACCACCATCTGTTCCACCCTGACAGCCGGCGGCAGCACCTCGACCACCGGCAACCTCATCGTGACCATCGTCGACGGAGGCACCGGAGTCAACGACACGCTCACCATCGCCGCGCCGCCCGGGCCAGCGACCAAAGGCGTATGTGGAGCAACACCGGCGACTGTGGGGACCGTGAACTTCGGCACCCTGGACCTCGGCTCGGCCAACTACGCCACCTCGGGTAACGTCACTTTCAGCGGCACCACGGCAGCCAATGTGTCCAAACTGTCGTTGAACGGCACCGCCACCACACTGACCATCACACTCGGGGCAGCCGCCGGCGCAACCGCAGGACTCGCTCCTGTCGGAGCCATCGCGAAGTACACTCCCGACGCCGCGATCAGAAGCATGGTCGGCACCCTTGTGGTGCAGGGTTACATGACCTCCGCTGACCGTCTCCTCTAACCTCCGCCGCCGGCGTCGGCGTCGGCCATCCGGTGCATTGGCCATGTGGGCGTGGCACGAGTCAACAATCGACGGCTACGACATAAACCCGAACGCCAAAGGGCCGACCCGATCACCCCAAAGATGACCCTGCCGGACCCGCAGTTGCAGGTCCGGCAGTTGCCGATGTCCTGAGACATCAGAAGGTCGGGCTGACAGGATTTGAACCTGCGGCCTCGTCGTCCCGAACGACGCGCGCTACCAAACTGCGCCACAGCCCGAGGGCGCAGTCACTCTACCGGAGCAGACCCGCGGCACCGAAGCCAGTTGCTCCCAGCCGGCTTATGACTAGGCGGCTCGGCCAGTCAGCGTGATGAGAGTCGCCTCGGGGTAGCAGGCGAAGCGGTACGGGGCGTACGGCGACGTACCGACGCCGGCAGACACGTGGAGCCAGGAGCGGCGGCCGAATGCCGTATGCCGGTGCAGGCCACGGGATCGGGCGGCGTCGATGTCGCAGTTGGTGACAAGTGCACCGTAGCCCGGCACGCGCAGCTGGCCGCCGTGGGTGTGGCCGGCCAGGACCACGTCGTAGCCGTCACGGGTGAAGGTGTCGAGCACCCGCAGGTACGGCGCGTGGCAGATGCCCAGCCGCAGGTCCGCGCCGACGTCGGCGGGGCCGGACACTGCGTCGAGGTCGTCGTAACGCAGATGGGGATCGTCCACACCGGCGAAGGCGAGGCGTGTCCCGGCGACGTCCAGCGTCCCCAGCCGGTTGCTGAGGTCCAGCCACCCCACGTCGGTGAAGGCGGCGCGCAGCTCTCGCCAGGGCAGTGCGGGCCCGGTGATCTTCTTCTGGCTGCCGTCGGGAAGGAAGTAGCGCAACGGGTTCTTGACCACCGGCCCCCAGTAGTCGTTGGACCCCAAGACGAAGACGCCCGGGACGTCGCGCAAGTCACCGAACGCCTCCATGACGACGGGGATCGAGCAGCGGTGGCTGATGTTGTCGCCGGTGTTGACGACGAGGTCCGGCTCGAAGGCGGCCAGTCTGCGCAGCCAGCGCCTCTTCGCGTGCTGAGACGGCGTGATGTGGATGTCGGACAGGTGCAGCACGCGCAGGGATGCTGTGCCGGCGGGCAAGCAGGGAATCTGGACCTCGCGCAGCCGGAACGCACGCACCTCGTAGCCGGCCGAGTAGGCAAGAGTCGTGGCACCCACAGCGGCGGCTCCCACGGCGACCTTGGCGAGGCGATGCATGGGCTCAGGCTGTCACACTGGGCAGATGGCATCGCTGAAGGACCGACTCCGCCAAGAACTGACGGCCTCGATGAAGGCGCGCAACGAACTGCGCTCGTCCACCCTGCGGATGGTGCTCACGGCCATCACGAACGCCGAGGTGTCGGGCAAGCAAGCGCGACAGCTCAGCGACGGCGAAGTCACCGGTGTGCTGGCGAGCGAGGGCAAGAAACGCCGTGAATCGGCGACCGCCTTCTCCGACGCCGACCGACCAGAGCTGGCGGACAAAGAGCGGGCCGAGGCGGCGATCATCGCCGAGTTCCTGCCCGAGCCGATGACCGACGCAGAGATCAACCGGCTGGTCGCCGCCACGATCGCTGACCTCGGCGTCGTCGATGACGGGATGCGTGCCATGGGCCGCGTCATGGGGGCCATCACCCCGAAGGTCAGGGGTCGCGCCGACGGCGGAGCGGTGTCAGCGGAGGTACGGCGCCAGCTCGGCTGACCTGCGGCACCTCCTCGCCGTCACGGACCAGCGGTGCCGGGACTCGTTCCGCCACCCGACGGGGTGCCGCCACCAGGAGCTGGGCCGCCACCCACAGGAGGCGTACTCGTGGGGCCGCCACCACCTGGGCCGCCACCAGTTGGGCCGCCACCACCTGGGCCGCCACCACCCGGGTTGCCGCCACCGGGTGGACTGGACGGCGGAGGCTTGACGACCGGTGGTGGACCGCTGGAGATGTAGATCGACACGGGTGCACCGGACACGCCCTCACCTGAGGGGCTCGTGTAGGCCACGGTGCCATAGGGGGCGCTCGAGTAGACGCTCGAGGCGATCTGCGGCTTGAAGCCGAGCTTGCTGAGCGCCTGTGCCGCGGTGTCGGGGTTGTAGCCGTAGTAGGACGGGATCGGCACCGTCTGGCCCTTCACGATGGTCGGGTCCGGGACGACGAAGTCCTTGTCGGGGAGCCACTTCGTGAGCTTGCTCATCGCTCCGTACCAGATCGGGCCGGCCGTGGAGGAGCCGTGCACGAAGCCGATGTTGATTCCGCCGATCGTCTGGTAGTCCAGACCGATCGGGCTGCCCTGGCTGTTGGCGCCGGCCAGCATGGCGGCGGTCGTCAGGGTCGGCGTGTAGCCGATGAACCAGACGGAGTGCCCGTCCTGGCTCGTCCCGGTCTTGCCGGCGGACGGTTGGCCGAGGGCGAGACCCGCGGAGGCGCCGAAGCCGTTGCCCTCCTGCACCCCGCGCAGGATGTCGTTGATTGCGTCGGCGTACGCCGGCTTGAGGATCCGCTGGCAGCGCGTACCGGACGTCGGGAGCACGTCGCCGTTGCGGTCGCGGATCTCGAGGATCGGGGTCGAGTCGCAGTGCATGCCACGGGCGGGGAACGTCGCGTAGGCCTCAGCCATCTCGAGCGGGCTCACGTCGGCAACGCCGAGCGTGAAGGACGGCACCATGGTGCCGTTGGCGCCGTTCGGGTTGGTCAGCTCGACACCCATCTGCTTGGCCAGGTGCCACGGCCCACACAAGCCGGTGAGCTTCTCCAGCTGCACGTAGAACGTGTTCACCGATAGCTGGGTGCCGGTGTAGAGCGTCATGTTGCCGCTCTCGGTGGAGTTGGTGAAGGTGTGGGTGGCGGTTGACGGGTAGTTCTGCCCACCGCAGATCTGGTAGTCGCCGAGGTTGACGGTGATCGAAGGCGGCGCATTGATCGTCGTGTTGAGCGGGATGTGGTCCTTGATGGCCTGCGCCAGCACGAAAGCCTTGAACGTCGAACCCGGCTGGAAGCCGCGTGAGTCGCCGTAGCGATCGGGGACGACGTAGTTGAGGAACGTCTGGCCCCGCTTCTTGTTGTTGCCCATCGGCCTCGACTGAGACAGAGCGCGCACGTAGCCGGTGCCAGGTTCCACCATTGCCAGGCCCCCGATTGCGCGGTCCTTGGGGTAGACCTTCGACGTCACGGAATCGTCGGCGGCGCGCTGGAAGCGCAGGTCGATGGTGCTCTTGATGGTGAGCCCGCCGGCGTAGATCATGTGCCTGCGCTCCTCGGCCGTCCTGCCGAGGTCGCGGTCCTGGAGCAGGTAGTTGAGCAGGTAGTCACAGAACCACGGCGCACTGGTGTTGACGCAACCGTTGGCGACGTACGACATGTGCAGACCCAGCGGTGAGCGTCGGGCCGCGTTGGCCTCCCGCGTGTTGATGACGTGGAGCTCGAGCATCCGCCCGATGACCGTGTTGCGGCGGTTGTGAGCCGCATGTCGGTCGATGGTCGGGTTGTAGCCCGACGGGTTCCTGACGAGTCCCGCGAGCATCGCCGACTGCGGCAGCGACAGCCTTGCCGCCGACACGGAGAAGTAGTGGTGAGCGGCCGCCTCGATGCCGTAGGCGCCGTCACCGTAGTAGGCGGCGTTGAGGTAGTGCTCGAGAATCTGCTTCTTCGTGAGGTGCCGCTCGACCCAGACGGCGTAGCGCAACTCCTCGAACTTGCGGGCGACGGTCTCATCTTGGGCCGCCGCCGTCTGCTTGGCGTTGGTGGCGTTCTCGAGCCGGGTTAGCTTCACCAGCTGTTGGGTGATCGAGGAGCCGCCCTGCACCACGCCGGCATTGGCCTGGTTGACGATGAACGCCCGGAGCGTCCCCTGCAGGTCGATCGCGCCATGGTCGTAGAAGCGCGAGTCCTCGATCGCGATGATGGCGTGCTGCATGTTCATCGCGATCTTGCTGAGCGACACGTACTTGCGATTCTCGTCATAGAACGAGGCGAGCCGGTTCCCCTTGGAGTCGAGGACCACCGTCTTCTCGTTGAGCGCGCCGAAGTGGAGCCGCAGCGGGATATGCCTGACGGCGGCGGCGCCGGTGTCTGCGCCCTTGTTGACGAGGGCGACATAGGGCAGAGCTAGCCCGGCTATCAAGATGCCGGACAACACACTCACCGCTATGATCACCACAAGCTGGTGGACGAGCCCGTCCTCGTGGCGACCGTGCCGCGCGACTACTCTGAGCATGGCTATCAGGGTACGCCGACACTGTCGCTACTGTCGTATCGTCGCGATTACCCACAGTGCGGGTGAGACCGGATATCTGACGCGGCCAGGCGGGATGCATCGGGAGCCGGCCCTCGCCGCCTCGAGCGATCCCCCAGCGATCCCGAAGCGCATATGGTCCGAAAGGACTATATCTGGTCCCCAGTTCGGACCTTCCGTGAGCAGATGCCGCGCGTTACTGTGGATCAACGGTACAGAAAGCAGATCTGTGCTATTTAGGCTTCATCTTCTCGGTAAGGGACAATTCGTATGACTTGGAACGAGCAATGGGCGGACGCCGCTGCTTGCAGAAGCGCAGGGCCCGACGAGCTCTTCGTGCGAGGGGCCGCGCAGAACCGCGCGAAGCAGCTGTGCTCGCAGTGCCCGGTGCGCACCGAGTGCCTGGCGGAGGCGCTCGACAACCGCATCGAGTGGGGCGTCTGGGGTGGCATGACCGAGCGCGAGCGCCGAGCACTCCTGCGCCGCCGCCCCAACGTGACCTCGTGGCGCGGCCTGCTCGAGACAGCAAGGGAAGACCACGTCGTCGCTGTTGTGGCGACGTAGGCAGCGCGGTCAGCTGACCGACTCTCGGCCATGCCGGCTCGCGGCGGCGACGTCAGGCCGCCATCAGATCGCCAACCATGCGCAGGGACTGCAGATCGTGCACGTCCTTGGCCAGCCCTGGCACCGTGGTCGTCGGCACCGTGGGATGAGCCGCGGCGAACCTGCGACGCAGGCCACGCTCCCGGTTGATCCGGGACAGGCGCTCGGCGTGCAGACGCAGCAGAGCCGACGTGACGAGGTCGTCGTCGAGGTGTTCGGCCGCGGCAAGGGCGGCCTGGGCAGTGATGCCTGAGGCAGCGCTCGGCGTGACGCGGTTGAGCAGCAGACCCGCAAGCGGCATACCCTCCTCGGCGAGCCGTTCGACGAAGAACGCCGCCTCGCGAAGCGCGTCGCTGTCAGGAGACGCAACGACGACGAACGCCGTCTGTGGCGCCTTGAGGATGCCGTAGGTCTTGTCGGCGCGTGCCCGGAAGCCTCCGAAGAGCGTGTCGATGGCGGCCACGAACGTCTGGAGATCACGCAGCAGCTGCCCGCCGAGGATCTTGGTCACGGCGTTGGTCACCACTGACATACCAGCGGAAATCAGCTTGGCGGGTCCTCGTGCGGGCGCCAAGAGCAGCCGAATCAGGCGGCCGTCGAGGAACGACGAAAGCCGCTCGGGAGCGTCGAGGAAGTCCAGAGCCGATCGCGACGGCGGCGTGTCAACGACGATCAGGTCCCAGCGCCCACGCCGAAGCGCCTCGGCGTGCAGCTGCCCGAGCTTCTCCATCGCCATGTATTCCTGGGTGCCGGCGAACGAGCTCGACAGCGCCTGGTAGAAGGGGTTCTCGAGGATCTGCCGGGCCTTGGCCGGCGTCGCGTGCGCCTGGACGACCTCGTCAAAAGTGCGCTTCATGTCGAGCATCATCGCGTCGAGGCTGCCGCCCGCGTTCTCGTCGACGCCGACCACCCTGCGGGGTGTGTTATCGAGTTGGGTGAGACCCAAGGACTGTGCCAACCGTCGCGCCGGGTCGATAGTCAGGACGACGACCTTGCGCCCGAGCTCGGCGGCGCGCAGGCCGAGCGCCGCCGATGCGGTCGTCTTGCCGACACCGCCGGAACCGCAGCAGACGATGATGTGGACGTCGAGGTCGTCGAGCAGAGCGTCGACCTCGAGCGGGGGTACGTCCGACAGCTTCGCAGCGAGCGGACCCACCCTCGGCTGGCCACCTCTGCCCGGCTGGTGCTTGGCAGCACGCTGGGTCCGCGATCGCCGGGGCATCTCAGAACTCTCCGCTCTCACAGAGCCGGTCGGCCAGTTCGTAGAGCCCTCCCAGGTCCATCCCGTCGCTGAGGTAGGGAAGTTCGACGATCGGCAGCCCCGCCTCCTCGAGGACGTCGTGCTGGTGCATCTCCAGCTCGACCCGCTCCGCGTGCTGGCGACCCACCGTCATCAGCCCGCTGACGACCGACTCGTCGGCCTTCACCCCCGCCTCCTTGAGAGCTGCCGCGATCTCCGCGGAGTCCAGCTCGCCCCGCGCGGCGGCAGCGAGATCCTCGGGAGCCAGCTCGGTGTCACGTACCAGGTTGACGATGATGGCGCCCACCGGCAGACCGATCGCGCGCAGCTCGTGGACACCGTCGAGGGTCTCCTGCACTGGCATCTCCTCGAGCGAGCTGACGAGGTGGACGCACGACTGGGGCGACTTGAGCAGGCCCATGATGGAGTCGGCCTGGTTGCGGACGGGTCCGACCTTGGCGATGCCGGCCACCTCCGTGTTGACGTTGAGGAAGCGGCTGATCCGCCCGGTCGGCGGGGCGTCGAGGACGACGGCGTCGTAGACCTGGCGTTGCGCACCGCTAACTCTCGCCTTCCGTCGGGTCGCCTCGTAGATCTTGCCGGTCAGCAGTACGTCGCGCAGCCCGGGGGCAATCGTGGTCGCGAAGTCGGTCACTCCGAATCTGTCCAGCACCTTGCCGGCCCGGCCGAGGTGGTAGAACATGTCGAGGTAGTCGAGCAGGGCGGCCTCGGCGTCGATCGCCAGCGCGAAGACCTCACCACTCTCGGGTCCGACCGCGATGAGCCGCTCGTCGTACGGCAGGGGGGCCACGTCGAAGACCGACGCGATGCCTTGACGCCCCTCGACCTCGCACAACAGCACCTTCCTGCCCCCGGAGGCGAGCGCGAGTGCCAGCGCGGCGGCGACGGTGGTCTTGCCGGTGCCACCCTTGCCCGTGACGATGTGGAGCCGCCGGGACGCCGTCTGCGTGGGATCGCTCATTGCATCGAGCCTACCGACCCCGGCTGAGGTGGACGGACGCTTCGCTGTCGCACTCGCCATCTCCGCGCGCGCTCCGGATCACCCCGCCGGTGTTGCCAGACCTGTCAGGACCGTCGATGCGATGCAGTAGGTTGCAAAGGCCCTCGGACGAGCCAGCGGCTAGTGCGCTCGTGTCGGGGCATAGGGCTGTCAAGAGATGCGGGAGTGGTTGTGGACAAAGTGGTCCCGAGCGCCGCGGAGGCGGTCGTTGACATCGCAAGCGGAGCCTCGCTGTCGGTGGGCGGTTTCGGGCTGTGCGGCATCCCGACGGTGCTGATCCGAGCGCTGCTCGACACCGACGTCACCGATCTCGAGGCGGTGTCCAATAACTGTGGCGTCGACGACTGGGGTCTGGGGCTGCTGCTGCGCGACAAGCGGATCCGCCGGATGGTGTCGTCGTACGTAGGGGAGAACAAGGAGTTCGAGCGCCAGTACCTCCACGGCGAGCTCGAGGTCGAGCTCACGCCCCAGGGCACGTTGGCTGAGCGCCTGCGCGCCGGCGGCGCGGGCATCCCGGCGTTCTTCACGGCGACGGGCGTCGGCACCCAGGTCGCCGAAGGCGGTCTGCCCTGGAGGTACGACGACGCCGGCACCGTCGTCAAGGCGAGCCCCGCCAAGGAGGTCAGGCAGTTCGACACCGCCGAGGGCTCCTGCGACTTCGTGCTGGAGCAGGCGATCGTCACCGACTTCGGACTGATCCGCGCCTGGAGGGGGGACCGCCACGGCAACCTCGTCTTCCGCGACTCGGCACGCAACTTCAACCCGTTGTGCGCGATGGCGGCGCGGGTCGCTATCGCCGAGGTGGAGGAGCTCGTCGAGCCGGGCGAGCTCGACGCCAACGACGTACACCTGCCTGGTGTCTACGTGCAGCGGGTGCTCCCTCTGACGGCCGAGGAGGCCGCCGACAAGCGCATCGAGAAGCGCACGGTGCGTCCTCGGGAGGCAGCACACTTCGATGAGGAGAAGAGCTGATGGCCTGGTCTCGTGTGCAGATGGCCGCTCGGGCGGCATCGGAGCTCGAGGACGGCGCTTATGTCAACCTCGGCATCGGGCTCCCCACACTCGTGCCCAACTATGTGCCCGACGACGTCGAGATCGTGCTCCAGTCCGAGAACGGCATCCTCGGCGTCGGGGCCTACCCGATCGATGGCGACGAGGACCCCGACCTCATCAACGCGGGCAAGGAGACGGTCACACTGCGCCCGGGCGCCTCGTTCTTCGACTCGGCCACGTCGTTCGGCATGATCCGCGGCGGCAAGGTGGACGCCGCGATTCTCGGTGCGATGCAGGTGTCGGAGTCGGGAGACATCGCCAACTGGATGATCCCCGGCAAGATGGTCAAGGGCATGGGCGGCGCGATGGACCTTGTCCACGGCGCGAAGCGGGTCATCGTCTTGATGGAGCACGTCGCGCGCGACGGGACCTACAAGATCGTCCGCGAGTGCTCGTTGCCGTATACCGGGCTGGGGGTGGTGCAGCGCATCATCACCGACCTCGCCGTGATCGACGTGACCACGCAGGGACTGGTGCTGCGCGAGCTCGCGCCCGACGTCAGCGTCGACGAGGTCGTCACCAAGACCGAGCCCGAGCTGGTCGTCGAGCAGACCTGACAGCCGGGCCGCTCGTCGGGGTCTGAGAGACCCGAGTGAGCCGTCGTGGTCAGCGCGCGCCGGTCAGGCTGGGAAGCACGGCCGACGTGAAGACGGACGCGAGCGGGTCGATGAGCGCGAAGTGGTCGATGGCGTCGAGCTCGACGTAGTTGACCTCGGGGTGCCGTGAGGCAAGTGCGCGGTTCATGGCGACGGTGACCTGCTTGTCGGCGGTGCCCTGGATAATGGTTACAGGTACGTTGCCCGGCAGCAGGCGAAGCGGATCGGCGTCGGCATAACGGTCGGGTACGTCGTCGGGCCCGCCGCCCAGGAGCTGCTGCACGGCATTGCCTCCCATGCCTGCTCGAGCGGCATACACCAGGTCGGCGACCGGGGCGAGTGCCACGATGGAGCGGACCCGCCCTGGCCCGGCGCGCAGGCCGGCCCACAGGGCGAGGTGGCCGCCGGCGGAGTGGCCGGTCAGGATCGCCGGGCTCGTCGGGTCGACCCAACCGGGCGCCACCGCGGCCAGCGCGTCGGGGGTAGCGACGAGCGCGGCCTCGACGTCCTGCCCGGTTTGCGGCCACCCCCCAGCACCCTCGACACGGCGATATTCGGGCACCGCGACGACGAACCCGTGGCCGGCCAGTGCGTTGGCCAGTGGGCGCACGTGCATCCGGTCGAACTCCTGGCGCCAGAACCCCCCGTGCAGCACGAAGAGCAACCCAGCCGGTGCCGTGGGCGGTCCGAGGCTCGCCGGGAGGAAGACGTCGACGAGGCCGTCGGCGTGATCGCCGTACCGGAGCACGACGTCAGGTCCTTCGGCAGTCCGGTCCAGCACCTCGTCGGCGGCCACAGTGCGTGACGCTACCGCGCGGTCCGGGTTCGGCGGCCGGGGCGTTAGAGTCGCGGAGATGAAGAAGTGGGAATACATCACCGTCCCGGTCCTGGTGCACGCCACCAAGCAGATCCTCGACAACATGGGCGAGGAGGGCTGGGAGCTGGTCCAAGTCGTCCCGGGCCTCAACCCCGAGAGCCTCGTCGCCTACTTCAAGCGAGAGAAGTCCTCCTGACTATGTCCGACTCCGACGCGCAGTCCACCCCCGAAGAGCGCCTTGAGCAGCTCGGCCTGGCCGTCCCCGAGGTGGTCAAACCGGTTGCTGCCTACGTGCCCGCCGTCCGCACGGGGAACTACGTCTACACGTCCGGCCAGCTGCCGATGCGCGACGGCAACCTGCTCATGACGGGTAAGGTCGGCGGCGACATCTCACCCGAGCAGGGCGTCGAGTGCGCCCAGCAGTGTGCGCTCAACGCCCTCGCCGCGGTCAGGTCGGTCGTCGAGGACCTCTCCCATGTTGTGCGCGTGGTCAAGGTCGTGGCGTTTGTGTCGAGCACGCCGGACTTCACGGGTCAACCCCGCGTCGCCAACGGCGCGAGCGAGTTGGTCGGCAAGGTGTTCGCGGACGCCGGGCAGCACGCGCGCTCGGCCGTAGGTGTGTCTGCGCTGCCGCTCGATGCTCCCGTCGAGGTCGAGATGGTCGTCGAGGTCTCCTGACGTTGGATCCAACCCGCCGGGTGCCGCCGGACCTGCTGGCGCACGCCGCGAGGTTCGTGTCCGGAGAACTCGAGCCGGCCCGGCCGAGAGGCGCCTCTACCGTCGTACTCATGCGGCCAGGCGACGCCGGGCAGGAGGTCTATCTGTTGCGACGACACTCAGGTATGGCGTTCGCGGCTGGCATGTTCGCCTTCCCTGGCGGGACGGTGGACCGCCGCGACAGCGACCAGGCAGTCGCCTGGGCCGGGCCGAACGCATCGCAGTGGGCCGAGCGGCTGGCATGTGACGCGGCTGAGGCGCGGGCCCTCGTGTGTGCCGCCGTACGCGAGACGTTCGAGGAGGCTGGCGTCCTGCTGGCCGGAGATGGCGCGAACTCGGTCGTCGACGACACGACCGGCGACGACTGGGAGCGCGACCGTGCGGGTCTTGTCGACCGGAGCCTGTCGTTCACCACCTTCCTGGCGCGCCGCGGTCTGGTCCTCCGCAGCGACCTGCTGGCACCGTGGGCGCACTGGATCACGCCGGAATTCGAGCCGCGGCGCTATGACACCCGGTTCTTCGTAGCGATCATGCCGGGCGGCCAACGCACCAGGGACGTATCCGGGGAAGCGGACCAGGTGACCTGGCTGAGACCGGCCGTCGCGCTTGCTGGCGTCCACGCCGGCTCGATGGCCATGCTGGCGCCGACGTACGTCACGCTGGAGGAGATGGCTGGCTTCGCCTCGCCCGCCGAGGTGCTGGCGGCGGCCGAGACCCGGGAGATCCGCACGATCATGCCGAGCGTCGAGATCGTCGACGGCGAGGGTTTCTTCACCGGAACCGGTGGTGCCGACACATGAGAGGCGTCTCCCCGCAGCGCGACACGCCGACAATCATGGGCCGTTGCTGGCGTTTCGGCGGGGTGGGGAGGGGGTGACCCGGTGAGTTCGAGCAGCCGGTGGCGGGGCGGACGGTTCGGTGAGCGCGCGGAGTGCGTGGTGGCGCCGAACCCGTCGCCGATGACGCTCGACGGCACGAACACATGGGTGCTGCGCGAGCCCGGCGGGCGGCGCAGCCTCGTCGTCGATCCCGGCCCGCTCGACGCGAGCCATCTCGAGCGGGTCGCGGCACATGCCGGTCCGGTCGGCGCCATCATCCTCACCCACGGTCATCTCGACCACAGCGAGGGCGCCCGTGCATTCGCCGAGCGGGCCGGGTGCGGCGTGAGGGCGCTCGACCCGCGGTTCCTCTACGGCGACGAGGGCCTGCATGACGGCGACGTGGTCGAACTCGACGGGCTCGAGGTGCGCGTCGTCGGCACCCCCGGCCACACCAGCGACTCTCTCAGCTTCGTGCTGTCCACGGAGCGTGCCGTGCTCACCGGCGACACCGTGCTGGGCCGGGGAACCACCGTCGTCGCTCACCCCGACGGCGCGCTCGGCGCCTATCTCGGCTCGCTCCGTCGGCTGCGCGATCTCGCTGAGGCGCGCGATGTGGAGACGGTCTGGCCCGGGCACGGGCCCGTGCTCGACGGGGCACTGGCGGTGATCGACCACTACCTCGCACATCGCGCCGAGCGCCTCGAACAGGTGCGGGAGGCCGTGGCGGACGGCGCTGGAGGAGCCATGGACGTCGTACGCACCGTCTATGCCGATGTCGACGAGCGGCTGTGGCCCGCCGCCGAGCTGAGCGTCCGCGCTCAGCTCGACTACCTGGCCGACCCTGGCTCTGCCTGACGCGCCGGTGCGCCCCCGCGGGGACGCGTGGACGTCTACAGGTCGGCGGTGGAGCCGTCGGAGAGGTCGCGCACCTCGGTGGCCTCCGGGCCGAACTTCTCCACGTGCATGAGGTATGCCGCACGGCCGGCCGGGTTGAGCAGCCCGTCATGGATCGGAACCACCACTGTCGGGGCAACCGCACGCAGGAACGCCAGCGTCTCACTCATCCGAGCCCAGGGCGCGTTGAGCGGCAGGGCCAGGGCGTCGACATCATCGGGCGTGTCGGCGTAGGAGTCACCCGGGTGGAAGAGCGTCATCCCTGCCTCGTCGCGGATCAGGAACCCGACGTTTCCCAGCGGTGGCGTCTGGTCATGGTTGCGGGCGTGCTGACCGCCGAGGCCGGTGACGGACAACGTCCCCACCGTGGTCTCGGTGCCCGACCCGAACGCCGCTCCCGTCGAGAAGCCGTAGTCCGTCGTCGTCTCCGGCTCGACGAGCAGTCGAGCCTGGGGGTTGGCCTCCAGGACGTCCGTCAGCCGCTCGCCGTCGATGTGGTCGGGATGGCTGTGGGTGATCAGGACGGCGTCGAGGGCGGTCAATCCCTCAAACCCCGAGGAGTAGCTGCCGGCGTCGATCAGGACCCGCGTGGCACCTGACTCGACGAGCAGGCAGGCATGGCCGAAATGAGTGATCCGCATGGGACCACGCTATCGGCACCGCGCTCAGCGGGCGCGCCGCTTGAGCCGGTCGACGTCCATGATGACGACCGAGCGCGCCTCGAGTCGCAGCCACCCGCGGGAGGCGAAGTCGGCGAGGGCCTTGTTGACGGTTTCCCGGGAGGCGCCGACGAGCTGAGCCAGCTCTTCCTGGGTGAGCTCGTGATGCACGTGGACGCCGTCGTCGGCCACCCGGCCGAAGCGCGTCGACAGGTCGAGCAGCGCCTTGGCGACGCGACCCGGTACGTCGGAGAACACCAGATCGGCCACCACGTCGTTGGCGTGGCGCAGCCGACCGGCAAGCTGAAGCAGGAGGCCGCGCGCCACCCCGGGATGCCCGCTGAGCCACTGACCGAGCTCGCCGTGACTGAGGCTCTGCATCGTGCAGTCGGTGACCGCGGTGACGGTGGCCGAGCGTGGACCGGGGTCGAACAGTGAGAGCTCCCCGAACATCTGCCCCGGCCCCAGGATCGCGAGCAGGTTCTCCCGGCCGTCGGCAGAGGTTCGACCGAGCTTAATCTTGCCCTCGGTCACGACGTAGAGCCGGTCGCCCTCGTCGCCCTCCCGGAAGAGCACGTCACCGCGCCGCAGCCTCTCCTCCGTCATCGATGCGCTCAGCGTCTGCGCCGCCTCGTCATCGAGCCCGCTGAAGAGAGGTGACTGCCGCAGCACTTCGATGTTCACCCGCTGTCCTCCTCCTCGTGGACCACCTCCCGGTGGCATATGTCACACAGTCTGGCGCATCGGCCTGGCCGCTGCCACGTCCGGCACTGCTCGTGGACGGACTCGGCACGCCGGCGGTGCCTGGCAGTTCGCCGGCCGCGCCCGGGGCCCAGGCGCTCCGCCCGATGCCGCCTGCCACGTTTGCGTCCCCAGCGGACCGGCCAGTCCTACGCCGTACGCTGGTGGAATGTCAGCCGCCCCCACGCCTCGCGCATCCGCGAGCCGCACGACACTGGTGCGCAGGGCCCGCCGCATCGACAAGATCCTGGCCGAGACCTACCCCGATGCCGGCATCGAGCTCGACTTCACCACCCCGTGGCAGCTGCTGGTGGTCACGGTGCTCTCGGCTCAGACCACCGACAAGCGCGTCAACAGCGTCAGCCCCATCCTCTTCGCCCGCTACCCGGGTCCCGCCGAGCTGGCCGCCGCCGACGCCGCCGACGTCGAGGCGATCATCGCGCCCACCGGCTTCTTCCGGGCAAAGACCCAGTCGCTCCTGAAGCTTGCCGCGGCGGTGCTCGATCGGTTCGGTGGCGAGGTGCCCAGCCGGCTCGACGACCTCGTCACGTTGCCCGGTGTCGGGCGCAAGACCGCCAACGTCGTGCTCGGCGACGCCTTCGGCGTACCCGGCATCACTATCGACACCCACGTCGGACGGCTCGCCCGCCGCTTCGGCTGGACCGAGGAGACCGACCCCGTGAAGGTCGAGCGGGATGTCGGAAGCCTGTTCCCGAGGCGGGACTGGGTGCTGCTCAACCACCACCTGATCTGGCACGGCCGGCGGTGCTGCCACGCCCGCCGCCCCGCGTGCGGAGTATGCCCGGTCGGTCGCCGGTGCCCGTCGTACGGCGAGGGACCCATCGACCCGCAGGTGGCGGTCAAGCTCATCCGCACCGAGGGCCGGGCATGACCCGTCGAGGCAGCGGAGTTCTGCATGCCGTGCTGGCGCTGGCCGTCGTGGTCGCCACGGCGGGATGCGCCTCGACAGGTGACGTGGCGTCGGAGCCCCATCTCTTCCAGCCCGGCGACTCGCAAGTCACGGTCGACACGCCCGCCCTTCGGGCGGAGAAGGTGAAGGCGGGGATCGCCGACTGTCCCCGGAGCGTGGCGAAGGCCAAGGCCCGGGCGGGCGGGCTGCCCGACATCACGTTGCCGTGCCTGGGCGGCGGACGTGACGTCAACCTCGCCGGGCTGTCCGGCGCGCCGACGCTGATCAACCTCTGGGCGCAGTACTGCGGACCCTGCCGCACCGAGGCGCCCCTGCTGGAGCAGTTCCACCGGGCCGCCGGTGATCGGGTCCGCGTCGTTGGGCTCGACTGGCAGGACAGCCCCGGCAAGGCGCTCGCGTTCGCCGACGAGCTCGGGATGACCTACCCACAGCTGGCTGACCCCGACGGTGTGACGCGGGGGCCGCTGCGCGTCCAGGGTCTGCCGGCGACGGTTCTGGTCGACGCCCAGGGCAAGGTCGTCCACGTCGAGTACGGCCCCGTCACCTCGGCCGCCCAGCTGTCCAGTCTGGTCTCGAACCACCTGGGCGTCGACGTCGCCGCGGTTGGACAGCCGTGACGCACCCACCGACTGCCTCCCCCGACACGCCGAAGTGGATGCAACCGCTGATCGAAGCCGGTCGTGCTGTCGCCTCGTCGGCGCTCGGCGGATCCGGGGCGCCCACCGGCACCCGTCCGCGAGCCGCGTCGGTTTTGATGCTCTTCGGTGCGGACGCCGCCGGACCTCACGTGCTGCTGCTGGAGCGTTCCCACGACATGCGGTCGCACGCCGGGCAGATCGCCTTCCCCGGTGGGGCCCAGGACCCGGCAGATCGGGACGCGGTCGATGCTGCGCTGCGCGAGGCGCAAGAGGAGACAGGACTCGACCCCGACGGGGTGACGGTGCTCGAGACGCTGCCCTCGCTGTGGCTGCCTCCGAGCAACTTCGCGGTGACCCCCGTGCTGGGCTGGTGGCGCAGGCCGTCGCCGGTCTATGCCGTCGATCCGGCAGAGACGGCATCGGTCCACACCATCGGGGTTCAGGAGCTGCTCGACCCGAGGCACCGGGTGACGATGCGCCACCCCTCGGGCTACCTCGGGCCTGCGTTCTGCGTGCGCGGGCTCGTCGTGTGGGGCTTCACGGCCGGGCTCTTATCACGGCTCTTCGACGGTGCCGGTTGGGAGCGGGCCTGGGACAAGACCCGGATCGTGGACCTGCCCGCCGACCTCGTCGCCGCCTCGATGCGCGACCACGCCCGCACGATGGTCGAGCCGTGAACACGCTCGACCTGATCCTGGTCGTCGCGATGGTGCTCTATGCGATCTCCGGCTACCGGCAGGGCTTCCTGGTCGGGTCGGCATCGACGCTCGGCCTGTTGTTCGGAGGCTTCACGGGCGTCCGGGTGACACCGATGCTGCTCGACCGGTTCACCCAGGGCCTGTCCGTTTCTACGGCGGCCCTACTCGTCGTCTTGGTGTGTGCCTTCCTCGGGCAGGCGATCGGCGGCCTGATCGGGAGCCGAATACGCAGCCGGATCACGTGGCGACCGGCACGCGTCTTCGACGCGCTCAGCGGCGCCGGACTGAGCGTGGTTGCCATGCTGCTCATCGCCTGGGTGCTCGGCGTCGCGGCCAGCGGCACCCAGCTGCGTACCCTCAACGAGGAGGTTCGCGGCTCGGTGGTGCTGGGTGCTGTCGACCATGCCCTGCCAGGCGGGTCCGACCGGCTCCTGTCGGCGTTCAGCTCCCTCGTCGACTCGACGCGCTTCCCTCAATACCTGGAGCCCTTTGCTCCTGAGCGGATCAAGCCCGTGCCGTCACCCAACGGGGCAGTCGTGGGCCGGGCGGGCGTCGTGGCGGCCGCCGCGAGCGTCGTCAAGATCCTCGGATCGGCTGACTCGTGCGGCCGAACCCTCGAGGGCAGCGGCTTCATCTTCACGCCCGGACGGGTGATGACGAACGCGCACGTTGTCGCCGGTGTCGACAGCCCGGTGGTGCGCATCAACGACACCGACTACCAGGCAACCGTCGTCTACTACGACCCGGACACCGACGTCGCGGTCCTCAACGCACCCGAGCTGCAAGCCCCCGCCCTGGAGTTCGACAGCAGCGCGGAGTCGCAGGAGCCGGTGGCCGTGCTCGGCTTCCCCGAGAATGGTCCCTATGATGCCGAGCCGGCGCGGGTGCGCGAGGAGAAGGTGCTCCGCAGCCCGAACATCTACGGCGACGCGACCGTCTACCGCAACACGTATTCGATCTACTCCCGGGTACGGCCCGGCAACTCGGGGGGCCCGCTGGTCGACGTGGACGGGCAAGTCGTGGGAGTCATCTTTGCGGCCTCGGTCACCGACCCCACCACGGGCTACGCGCTGACGGCTGGACAGGTCGAGGCGGCTGCTCGGCAGACGTCGTCGCAGCCTGTCGACACCGGTGCCTGTGCGCTGTGACGCCCCGAAGCCCGTCACGGCCCCAGTGTCGTCAACCTGGTTGGAGACTGTCTCACTAGCCTCGTTGAGGCTGCGTCATCAAGCACGTTTGAGGCTGTGTCATCAACTTCGTTTGAGGACCTGCGAGGTGCTCTTGACGGCTGCGATGGTCTGCTCGGGGGCGCGCATCTGCTTGACCTTGCGGAGACCGACCAGGGCCAAGACGCCAGCGATCAGCAGGTAGACCGCGAAGACGATGAGGAAGGCGATCGCTGACCCGATGCCGGGGATGTTGTCGAGCGCGAAGCCGAACGCGATGGACAGCATGATGATGGCGAGCACGCCGAGGAAGGCGGCAGCACCGAACAGTGCAGCACCGAGGCCGCCGGCCTTGACACTGAACCGGAGCTCGGTCTTGGCCAGCTCGATCTCACTGCGGATGAGGCTGGAGAAGTCGCTGGTCGTGTCAGCGACAAGCCGGCCGATCGTTGGTTCTCCCGACGTGTCGGGAGCCACATACTTGGTTGCCATCTGAGTCCTCTCGTCGCTTCGCGCCGCCACGCGGCTCGGCAAGACAGCCTTACCCTACGGCGTCGGGCGGTGCTCCGCGATCGACGGTGGGCGTTTCCCGCGAAGCAGGCGCAGCGGCGGAGCCGGTAAAGACGGCCGCCAGTTCATCCTCGCGTCTCGGGTCAGCGAGCACGAGGAGGTCGTCCCCGGCCCGCAAGGGCGTGTTCCCGCGGACGGGCGCGAGCTCGCCGTCTCGGATCACGAAGCTGACCCACACGTCGTCGGAGCTCATCGGCAGGTCCTCGATGGTGACGCCGTCCGCTGGCGAGCCTGGGGCGACTCGGCACCGATGCGCTCCGCGCGGCTCGTCACGCAGCCGCACACCCAGCGCCCAGGGTTCCGGCTCGACGGTGCGCATCGAAATCCGTAGCCACCGTGCGACGGCGGGCACGAGTCCACCCTGGACGACGACGGAGAACGTGACGACCACGACGATGATCGCGTAGAGCCGGTCTGCTTGCGGCACCTGGGAGCTCAGCAGAAAACTGCCCAACAGGATCGGTACCGCGCCCTTGAGCCCAGCCCACAGGACGAAAGCCCGCTCGTTACGGCCGAGCCGCAGCGGCACCATCAACAGTCCCACGAGCAGCGGCCGGATGACGAAGGCGAGGCCGGCGGCAAGCACGATGCCGACTCCCCAAACATCGGGGCGGGTGAGCTCATTGAGGTCGACCGTGAGTCCCAGTACGACGAACGCCACGATCTCCCCCATGGTCGCCAGCGCAGAGATGAAGCGCTCGATCTCCCACTTGTACGGCGCCCGGGCGTCTCCCATCACGATGCCGGCGACGAACACGGCCAGGAAGCCAGAGCCGTGCGCCACGGTAGCCACGCCGAAGATGAGGAATCCGCCCACGAGGGTCCGCAGCGGGTAGAGCGCCTCGCTTGGCAACGCGGCCCGTCGCATGAACCACAGCAGCGCCTTGCCAGCCAGCGCACCGACAACTGCGCCGATGAGCATCTGCGCGAGGAACTGCCCGACGATCGCGCCCGTGGCGCCGACGCTCAGCCCCCCAGCGGCCAGCAGGCTGGCCATCAGCGCGATGCCGACCGGATCGTTGGCGCCCGACTCCCCCTCGATGATGGTGCCACTTCGGCCGGCCACCTCACGGCGGCCGAGCACGGAGAAGACGACTGCCGGGTCGGTGGGCGCAAGCGCCGTACCGAGCAGCAGTGCCAGCCACCACTCGAACCCGAACGCGAGGTGTGCGACGGCGGCGACAGCGGCTGCGGTGACAAAGGTTCCGGCGACTCCGACCACCGCAACGGCACCCACCGCTTCGCGCAGCCTCGGCCAGCCGATGTGCATGCCCCCGTCGAACAGGATGACGACGAGGGCGATGGTGACGACCCGTTCGACGGAGACCTCGGATAGCTGGTTGAGGTCGGGGGCCAGCTGGGAGGCGATCGCGGCGGCCACCAAGACGATCGCCGGTGCGGGCACCCGAAGCCGCTCGCCGATCCGGTTGGACAAGATCGCCAGCACGCCCGCGGCCGACACCAGCAAGATCACGAGCCCGAAGGGCACCACGTCGGTCATCGAGGTGGCTGCGGGTCGTGGATGGTAAGCACCGGGCGAGTTCGCATGTGGGCTCCTTCGGTCGACGAATTGACGCCGCCGACCAGACTTCCCGGCTCACCTTGTGACTGCTTGCCTGAGTCTAACCTCCAGATGCCTCGGCGAGGAGCGTTCAGTCTTCGTCGGCCGCCTTGCCACTGGCCAGGTTGGACTTGATCAGGTCCATTACCGACGAGTCGGCAAGGGTCGTGGCGTCCCCGGTCTCCCGGTTCTCGGCCACGTCCTGGAGCAGCCGACGCATGATCTTTCCCGACCTGGTCTTGGGCAGTTCAGGCACGACCATGATGGACTTCGGCTTGGCGATCACGCCGATCTCCTTGCCGACGTGGTCCCGGAGCTCGGCGACGACGTCGGCGCCTCCGTCTCCCGCGCTCTCGCGCAGGATCACGAACGCCGCGACCGCCTGACCCGTCGTCTCGTCCGCAGCGCCGACGACCGCCGCCTCGGCCACCTTGGGGTGCGAGACCAGAGCGGACTCGATCTCGGTCGTCGACAACCGGTGACCCGAGATGTTCATCACGTCGTCGACGCGGCCGAGCAGCCAGACGTCTCCCTCCTCGTCGAGCTTGGCGCCGTCACCGGCGAAGTAGACGCCGGGGAAACGTGCCCAGTAGGTCTCCTTGTAGCGCTCGTCGTCACCCCAGATTGTGCGCATCATCGCCGGCCACGGCTCGGTGAGCACGAGGTAGCCACCCGAGCCCTTCTCGACCGCGTTGCCGGAGTCGTCCACGACCTGCGCGGACACGCCAGGAATCGCCTTCATCGCAGACCCCGGCTTCCCAGAGGTGACGCCGGGCAGCGGGCTGATCATGATCATGCCGGTCTCGGTCTGCCACCAGGTGTCGACCACTGGAGTGCGGTCCCCACCGATCTCCTTGCGGTACCACATGTAGGCCTCGGGGTTGATGGGCTCTCCGACCGAGCCGATCACCCGCAGCGAGGACAGGTCGAACTTCTCGGGGATGTCGGCGCCCCACTTCATGAACGTGCGGATCGCGGTGGGGGCGCAGTAGAGCAGGTTGACCTTGTACTTCTGCACGATCTCCCACCACCGCCCCTTGTGCGGCGTGTCGGGCGTGCCCTCGTACATCACCGAGGTCGTGCCGTTGGAGAGCGGCCCGTACACGATGTAGGAGTGTCCGGTCACCCAGCCGATGTCGGCGGCCGTCCAGAAGACGTCCTCGTCGGGCTTGAGGTCGAAGATCGCCCAGTGGGTGTACGAGGTGCCGACGAGGTATCCGCCGGTCGTGTGCAAGATGCCTTTGGGCTTGCCCGTCGTGCCGGACGTGTACATGACGTAGAGCGGGTGCTCGGCGTCGAACGCCTCGCAGGTGTGCTCCGCGCTCTGCTTCCCGACGAACTCGTGCCACCACACGTCGCGGTCGTCGTCCCACTCCACGTCCTGACCGGTCCGGCGCACGACGAGCACGCTGCGCACGTCCGGGCACTTCTCAAGCGCGGTGTCCACGGCGGGCTTGAGCGCGGCAGGCGCTCCGCGTCGGTAGCCGCCGTCGGAGGTGATGACGACACGGGCGTCACAGTCGATGATCCGGTCCTCGAGGGCCTGGGACGAGAACCCGCCGAAGACGACGGTGTGGGGGGCACCGATCCGGGCGCAGGCGAGCATCGCAACGACGGTCTCCGGGATCATCGGCATGTAGATTGCGATCCGGTCGCCGGTCTTGACGCCGAGCTCGACCAGCGCGTTGGCGGCCTGGCAGACCTCCTTGTGCAGGTCGGCGTAGGTGATCGTGCGCGTGTCGCCCGGTTCGCCCTCGAAGTAGTAGGCGACCTTGTCACCGTTGCCGGCTTCGACGTGGCGATCCAGGCAGTTGTACGCCGCATTGAGCTTGCCGCCGACGAACCACTTCGCGAACGGCGGGTTGCTCCAGTCGAGCACGTCGGTGAAAGGCTCCGCCCAGCTGACGCGTTCGGCCTGCTTGGCCCAGTAAGCCAGCCGATCGGAGTCGGCTTCCGCGTAGTCCTCTGCCGTGACGTTCGCGTGCTCCGCCAGGTCTGGTGGTGGGTCGAAGTGGCGGGTCTCGTGGAGCAGATTGGACAGGGACGGGTTGGTGGTCATCTTGTCTCCTCAAAGCCGACGCGGTGCGTTGGGGCGAGGCCGGGCCTCGCCCCTCACTTCACCAGCATGCTTGCCTGGACGCAACCGGTGTCAGCGGGGTCCGGTCGGGACCAGCGGGCGCTTGAACGTGAAGCTCGTGACACCGGCGAACGAGGCGTACCAGGCGGCCAGCGCCGTGACGAGCCCGAGCCAGCCGCCGATCTTCGTGAGGCCTTCGGAGGTGGCGAACTCACCGAAGGCGAGCACGAAGAAGGTGACGGTCAGCAGCGCGAAGACGGCGAGGACGGCCCCGCTGACCCGGGTCGCGGCGACTGTCATGTAGAGCGTGAAGATGCCCCACGCAAGCAGGTAGAGGCCGATGCCCTTGTTGACGTCGGTGCCTGCCCCGGACAGATCTGTATGGCCGGTCAGGTACCAGAACGAGATCCAGAACGCCCCGAACGAGCAGAACGCGGTGGAGCCGAACGTGTTGCCCTTCGCGAACTCCCACAGACCGGCGGCGAACTGACCGATGCCGCCATACGCGAGGGCCAGGCCGAAGACGACCGGCTCGACGGTGGCGGGGACGAAGCCCGCATTGACGCAGCTGAGCACAAAGGTCGTGAGGGCAAAGGCGGCCAGGCCCAGGGGGGCGGGGTCCGCGATGGCCAGGGTGGGCGGGACCGGCGACTGATCGGTCTGACGGCTGAATTCCGGCGAAGACATGAGGACTCCTCGGGGCGTGGGCTGAGATCCGGCAGGAGCCGGATGTCCCCACGGTAGGGAGCCGCCGGGTTCGCGGCCATGGTGTCGTGGCGACTCTGCGGTGACCGCCCTCACCTCGTCGCCGGGCGGTGACTACGACACGACGAGCGGTCCCTCTGCCACGACGAGCGGTGATGTGTGCCTCGACGAGTGGCGCGCGACAAGGCCTGTTACTGGATGCCGAAGTCCTCAGGACACGGGACATTGTCCGCTCTCGAACACATCTAGAGTGGCGTCGCCGGGAAGGCACGGGCGACCGCGCCGGTGCGAGTTGTGACGTCGAGCCGCGCGAATATGTTCTCGAGGTGCTTGCGCACCGTGGCCGCCGACACCACCAGCTCTCGCGCGATTTCCGCATTGCTTCGACCCGACGCAACCAGTCGCAGTAGTTCCACCTGCCGGGTTGTGAGGTCGGGCACCACGCGACGTTCTCGTTCAAGCTTCTGATAGAGCTCGTCGAGATGGGGTCTGAGCAGCGACAGCAACAAGCGCTCATGGTCGCTGAAGTCGGGTCCCCGGCTTCGGAAGAAGACGAACCTGCGACTGCGTCCGGCTGGTGCCGAGATAGACAGCATCGCTTCATGCTCGATGCCGAACGGCCCCATGCAATCGGCGTACATCCCCGTGTTGTGGTACTCACGCGGCGTGTAGAAGTCCGACACCGTTATCACAGTTCGGATGTCTCCGCTCACGTCCGGATAGCAGCAGTCCAGACAGTCCCAGTAGTGTCGCCAGAACGTGTCATCATCGACTTGCTCATCCGCGCCGTCGCTGGGGAAGCTTTGACCGATGTAAGTTGCCTTGCGCTTGGGTTCCATGTCGAGGAACGACACCACGTCGCAAGGCACGAGACGATGGGCACGTTCGAGAACCGCGCTGGGGACCCCGGTCGGGGTTGAAGCCGAGAACCCGGCGTCGATCACCTCGAGCAGGCCGAAGAGGTCGGCATCACTGATGCTCGTAGACACAGGGCATCTCCCTTCGTCGAGATCGCGCCGCCCACTCCAACGATCGGTCACCCGGAGATGAGAGTGGCCGAAAAAGCGCTCGGTCTCGCGGCCGCCAGATGAATCGGCGGCGCGGGGCTTGCCTGAACCTGCGGGACACCTGGGCAAGTCATTGTATGGCCTCGTTGAAGCGAATGGAATGCCGATCTGCACCACCACGAACCTACTGAGATGCACCGCTGCCGGGCAGCCGCCACGCGATGACCGCGGGGCCAGCTCGCCTCCACATCTCCAACCCGACCAACAAGGCAGAGCCCGGGCACCTTCGGGCGACGGCCCCTCAGGTGTCCCGTCGGCACTGAGCAGGTCACCACGGGCTTCACAAGATACGACGAAAGTCGAATGGCCCGCCGGTTCGGCAGGAGCCACCATCTGAATAGCCGACGTCGAGAGCCGGCCCACACGCCGAAAGTGACTGGCATGAAGCTTCGCCGCATAGCCCGGCTGCACGGGTGGATCACCTCCCGGCAAACCGAGCGGCGAGCGGTCGCGGAGTACCGGTCCGCGTGGCGCCGTCTGGTGCGCCTGCGCCGTCGGTCTCCATGGTCGCCGGGCGCGCCTTCTCGAGAGCCTGCCTCTGACCGGGGGACCGCAAGCTCGGCGGGTGAGTCGGAATCGTGAGAAGGGTGCATGCGGCTTCGCAAGGAGCGAGCGACTGGCCCAACAAACCGGGCGTGAAGAAGCGTCGGCGCTCCACGTTGGCAGCCGCTAACAACGGAAACCTATGACCGCAAATCAACAAAGGAGATCAAAATGGCAAAGTCCACTGTAATCGGTTCGGCAGTACTAGGCGTCGCCGTCGTCCTCGGCACCGGAGCCGCACTCGCCACTCCGTCGACCAGCACCACTACTCCTCTCGCGAGGGGTGACCTCGACCACGTCGACGTCCATCACGACGGTATCGAGGTGGAGAGCCACAACGGCTCGACAGATGTCGCCGTGTCGACGATCACGTTCCAGCCGGGCCAGTCGTCGGGTTGGCACCACCACCCCGGCGTCGTCTTGGTCGTGGTGAAGTCCGGCACATTGACCGAGTACTCCGCCAACTGCCACACCGTCAAGCACAAGGCCGGCGACGGTTTCGTCGAGGCCGGCAACTCCCCGTCCCTCGTGCGTAACAACGGCCAGGACACTGCCGTCGTCGAGGTGACGTTCATCGTTCCATCCAGCACGCCTGCAGACGGCCTTCGCATCGACGACGCGCAACCCGAGCACTGCTCGGCTCAATAGTCGGTGAGTTCGGCGCGCGAAGATGGGTTTCCTTCTTCGCGCGCACTTAACAGCCCTTCACCTCGATTGGCGAGACTGAAGTCTGTCTGGTCAAGCACCAGACGAGCGGTCGTCGTACCGCACCTCAGCTGAGTTCGCCGCGAGCAGCGCCGGGGCAGGTAGGCGGCTCGCCTCGGGGTCGAAGCCGCCACGGTCGACATCGATGTGCTCGGGGGTATGCAGCCTGACCATGATCCGCGCGACGTTCAGCGGCAGCCGGGACCGGGTGGACAGCGAGACTCCGATCATGGTTGCGAACGAGACGGGCACCGTCCACGCTGCCGGTTGAGCCAGCAGGATCCCGAGCCAACCGGGTGCGGTGATCCCGAGCAGGGTGGCCGTGACGGCGCCACCGGACAAGGCCCCACCGAGGGTGAGGCCAGCGACCGCTCCGGCTGCTGTGAGCCGGCGCCACCAGATCCCGAGCAGCAGCAGCGGGCAGAACGTCGACGCGGCGACCGCGAACGCGAGTTCGACCGCGTTGGCCACGGCCAGCCCCGCAGCGGCGACCGCAAGCCCCAGTGAGACGGTCGTCGCGAGCACGCTGGCGAGCCGGAACGAGCGTACGCCGTCGACGTACCGGCTCAGCACGTCTTGGCTCACCACCCCCGCCACCGAGACGGTGAGACCGGACGAGGTGGAGAGGAACGCCGCGAAGGCACCGGCGCCGAGCAGCGCGGTGAGCACCTCGGCCAATGGCCCGGTCAGGATCCGGCTCGGCAGCTCCAGCACCACGGAGTCGCTGCGGTGCTTGCCGATCAGGTCGACGGCATAGATTCGCCCGAGCACCCCGTAGATCGGGGGCAGGACGTAGAACAGGCTGAGCAGACCGAGCACGGCGACCGTCGTGCGTCGAGCCGCCCGGCCATCGCGGTTCGTGTAGAAGCGCACGACGACATGCGGCAGGCCCATCGTGCCCAAGAACGTCGCGAGGATCAGGGAGTAGGTCACGTAGAGCGAGTGCTCGCCGGTGAGCGGCCGGACCCAGTCGCTGGCGGACATGGCTGCCGACGTGGGGAGGCTGTCGTGTCGCCAGACGACGAGGAAGACCGAGACGGGCAGCAGCAGCGCGGTCAGCTTCAGCCAGTACTGGAAGGCCTGGACGAACGTGATGCTGCGCATGCCACCCGAAAGCACGTTGAGCAAGGAGATGACCGCGACGACGGACGCCCCCATCCAGGTCGGCGCACCGGTGAGCGCGCGCAGCGTGATGCCGGCGCCTTGGAACTGCGGCATGAGGTAGAGCACCCCGATCACGACGACGAACACGCTCGAGATCCGGCGGGCGGTCAGCGACTCGAGTCGAAACTGAGCGAAGTCGGGGAGCGTATAGGCACCGGAGCGGCGCAGCGGCGCGGCCACCAAGACGAGCAGCACCAGGTAACCGGCGGTCCAACCGACCGGGTACCACAGCATGTCAGCGCCACCAACCAGCACCAGCCCAGCGACCCCCAGGAACGAGGCGGCGGACAGGTATTCGCCACCGATCGCCGACGCGTTGAGCAATGGGCCGACCGCGCGGGACGCCACGTAGAAGTCGCTGGTCGTGCGGGAGAACCGCAGCCCGAGCGCTCCGATCGTCATCGTCGCGACCGACACCAGGGCAACCGCGACGAGGCTGGTCGTGGGGTTCATCGGCGGTCGACCAGGTCGGAGAAGTCTCGCTCGTTGCGCTCGGCCTGGCGGACGTAGAACCAGCCGAGGGCGACGAGCAGCGGATAGACAGCGAAACCGAGCAGCAGCCAGGGGATCGGAATCCCGAGGACCTCCGCGGTCGTGAGACCCGGGGCGACGGTGAACATGATCGGCAAGCCAACCACGAGGGTGGCCAGCACGACGATCACGGAGAGTCCGAGGCGGAGCTGGCTGCGGATGAGCGAGCGCATGAACGCGTCTCCGACCCCCGTCTCGTCGTCGATCTCCTGCGTGACAGCACGTTTGGGCCACCGGGTGGCGACGGTGCGGGGACTGGAGACGGTGACGCGCGGGACGGCCATCAGGACCTGCTGCGGTGTTCGGCGTCCTGCGAGCGGCGTACAAGCAGGTCACGGAACTCAGCGGTATGCCGGCGGCTCACCCGGAGCACCTCGCCGCCCACCGCGACGCTGCAGCGGCCCTGGTCGACGCGGACCTCGCTGACATGCGGCAGCGCCACGAGGAGGCTGCGGTGGATGCGCACGAACCCGGCGTCGCGCCACTGCTCCTCGAGAGTGGTCATGGGGATTCGGACAAGGTGTGAGCCGGACGCGGTGTGCAGCCGGACGTAGTCGCGATGCGCTTCGACGTAGAGCACGTCGCTTCGGGCGACGAAGCGGGTGACCCCGCCGAGCTCGACAGGTATCTTCTCGTCGTCGGGCCCGCCGACGGGCTGCTCGTGGGCCTCGACGACGCGCCGGATCGACTCCCTGACTCGCTCCTCCCGCATGGGCTTGAGGAGATAGTCGACGGCATTGATCTCGAAGGCCTCGACCGCGTGCTCCTCGTGCGCCGTCACGAAGACGATCGGTGGCGCGCTCTTGAACCGGGCCAGCACTCGCGCGACGTCGAGCCCCGACAGACCGGGCATGGCGATGTCGAGGAAGACGGCGTCCACGTCGCTGTGCTCCAGATGGCGCAGCGCGTCCCCACCAGAGGCAACCGCCGTGACCTCACCGACCCGCTCGTCACGGTGAAGCAGGAAGCTCAGCTCCTCGCGCACGGGCCGCTCGTCGTCGACCACGAGCACCGCGAGCGCCGCCATGCCGCTGACTCTATTGCGGCCGGACTCGGCCGGCACTGTTGAGCCCCGCTGGGCCAGATCGCCCGGCTCATCGCGGTGCCCGCTCTGCCGCCTTGCCGCGTTGGCTCGTGCGGCGAGCAGTGAAAGAGTCTGCCGGGTGAACGCCTACCGATTGCACGTGGCCGGCTTCGACGACCTCGACCCGCGCACGGCCTACTTGTTGTGGCAGCTGCGCATCGACGTCTTCGTCGTCGAGCAGGCGTGTGCCTATCCGGAGCTCGACGGGCGCGACCTCGAGCCCGGCACCCGGCACATCTGGCTGGACGGAGCTGGAGGGGTCGCTGCCGACGGCAGTACGAGCGATGGAGCCGGTGATCGCTGCGTCCCGGTGGCGTGTCTGCGCGTGTTGACCGAGCCCGGGCCGGTCAGACGCATCGGACGGGTCTGCGTCGCGGCGCATGCTCGCGGCGAGGGGCTGGCAGCACGGCTGATGGAAGCGGCGCTCGTCGAGATCGGCGACCAACCGTCGGTGCTCGATGCCCAGGTCCAGATGAGGGACTGGTACGTGCGGCTCGGATACCGCGTCGACGGCCCTGAGTTCCTCGAGGACGGGATCGCGCACGTGCCGATGCGACGCGCGGCGTCAGGTTCGGGGCAGCCTTAGTCCGAGCCGACAGCTCCCAGAGCCTGAGCCACCGGCACGCTTCGGGAAGCCTCCACCCTTCGAGGCTCCGGTGGAAACCGCAGGTCACCAGCTCGCGTGCAGTGCTCGTCCCTCGTCGTATCCGGCCGCGGACTGCACGCCCACCACCGCGCGCTCGCGAAACTCGGTCAACGTGGTGGCTCCGGTGTAGGTCGCGCTGCTGCGAACGCCGGCCGTAATGGCGTCGACCAGGTCCTCGACGCTCGGGCTGGCCGGGTCGACATACATCCGCGAGGTGGAGATGCCCTCCTCGAAGAGGGCCATCCGGGCGCGCTCGAAGCCGGCCGCGTCGCGCGTGCGGTTCGCGACTGCCCGCGCGGACGCCATCCCGAATGACTCCTTGTAGGCCCGCCCATCACTGTCACGCATCAGGTCGCCGGGGCTCTCGTAGGTGCCGGCGAACCAGGAGCCGACCATCACCGAGGCGCCGCCGGCCGCGAGCGCGAGCGCAACGTCGCGGGGGTGCCGAACGCCACCGTCCGCCCACACGTGACAGCCGTGCTCGTCCGCGGCGGCCGCGCACTCGAGGACCGCCGAGAACTGCGGCCGGCCGACGCCGGTCATCATCCGCGTCGTGCACATGGCGCCGGGGCCGACACCGACCTTGGCGATGTCAGCCCCCGCGCTGAGCAGGTCGTGGCAGCCCTGCGCGGTGACGACGTTGCCGGCCACAAGAGGGATGCGCCGCCCGGTCGAGGCGGTGTGAGCGTCTCGGAGCACGCGCACGGCCGGGAGTACGTCGAGCATCCTGTCCTGGTGGCCGTGCGCAGTGTCGACAACCAGCGCGTCGATGCCGACCTCGAGCAGCGCCTCGGCCTTGTCGCCGACGTCACCGTTGATGCCGACTGCGGCGCCGACGAGCAGGCGGCCGTCCGGATCGAGCGCCGGTGTGTAGATGGTTGAGCGCAGCGCGCCCCTCCTGGTGATCACGCCGAGCAGGGTGTCCCCGTCGACGACGGGCGCCATGTCGACATGGTGGGCGGCGAGCGAGTCGAACATGGCGGCCGGCAAGACCCCTGCGTCGAGCGTGAGCATGTCACTCGTCATTACCTCGTGCACCTGGGCGAAGCGGTCCACGCCGTGCCCGTCACGTTCGGTCATGATGCCCACCGGCTTGCCGGCGCGGACGACCACGACGGCGCCGTGGGCGCGCTTGGGAATCAACGACAGCGCCTCACCGACCGTCGCGTCGGGCGTCACGGTGATCGGGGTCTCGAGGACGGCGTGCGCGGCCTTGACCTGCCGGACGGCATACCCCACGACATCGACCGGGATGTCCTGCGGCAGGATCGCCACGCCGCCTCGCCGCGCGATCGTCTCGGCCATCCGCCGGCCCGAGATCGCTGTCATGTTGGCGACGGCCAGCGGAATCGTCGTACCCACGCCGTCGGACGTCGTGAGATCGACGTCGAACCGGGACGTGACGCTGGACCGACCGGGAACCAGGAAGACGTCGTTGTAGGTCAGGTCCGTCTCAGGAACGATGTCGTTGAGGAATCGCACGACAGACGAGGCTACCGGGACGACGGGCTTGCCTCACCCGGTCGCGACCCCGGGGGCGTACTTCGGCACCCGGACGGTGACCTTGGTACCGGCGCCGAGCGCCGTCTCGATGACGAGCCCGTAGCGGTCGCCGAAGGTGGCGCGCAGCCGCTCGTCCACGTTGCCGAGGCCGATGGAGTCGACGCTGGCGTCCCCGGCCAGCGCCCTGCGTACCCGCTCGGGGTCCTCGCCGACGCCGTCGTCCTCGACCGAGATCACCACCTCGGCGCCGGAGTCCTCGGCAACGATCGTGATGCGGCCGGTGTCGGGCTTGCCGTCGAGGCCATGGCGTACGGCGTTCTCCACCAGTGGCTGCAGCGACAGGAACGGCAACGTCACCGGCAATGCCTCTGGCGCCACCCGCAGCGTTACCTGGAGCCGGTCGCCGAAGCGCGCCTGCTCCAGCACCAGGTAGCGCTCGATCGAGCGCAGCTCCTCAGCAAGAGTGGTGAACTCGCCGTGGCGGCGAAACGAGTAACGGGTGAAGTCGGCGAACTCCAGCAGCAGCGCCCGCGCACGTTCGGGGTCTGTGCGCACGAACGAAGCGATCGCCGACAGGGAGTTGTAGATGAAGTGCGGGGAGATCTGGGCCCGGAGCGCGCGAACTTCGGCCTCAGCGAGCCGGTTGCGAGACTCGTCGGCCTCGGCCAGCTCGAGCTGTGCCGACACCCAGCCGGCCACCTCGTCCGTCGCTCGGATCAGGCCGGCGTTCGCCGCGGGCGCGAAGACCTGCAGAGTCCCGACGATGCGCTCATGCACGGTGAGCGGGGAGGTGATGGCGTGGCGCAGCGTGCAGTCGGGTTGGGCGCAGCGGACCCGCTCGACCGACGTACTGCCCGCGTCGAGGGTATGCCGCGCAAGGGAGTACGACGACGGGTGATGATGGTCGCCGCCCCCGTCCCAGCCGAGACACTCGTCGAGGTCGGTCAGCGCGGCGGCCGGCGCGCCGAGCAGAGAACGCAGGTAGTGCAGCGAGCGGTCGGCCGAGGCCCGAGTCAGCCCGGCACGTAGCGGCGGAGCGGCGAGGTTGGCGGTGTGCAGCGTGCGAAACGTCGTCCGGTCCTGCTGCGTCCCCAAGGCGTAGCGGTTGCGTGCGGTCAGCCACAAGACGCCGGCCGCTGCGACGCCGATACCGGCGACGACGCCGATGATCTGCAGACTTCCCACAGCCGCCACCGTATCGGCCACCACCGCCGTTGAACTGGCTCAAGTCTCAGGAGAAGTCGATCAGCAGGTCATCGTCCATGCCGTTGGCCGCCTGCTCGGCGCGAGCCGTCCCCAGCCCGGTGACGCGGCCGCGACAGCAGTACGTCATCCACGGCATCAGCAGGCCGTCGGGACCGCGTCCGTAGCTGTCGTAGAGCGCTCCCGCATCGGCCAGCAGCCGATCTCGCTCAGCGGGCGCGAGGGTGGCCGCCTGGGAGCTGGAACCGACGAACCCGGTGAGCGTGTCCCTGCGCACGACCTGCCAGTGGCGGAAGATCCGCTGCTCGGCGAGCACGAACAGGTCGGAGTCCTCGAACGGGTTGTTGCCGATGTCGTCGGAGCTGACGTCGATCAGCTCGTAGACCTTCTTGACCCAAGGCACCATCCGGTCGCCCTGGTTCCAGACGAGGGCGAGCGCGCCGGCGGGCCGCAGCACCCGGGCGATCTCGGGCAGGGCCTTCTCGGGGTCGAACCAATGGAACGCCTGCGCGGCCACGACGACGTCGACGCATGCTGACGGCAGCGGGATCTCCTCGGCCGTGGCGACGACGCGGCGTGCGCCGGGGGCCGCCCGCTTCGCCTCGGCGAGCATCTGCGAGGACGGGTCGCTGGCGATCACGTCGTGACCGAGTCTGGACAGGGTCGCGGTCAGCTTGCCGGTGCCGGCGCCGAGCTCGAGCACCCGCGCCCGCTCACCTCCGACCAGCCACTGTACGGCCTCGACGGGGTAGTCGGGTCGGTGGCCGGCGTAGGCCGCGGCCACGGCGCCGAAGCTGGCGGCGCGTGCGCGCTTGTGGTCCGCGTCCATGACAGCCGAGGCTATCCGCTGACCGCCTGAGACTCAGCATGGGACCGCCCAGCGTGGCCGGTTGCTCCGGCCACGATGAGAACGGCTGTAGGCGGAGGGTGGCGGAGCTGGCACGGCGAGTTACCGTACGACGCGCCGAGGGGTCTTCCGCTGAGCCTCGAAACGGCGTACAAAGGATCCATAACTCAACACCCGCACATGAGCCTGGTACCCACGCGGCGATCCACCCTTCCTACAGGGGTAGTCGATCCCGGTCCCCCCGTGGCGACGACAATGAGAGTGCGCGCCTGGTAACCAGCGACTCGTGTGTCAGCAGCGGCGCCCTTCGAGCAGGGGCGCCGCTTGCATGTCCCGCCGAGCACCCCTTGTGCTGCCCGCGTGTCTGTTCTTCCGATCGAGGCGCCAGCCGTTCCGGCCGGGGCGCAACCCTCCCCCGGTCGAGGGTCAGCGAAGCGGGCTCAGGGCGACGGCCTCGGTGACGGCGGCGGCAGCGTGCAACAGCCATTGGCGACGCCCCGCACGTCCGCCATCGGCGTAGGCGCTGAGGCCGGCCCGATACCCGTCGACGAGCGCCAGGTGCCCCGCCTCCGGCACGAGCATCGACGTGGGATCCACTCCTCGTGCCACCAGCAGCAGTCGTTCCAGCGCCCTGGCGACGACTCCGTTGCCGAACTCGAAGGGCGCCACCGTCGCCACCTCGGCATGCGCGAGCGCCGCGACCGCGAGCGCGGGCGCCTGGGTTGGTGCGACGAGTGCCGCAGCGAGCCGCTGCAGCCGTGCGGCCAGTCCAGGCTCGGGGCGCGGTCGCCCCAATGACGCGTCATCGACCCTCCCGGCGGTCGCAAGGGTGTGCAGTCGCGCCAGCACCTGCACCGGGGAGTGGGACAAGACCGGCACCAGCCCCAGCAGCCCGGCATTGAGCCGAGCCGCTGCCGCGCCGATAGCGTCGGCCTTACCCGTTCGCACGTCATCGAGATCGCTTCGACTGCCCGCCAGGCGTGCCGTGGCGGCGGCACCCAGCAGCAGCGACTGTGTGGTGAGTTCCGGCGTCGTACGCCGAAGACCCCTGTCGCGCAGGAGCACGTCGATGCCGTCTCGGGCCGCCGCCAACGCGGAGGGCACTCCCTCCAGCGACGCAGCCTCTGCGAACACGTCGGCAGCGGGCACCGGGCCCGCCCTAGCGGCGCCGGCGTGACACGAGCACCGCCGCGCCCGCGGCCGCTGCCCCCGCGCCGAGGGCGACGGCCAGCGTCGTCCGTGACGCGTCGAAGCGCATGCGCCCGCGAAGCTGGACGGGCCGGGTGAAGTCAAGGATCGGCCAGCCACGCTCGACGGCGACCCGGCGAAGCGCCTTGTCGGGGTTGACGGCATACGGGTTGCCGACTGTCTCGAGCATCGGGATGTCGGTGGAGGAGTCGCTGTAGGCGAACGAGTTGGCCAGGTCGTAGCCTTCGCGTTCGGCCATCTCGCGGATCGCGAGCACCTTGTTCTCCGCATAGGCGTAGAAGCCGATCTCGCCGGTGTAGCGGCCGGCGTCTTGCACCATCACGGTGGCGATGACCCGGTCGGCGCCCAGCATTTCCCCGATAGGCTCGACCACCTCGGCCCCGGACGTGGAGACGATCACGACGTCATGCGCCTCGCGGCGGTGGTGCTCGATCAGGTCGACGGCCTCCTCGTAGACGAGCGGGTCGACAATGTGGTGCAAGGTGTCGGCCACGATGTCCTTGACGGTCTGCACGTCCCAGCCGGTGGCCTGCTCGGAGAGATAGCGGCGCATGCGCTCCATCTGGTCGTGGTCGGCACCCCCCACGAGAAACACGAACTGGGCGTACCCGCTGCGCAGTACCGACTTGCGGGTGATCAGACCGCCTTGGTAGAAGGAACGGCTGAACGCAAGCGTGCTCGACTTCGCGATGATCGTCTTATCCAGATCGAAGAACGCAGCGGGTCTTCCGGCTGTCGCCGTCATGGACTCCTCGGCTCTCGTGACAACTCGATGTTTCGAGGATACGGCGGATGGCCGCTGGGGATTGCCTTATCCCCAGGCGCCAGGGGTACAGTAGGCGGAGATCTCCAGCGGCAATCCCCCCTCGTCGCTGGATCGGCGGGTCGCTGATTCCACCCCCCGGAGTCGCGGCCCGCGGCAGCCCCCGGTACCCCCCACCGGGGGCTGCACCACGTAGATCCTCCAGCCCATCGGGTATGCACGGTGCAGCGGCTGTCCACACGTCATGGGCCCGGCTCCGCGTCCACAGATCCACGATGCCCACTGGAGTCGGTGGGTGCTTCTCGTCGATGCTGGCGCTATGGACGCGCCCCCCGACCCAAGTCGCCCACTCATCGTCACCCGTGATCGCGTCCTGCGTGAGGAGCTTCTCCGGCTGTGCGCCGCCGCCGCGGTGACTCCCCACGTGATCGAGCAGCCCGATGGCGCCCGGCGCTCCTGGTCGCACGCGTCCTGCGTGCTTGTCGGCGATGACTGTGCGGACGCAGTGGCGCGGCTTGCGTTGGGCAGGCGCGACGACGTCGTGCTGGTGGCTCGGGGGCAGGAGTCGGCGGCGCTCTGGCAGCGCGGCGTGGCGGTTCGTGCCGACCACGTAGCGCTGGTCCCCGACGCCGAGGCCTGGCTCGTCGAACGAATCGCAGACACTGTCGACAACCCGGCCGCTACCGCAGTGACGCTTGGGATAATAGGAGCGCGAGGTGGTGCCGGGGCCTCCACACTCGCAGCGGCACTCGGCCTGTGCGCAGCGCGGCGAGGTCAGGAGGCGTTGCTCGTCGACGTCGACACCCTCGCTGGCGGCGTCGAGCTCGTCGTGGGTTGTGAGGACGTCGCCGGTCTCCGCTGGCCCGAGGTGGCCGAGACCCGCGGTCGGGTCAGCTCGTCGGCGTTGCGGGCCGCCCTGCCCAACCACGAGGATCTCGCGGTGCTGTCCTTCGACCGCACCGACGACGTGCAACTCGAACCCGCTACTTTGCAGGCCATGCTCTCCTCGGCTCGGCGCGGATCGGATCTCGTCGTGGTCGATCTTTCCCGCCGAGTCGACACGTTGGTCGCCGAGGCCCTGCCCGTGCTCGACGTCCTCATCCTCGTGAGCACGCTGGACGTGGGCGCAGCGGCAGGCGCCAGCCGGTTGCTGGCGTTGCTCGAGCCGCTGTGCCCCGACATCAGGCTGGTGGTGCGACGCACGTCGGCGGCATCAGTCGACGTGGAATCCCTCGCTGCGACCCTGCGACTTCCCCTCCTCGCCGTACTGCCCTCACCTCGCTCGACCACACGGGCGGTCAACGAGGGCCTTGGCCCGCTCGGATGCCGTCGACTGGCCCGCGGCTGCGCGCGTCTGCTCGACGAGGTGGCTCCCGTCACGCGGAAGGTCCGGTCGTGAGCGCGATCGACCCCGACCTGCTTGACCGGGTACGCGTCCGGCTGGCGCACGACGGTGACGACCTGGCACCGGGGCGGGTGGCGCAGGCCATCCGGGCCGAGGGCCGCCTCGTCGGGGACGCGGCTGTGCTCGACGTCGTCGACAGCCTTCGAAGCGACATCGTGGGCACGGGTCCGCTCGAGTCCCTGCTGCGACAGCGCGGAGTGACCGACGTGCTCGTCAACGGCGCGTCGGAGGTCTATGTCGACGACGGGGCAGGACTGCGCAGGACCGCTGTGCAGTTCGCCGACGACGACGCGGTGCGTCGACTCGCGCAACGGCTGGCATCGGGTGCAGGACGCAGGCTCGACGACGCCTCGCCGTGCGTCGACGTGCGCCTACGCGACGGGACGAGGCTGCACGCCGTGCTCGCCCCCGTGGCGAGGCCCGGCACTTGCCTGTCCCTGCGCGTGCCTGCGCGCCGCGTCATGACCCTCGAGGACCTGGTCGCCTCCGGCACGACCGAGGATCAGGGCGCGAGCCTGCTGCTCGACATCGTTCGCTCACGATTGCCGTTCGTCGTCTCAGGCGGCACCGGGTCGGGCAAGACCACGCTGCTGGCTGCCCTGCTCTCGCAGGTCGCTCCGAGCCAGCGCATCGTCATCGTCGAGGAGGCTGCCGAGCTACGGCCCGCACACCCGCACGTCGTCTCGCTCGAGTCACGACCGGCCAACGTCGAGGGGGCGGGTGAGATCACGCTTCGCGACCTGGTGCGGCAGGCGCTGCGGATGCGTCCGGACCGTCTCGTGGTCGGCGAGGTGCGAGGTGGCGAGGTCGTCGACATGCTCGCCGCCATGAACACCGGTCACGAGGGCGGGTGCGGCACGGTGCACGCCAACTCGTCGCGCGATGTGCCTGCCCGGTTCGAGGCGCTCGGAGTCGCGGCGGGCCTGTCGAGGGAGGCGGTACATGCCCAGGTCGCATCGGCACTTCACGTGGTGATCCACCTACGCCGGGAGGCAGCTGGGCTGCGGCGGCTGGCGGAGGTGGCGGTTGTCCAGAGGCTTGCCGGCGCTGAGCTGTCAGTGCTTCCGGCCGCGACGTTCGGCACCGACTCCACCGTGACGGTTGGGCCCGGCGGGCCTCGGCTGGCTGAGCTGCTCGCGGCAGGTCGGCCGGATCAGCACAGTCGCGAGCCTCAGCTGAGCAGAGCAGGGCCATGACCCGGCTCGCCACCTTGGCGCTGGTCGTGTTCACGGCCGTCTGGCTGGCCGCGGGTGGGCCGTCGCAGTTCAGACGCCGCCTGGAGACAGGGCGATGCTTCGGCCGAGAACGGCTGATGCACATCGCGATGGCCGTCGCGTCGGTCCTCGTCGGCAGCTGGATCTGGAGCACTGGTGCCGGTCCGAGCAGGGCACTGCTCGTGGGCGCGGCCGTCGTCTCTGCGGTGGTGGTCCGCCGACTCTTCCGCGACGTTCGGGCCCGTGCCGAACGTCGGCGGCGACAGCTTGCCGTCGTCGAGTTTTGCGACGCGCTCGCTGCCGAACTGCGCGCGGGCCTGTCGGCCGCTACGGCGCTCGAGCACGCGTGTCGCCCGTGGCCTGAGTTGTCGCCAGCCGTGTCTGCTGCTCGGCTGGGCACCGATGTCACAGGGGCGCTGCGTCAGTGTGCAGCGGCGCCCGGAGCCGAAAGTCTGCGGGTCGTCGCGGCCGGATGGGAGGTCGCCGGCCGGTCGGGGGCAGCGCTGGCGGTGGTGTTGGAGCGGGTCGCCGCCGGCCTGCGCAGCGACGATGAGGCCCGGGCCGAGGTGGTTGCAGCGCTGGGTCCTCCGCGGGCCACGGCGAAGATGCTCGCGGTCCTGCCGGTCTTCGGTCTCGGCCTTGGCATGTCGATGGGGGCGCAGCCGATCCAGTTCCTCCTGCATACGGGCGTTGGCGCCCTCTGCCTCATCTTGGGCGTGAGCCTGGCGCTGGTCGGCGTCTTCTGGGTGGAACGTCTGGCGCTGGCCGCCGAGGTGTGACGTGGCGGCGGTAGTGCTCGGTGTGGTGCTTGTCGCCCTCTTCGCGACGGCTCAACCATCGCGGCTGCCACAGACCCGGCTGCCACGGTCTCGGCGGGCGGCGGCCAGTGAGTCGACGTCACGCCGTCCTCCAGCTGAAACCTGGGTCGAGGACCCCAGACGCCGTGCAGCCGTCTGTGCGGCCGGATGCGGCGCTCTCGCCTGGGCATTCAGTGGCCCTTTCCTGGCTGTGTTCGGTGGCGTGGTGGGGCTCGGACTCGCCTGGTGGCTCGGGCGGCAGGAGTCTCCGGCCGCGGTCAGGACGAAGGACGCCATCCGCCGGGACCTTCCGGTCGCAGCAGACCTGCTGGCCGCCTGTACCGCAGTGGGCCGTCCGGTCGAGCCATCTCTCGAGGCCGTGGCGCATGCCGTCGGTGGGCCCCTCGGAGCCCGCCTGGAGGCTGTGCTGGCAAGGATCACTCTCGGCGGAGATCCGCTCGGCGAGTGGAGGCGGCTGAGCGACGACGCCTTGTTGGGACCGCTTGCCCGCACGTTGGTGCGCAGCTTGGAGTCAGGGGCTCTGCTCTCGGACGGCCTATCGAGACTGGCCGACGACCGGAGGCGCGAACGCCGTACGGAAACCCAGGTAAAGGCGCGCAACGTCGGCGTCCGCTCGGCGGCTCCGCTGGCGGCGTGCTTCCTTCCCGCCTTCATGCTGATCGGCGTGGTGCCGACGATCGCCGGCGCCTTTTCGCGCCTCGTGCTGTGAGATGCGCTGTCCCCAGCTGCCTTATGCGCGTCGGCCTGTCAACAGAAGTGCCTCTCCTCCTGGATCCAAGGATCGCCACCACCGACGCTGGACCGGTCAGCAACCATCCAGCTCGGCGGCGCAGCCGAGCAACTGAAAGGACACCGTCATGGGTGACAACCTCAACAGCAATGCCGTCCAGGCGCGCACCGTCCGGGACGAGCAGGGCATGACCACCGCTGAGTACGCCGTGGGCACGGTCTCGGCCTGCGGCTTCGGGGGCCTGCTCTACCAGCTGCTCACGTCCGACTTCGGGCAGCAGCTGCTCCAAGGCATCTTCGACAAGATCACCGGCCTGCTGCCGTTCTGAGCCGAGCGCGGGGTGGGCCAGCGCGCTGCCCCACCCCGTCGGAGAGGAGTTCGACATGCAGCGCCAAGAGCAGGTCTCGACGACCGCTGAATGCGCCGGCACGGTGGCCGCGAAACGGGTGCGCGGCGTGCCGCTACCTGTGTCTGCCGTGGCTCGACATCCTTCACCACCGTGTCCTCGGCATCGTGGCGCGAGTCGTCGTCGGTCCGATCTGGACCCGGGTCCCGGCATGAGAAGCCAGCGGGGAACCGTCACCGCCGAGTCGGCGTTGGTGCTGCCGCTCGTTGCAGCGTTCGCGATGGCGCTGGTCTGGATGGTCTCGGTGGCGATCGAGCAGGTTCAGACGGTTGATGCCGCCCGAGACGCCGCCCGTGCCCTCGCGCGCGGTGACGACGCCGGCGTGGTCGACGAGCAGGCACTTCGCACCGCTCCTGCCGGTTCGTCGGTCGACATCTCACACTCGGGCGGCCTGGTGACCGTCTCGGTTTCGGTGGTGGCGACGCCCCCGGGGTGGCTTCTGGTGCCGCTGCCTGGCGTCACCGTGGGTTCACGTTCTACCGTGCAGGTTGAAGACGATGTCAGCGCCCAGCCGTAGGCTCTTCAACCGCCCTGAGCCGGGCATCGCAACCGTCTGGGCGGTGGCGTGGATGTCGGTGTGTCTCAGCATCGGTTGGCTGGGGTTGCTCGCGGCGACGATCGCGTCCCGACAGCACCACCTCGACGGCGCAGCCGACCTTGCCGCACTCTCGGCGGCGGCGCGGCACGAGCGGGCCGGTGACGCCTGCGCGGTGGCCTCAGCGGTCGCAGTCGGTAACGATGTCGCCGTCCAGGACTGCTCTCTGCGCGGGGAGGACGTGGTGGTCACCGTCTCGGACTCGGTCTCCCTGCCGTTCAGCATCGCCGGGGACCTCACGGCCACGTCGCGTGCCGGTCCGTGAGGCGCTAGGGAAGCGGTGGACAGCTCACGGATCGCGGGGAGCGGTGTTGTAGTGGTCATCAGGTTCGTCCGTCCGACCCGAGCCGGTGGATCGAGGAGCCTGGCGCTCTCGGGCAGCATTCGCCTCGTGCTCGCGGCGGGCGATCTCCTCGCTGGTCTCGGCGCGCTTGCGCAGGCCCTTGACCTCGGACCGACGCCGGCGTCCGCGCTTGGCGCCGCCCAACATCAGCGCGAGACCGGCGAGGGTGAGCAGGAGCGTCACGGCACCTGCGAAGAAGACGACGTAGGCGTGGGTGTTGATCGTGAACCATCCGAGGTCCATCGACACCGCTGCACCACCGCGCAGAATCGTGGCGATGACCACGACGGCTGCGATCAGAAGGAGGAGCACACCAAGAGCGACCATTCCGCTATTTTCGCACGGAACCAACCGGGGCGCCTAGCTCAGCGCCAGCCCGCAGCCGCCCTCAGCAGTGGGTCGGGCGACGTCGGCCCGACTGCGTCGGAACTACCGCCTGGGCGGGCCGCAGCAGCGCGTCGAGGAGCAAGATCGCCCCTCGCTTGTCGAGCGGGTTGTTGCCGTTCCCGCACTTGGGGGACTGTACGCAGGACGGGCAGCCATCGTCACAGCCGCAGGACACGATCGCCTCGCGCGTCGCACCCAGCCACTCGGCAGCTGTGAAGAACCCGCGCTCGGCGAAGCCGGCCCCGCCGGCGTGGCCGTCGTGCACGAATACGGTGAGCAGGCCGGTGTCCTCGTGGAGCGCGCTGGACACGCCGCCGATGTCGGAGCGATCGCAGGTGGCGAAGAGCGGCAGCAACCCGATGGAGGCGTGTTCGGCGGCATGAGCGGCGCCTGGCACGTCTCGCGGGTCCACTCCACTCGCGGCGGTTTGCGCGTCGGTCAGCGTCCACCAGACCGCCTTCGTGGTGAGCTCGCGTGGCGGCAGGTCGAGCGGCTCCTCACCGAGGACCTCGCCGGTGCTGGCGCGGCGCTTGAGGTAGGCCACCACGTGTGACGACACGCGCACGGAGCCGAAGGACAGCGTCGCGTCCCCCCAGTGCACCTCCATCTCGACGGCCAGGATCCGGATGTCGGTGATCGTCCTCGGAAACGTCGAGAAGTCGGGTCGCGCCACATCGACCACCGCGACGCCCGCGCCTTGGTCGAGCTCAGAGACGAGATAGGTCTCTCCCATGTGCACATAGACAGCGCCCTGGTGAACGGTGGAGTCCGCGGAGGCGGCGTCCACGGTCCCGATCATGCGCCCGGTGGCGCCCTCGATGACGCGCACCGGATTGCCGCCGCTCGAGCGAATGTCGGCGAGGTCGCCAGCCCGTTCCCGCCGCGTCCAGAACCACCCTCGGGCCCGCCGACGGAGGTATCCAGCATCGGTGAGTGAGGCCACCACCGACTCGACGTCACCGTCGAACAGCGCGAAGTCGTCCTCGGTGAGCGGCAGCTCCTGCGCCGCCGCACACAGGTGCGGTGCGACGACGTACGGGTTTGCCGGGTCGAAGACCGTCGCCTCGACCGGGGCGCCGAGCAGCGCCTCCGGATGCGTGACGAGGTAGGTGTCGAGCGGGTCGTCACGGGCAACGAGCACCGCGAGCCCACCTTGCCCCTCGCGACCCGAGCGGCCGATCTGCTGCCACATCGAGGCTCGGGTGCCCGGGAATCCGGCCATCACCACCGCGTCGAGGCCGTCGATGTCGATGCCCAGCTCGAGAGCGTTGGTCGCGGAGACGGCCAGCAGCTCGCCGCTTCTCAGCCGCCGTTCGAGCTCGCGTCGGTCCTCGGCCAGGTAGCCGCCGCGGTACGGCGCGACGCGCCTCGCGAGGCCGGGGTCCACGGCGTGCAAGGCGTTCTTGGCCTGCATCGCGACCGACTCGACACCTTGCCGGCTGCGGACGAACGCAAGCGTGCGTACGCCGTCCGCGACCAGGTCGGCGACGAGGTCGGCCGTTTCCGACGACGCCGAGCGACGTACCGGGGCACCCTGCTCGCCCTGCAACGAGGTCAACGGCGGTTCCCACAGGCCGATCGTGGTTCGACCGCGCGGTGCGCCGTCATCGGCAACCGCGACGACTGGCTCGCCCACCAGCCGCCCGGCCGTCACGTCGGGACTGGCGGCCGTGGCGGAGGCCAGGATGAATGTCGGGGTGGCTCCATAGTGGGTCGCGACGCGCCGTATCCGCCGCACGATCTGACAGACATGAGCTCCGAAGACGCCTCGGTAGTGGTGGCACTCGTCGATGACAACGAACCGCAGCGATCCCCAAAACGGGGCCCAGCGAGCATGTCCCGGCAGCAGGGTGCGGTGCACCATGTCGGGGTTGGTGAGCAGGTAGTTGGCGTGGTTGCGGGCCCAGTCGCGCTCCTCCCGTGAGCAGTCGCCGTCGTACGCCGTCGCGCGTACTCCCGCCACCTCAAGGCCCGCCATAGCGCTGAGCTGGTCATGCGCGAGCGCCTTGGTCGGCGACAGATAGAGAACCGTGTCACCTCGGGCCCCGGGCTCGGTCACGCTGGCGGCGATCGCTGACAACGCCGGAAGCTGGTAGGCGAGGGACTTCCCCGAGGCCGTCCCCGTGGCAACGATCGTGTGGTGGCCAGACCAGGCGAGCTCCGCCGCCTCGGCCTGGTGGCTCCAGAGTGTGACGACACCGCGGGCGAGGTACGCGTCCACCAAACCAGGGTCCGCCCAGCTGGGCCACGGAGCAGGCCGCGCCTCACGAGCGGGGCGGCTCTCCAGGTGCTTCAGCCGGTCCCGGCGTGCTGACGGGGCGGCCAGGCGCAAGGCCACCGCCTCCGGGTCGAACAACCGCCTCCCGCCGAGCACGCTCTGCATCCTCGCACTCTAGGAGGGCAGTGACTGCGCGTGGTTGAATGCTTCACACCCGATCAGGTGTCGGCTGTCACACGACCGCGAACTCGGAGGGAACCCGCATGGACCTCTCGCTGGAGAGCGCTGCGGCGGGTGAGCGGATGGTTGTCGCAGTAGGTGGCGAGATCGACGTCTACACCGCACCCAGACTTCGAGACCAGCTGGCCGAGCTCGTCAGCGCTGGTCACTACCATCTCGTGATCAACCTCGAGGAAGTCGACTTCCTGGACTCCACCGGGCTCGGCGTCCTCGTCGGGGCCTTGAAGCGGGTGCGCACCCACCAAGGGTCGCTGCATCTGGTCTGCACCCAGGAACGGCTGCTGAAGATCTTCCGGATCACCGGGCTCGCGAAGGTGTTTCCCATCTATGACTCGGTCGGGGCCGCCTGCGAGGCCACCGGCTGACTCGCTGCTTCGCGTAGCGACAGGTGGTGCCGCTCGTCGATCGTGGCCGAGCCCTGCTCAGCGAGGACGGGTCTGTTCGACGTCAACGGCGTCGACGTCCGCAGCTTCGACGCCGAGCTGGTTGAGCGAGCCACCCTTCCGGGGTTTCCCCCGACGACACCAAGAGGCGCAGCGAGCCGCTACTCGCAGTGCTGACATTTAGCCATCCTTGACCGGGCACGCCCCGGCCACCGTCCAGCGGTCAGACTGGCTCGCGACTCACGCAGACGAGGGGGTATGCCATCCGCCCGCGGGTTGTCGCTAGACTCCGGCCGGGAACTACGCCCGGTGTGGTCGCCGTCACCGCGGGGTTAGCAGCACTGACGCTGCCCCACCACACACAGTCACATGGCACGGGCCATGCAAGCGGCCTGAGGGCCCAATGGAGGTATCGGATGTCGTCGGTCACCCTCGCCGCAACAGGTGCAGATGTGTCGCTGTCCGGCGGCAACATCACCTTGGTGGTCATCGTGGCCGTCATCGCCGTCATCGCCTTGGCCATGGCCGCGTTGTTCCGCCAGGAAGTGCTGGCAGCCCCCGATGGCACGGAGAACATGAAGGTCATCGGCCAAGCCGTCGAGGAGGGCGCCCAGGCCTATCTGACGCGCCAGTTCCGGACTCTCGCGATCTTCGCGGCCTTGGCGTTCGCGCTGCTGTTCGTGCTGCCGGGTGACGCGTCGGTGCGGATCGGCCGGTCGGTCTTCTTCGTCCTCGGTGCGGGGTTCTCCGCGACGGTCGGGTATGTCGGCATGTCGCTGGCCGTCAAGGCCAATGTGCGGGTGGCCGCGGCAGCTCAAGACGAGGGCCGCGACCCCGCCATGCGCGTCGCCTTCCGCACCGGCGGCGCCGTCGGGATGATGACCGTGGGACTCGGCCTGCTCGGCGCTGCCGCCGTGGTCCTCATCTACAAGAGCGATGCACCGTCGGTGCTCGAGGGCTTCGGCTTCGGGGCGGCGCTGCTCGCGATGTTCATGCGCGTTGGCGGCGGTATCTTCACGAAGGCGGCCGACGTCGGCGCCGACCTCGTCGGCAAGGTGGAGCAGAACATCCCCGAGGACGACCCCCGCAACGCGGCCACGATCGCCGACAACGTGGGCGACAACGTCGGAGACTGCGCCGGTATGGCGGCTGACCTCTTCGAGTCCTACGCTGTCACGCTGGTCGCCGCCTTGATCCTGGGCAAGGTCGCCTTCGGAGCCGAGGGCCTCGTCTTCCCGCTCATCGTGCCCGCCATCGGCGCACTCACAGCGATTCTGGGCGTCTACATCACCCGGCCCAACCCCACGGAGGGCGGCCTGACGACGATCAACCGCTCCTTCTACATCTCGGCGGGCGTCTCCGCCGTGCTCTGCGCCATCGCGGCCTTCACCTATCTGCCTGGCAGCTTCTCGGAGCTGACTGACGTCGGGGCGAGCAACTCCCTGATCGACCGCGCGCTCGGACTGGACAGCGTCCCCAGCGGCGACCCCCGCGTCATCGCACTGGTGGCGGTGCTCATCGGCATCGCGCTGGCAGCCCTGATCCTGGCTCTGACCGGCTACTTCACCGGCACCGAGCACCGCCCCGTCAAGGATGTCGGGACCACCTCCCTGACGGGAGCGGCCACCGTCATCTTGTCCGGGCTCTCCGTCGGTTTCGAGTCCGCCGTCTACACCGCGCTCGTGATCGGCGCCGCCGTGTACGGTGCCTTCCTCCTCGGTGGAGGCGTGATCATCGTGTCGCTGTTCGCCGTCTCCCTGGCCGGCACCGGCCTGCTCACGACGGTTGGCGTCATCGTGGCGATGGACACGTTCGGCCCGGTCTCCGACAACGCGCAGGGCATCGCCGAGATGTCCGGCGACGTCGACGAGCGTGGCGCAGCGATCCTCACCGAGCTCGACGCCGTCGGGAATACCACCAAGGCGATCACTAAGGGCATCGCGATCGCCACCGCCGTGCTGGCAGCCACAGCCCTCTTCGGCTCCTTCACGGACGCCGTGACCACGGCAACCCAGGAAATCGCCGGCAGCCTGACGCAGCCGCCGTCGCTCCACGACACCTTGGGTCTGCTGGGCGTGCTCAACGTGGCCGACCCCGCCAACCTTGTCGGCCTGTTGGCCGGGGCCGCCGTGGTGTTCCTCTTCGCGGGCCTGGCCATCAGCGCGGTCGGACGTGCCGCAGGTGCCGTCGTCTTCGAGGTGCGCCGGCAGTTCCGTGAGATTCCCGGGATCATGGAGGGAACCGGCCGACCGGAGTACGGCAAGGTTGTCGACATCTGCACCCGCGACTCGCTGCGCGAGCTCGCCACGCCCGGGTTGCTCGCCATCCTGGCTCCTGTCGCGGTCGGCTTCGGGCTCGGCATCGGGCCACTCGGGTGCTACCTCGCCGGCGCGATCGGCACCGGCACGCTCATGGCCGTGTTCCTCGCCAACTCGGGAGGTGCCTGGGACAACGCGAAGAAGCTCGTCGAGGACGGCGTGCACGGAGGCAAGGGCTCACCCGCCCACGAGGCGACCATCATCGGTGACACCGTCGGAGACCCGTTCAAGGACACCGCCGGCCCTGCCATCAACCCGCTGCTCAAGGTAATGAACCTCGTCTCCCTGCTGATCGCGGCGGCCGTCGTCAAGATGACGTACGGCGCAGACTCCAACACCGTGCTGCGGCTCGTCATCGCGGTGGCCGCGGTGCTGATCATCGTCGCGGCGGTCTATGTGACCAAGCGCCGCCCGATCGCGATCAGCGACGCGGACACCGAAGCTGTCGCGCCACCGCCGGCTGGGCCGGCCGCCTCACGCTGAGGCGGCGACGACCGGCGCGCTGACTGGCCCACCGCGCCATAAACCAGCTGTCGGAGCGCTGGCGGGCGCACCTGGAAGGCCGTGCTGCGGCTAGGATCGGTGGTGACGCTGATGTCTTCGCTGGAGACCTGAGGAGCCCACCCTGTCTCGCACCGTCTACCTGCACGCGGGTGTCGCCAAGACCGGCACGACCTACCTGCAACGCGTCCTCTACGCGCATCGCGACGTGCTCAAGGCCGCTGGCCTGCTCTACCCCGGTAAGCGTTCCGGGGAGCAGTTCACCGCCGCCCTCGACGCGCGAGGCGCCGACGAGCGGAAGTTCGCGGATGTCAACTTCGACCACGCCTGGGATCGGATGGCCGCGGAGATTCGCGCCCACGACGGCAACGTGGTCTTCTCGCACGAGACGCTCGCGCGATGCTCCTCGGCCGCCGTCCAGCGCGTCAAGGAGTCGCTCGATGGCGCTGATGTGCAGGTGGTCCTGACCGTGCGCGACCTCGGCAGGCAGATTCCGGCTGTGTGGCAGGAGACCTTGAAGAACAGGGCCACCAACTCCTACGAGGACTTCCTTGAGGACATCTTCCTCAACGTCGACTCCGGCGAGCACAAGTTCTTCTGGAAGCCACAGGACGTGAGCAGGGTGGTACGGCGCTGGGGCCGACAGATGGGCATGGACCACGTCACGATCGTCACCGTCCCGCCCTCTGGTGCTCCGCGCGACGAGCTGTGGCGCCGTTTCGCACGTGCCGTCGACCTGCCCGACGTGCCGATCGACCTGCCAAGTGCGGCAGCCAACTCCTCCCTCGGTCCCGCTGAGGCTGAGCTGCTCCGCCACGTCAACGCGTCGCTGCCGGACGACTTCCCCTGGTCGCGGTATGCCCGGGTGATCAAGCGTCAGTTCGCCGAGCAGCGACTCGGAATCCGTTCCAGCACCAGGATCGTCGTACCGGCGCGGTGGCACGACGCCGTGCAAACGAGAGCCAAAGACATCGTCGGCTTCCTCGAGCAGTCTGGCACCAGCGTCATCGGAGACCTGGGCGACCTGGACCCGACGCTGCCGGCGGTCGACGTCGCCGGACCCGACGACCTCAGCAGAGACGAGCTGATGGCCACGGCGGCGGAGGTCCTGCGTGACTACGTCCTGCGGCCGGAGAAGGGCCGAACCAAGAGGGGAGCGCGTTCAGACGACGAGGAGGCCGGCGTCCTGGACGGCGGTCGCGCCTTGGCCGCACGGGTAGCGAGACGGCTCGCGGGTGGCTAGGCGCGTCTACCTGCATATCGGGGCGCCCAAGACCGGCACGAGCTACCTCCAGGCACTGCTGGCGAAGAACCGCGACGCCCTCGCGGAGCGAGGCATCCGCTACCCCGACTCCAAGTCCGATGCGCACCACAAGGCGGTATGGGACCTGCGCGGCACCCCTCAGCAGCGCTCCGACACCAAAGGGATTCCGGGCAGCTGGCAGGGCCTCGTCGACCAGGTGAATGCCGCGGACTCGGACGCACTGGTGTCGAGCGAACATTTCGTCTTCGCGAAGCAGCCGCAAATCAGGACAGCCCTGTCGGCGTTCGACGCCGAGACACATGTCATCTACACCGCTCGCGACCTCGCCCGCCAGGTGCCGGCGGTGTGGCAGGAACGGGTCAAGAACAACCAGAGCATGTCCTACCGAGAGTTTGTCGCTGCGGTCATGGACCGGACCGGGCCCGGCTCCCGGTCGTTCTGGGGAGCCCAGGACGCCTCCGGCGTACTCGACAGGTGGGGTGGCGGGATGGACCCCCCGCGTCTGCACCTCGTCACGACGCCGCCGGCTGGTCAGCCGCCTACCGTGTTGTGGGACCGGTTCGTCAGCGTCGTGGGCGTGACGGGCTCCGACCTGGACACCGACACCGGCGGGGCGGCCAACGAGTCGCTGTCGATGGCGCAGACCGAGCTGCTCCGGCGTTACAACGAGCGGTACGGCGACGGCGTCAGCTGGCAGCACTACCGCCGGCTCGTGCGCGCGCAGGTGGACGTCTTCCGCGAGTCCGGAAGCGGTCGCAGGATCGCCTTGACGCCGGCAGAGCATGCCTACTTCACCGAGCGGGCCGCAGAGATCACCCACCGGATCGCGAGCGGCGGCTACCACATCGTGGGAGACGTAGCCGACCTCGTGCCGGCCCCACTGCAGCCGCAACGTCAACAGCCGGCGGTCGGCCGAGCCGGTGAGGATCCGGGTGAGCTCTCCGACGCGGAGCTCCTGGACGCCGCCCTCGACGTGATCCAGGGCCTGCTCGTTCGGCAGGCGGACGAGCGGCAGGCGGCACGCGAGAGGACCAGGCAGCCGAATCGGCAGCGCCGCGGCGACGACGCAGGGGCCGTCTCAGGTTGAGCGTCGCCGCAGCCTTCGCACCAGCCGGGTTCGACCAAGCCAGCTGCGCGTCCGCCGATACAGACTCGGGGCAGGGTCTCGTCGCTCGGGTGCTTGAGCCGGTGTCTCGATCGCGCCGTTGAGGGTTTGCTGCAGCTCGGAGATGCGCCGCCGCTGACGACCGCTGTGGCGCAGGAGCGCGGTTGCGGCCCGGATCGCCGCGTTCGCGAGGTCCGCCTCGGTCAGGCTCGTCGGGGAGACGTACGGCTCGTGGTCGGCTGGCCGAGGCACCAGCTCCGCGAGGTCACCCTCGACCGGGTAGCCCGCCTTCTCGAGCTCGTCGATCAGCCGGCCGGACCGGTGGCTGACCCATTCCATCCGGCCAGTCGGTAGCGCCAGCTTCGGGGACTGCCCCCCGAGCACTTCTTCGGCAAGGAAGCGGCGTACGAGCGGGTCGTAGGACTCCCAGGCCATGCCTTTCACCTCGGAGTTCATCCGGCGCACGAGCTCGGTCTCCGCCACTCCCATCGACACGTTGGCCACGTTGGTGACCGAGTCGTAGGCCTCCGGATCGAGTCCGGTCACGGCGCAGAAGCGCCGCCACAAGACGTCGCGGCCGGCACCAGGCTGGGGGACCGTGACGATGTGGATGTGCGACGGCGGTATGACGCCGGCCCAGCGGCGCAAGACATAGGCGGCGTCGTGCATCCCCCAGAACAGCTCCCCGAACGGCGCAGGAGCGTCGAGCCCCAGCTCGATCAGGTCGTCGACAAAACGCTCGAGTGTCACCAGATGCTTGTGCTTGATGTGCTCCTGCCAGTCGGACACCATCTGGCGGGCGAAGTCACGGGCGGTGAAGACGACGTGGACCTCGGCCGGGCCCACGCTTGCCACCCCGGCCTTGATCCGCTCCGGTCGCGATCCCCCGAGAAGCTCGTTGGACAAGATCACCAGAGGTCCGGACCAGGTGCGGGCACGCTCAGCCACCGTCTCCCACTCTCCGGCGAAGTCTCCGGGGGATCCACCCGCCCATCCCACGCCGCGGAAGTCCTGCATGGAGCGAAAGGACTGACCGCGGTCGGTGTAGGGATAGAGCACGCCGTGCTCGGCGAGCGTCGCCCGGTTCTGGTACAGCACGTTCTGCAGGTACGTCGTGCCGGTCTTCGGAGCTCCGACATGGAAGAAGATCCGCTTCGCACGCTCGAGCTCGTCGCTCACGATCGCCCTCGCCTGATCTGGTCCATCAACGTCTTCGCGCGCTCCCTGGTGTCGATGGTGCGCCGGTGCGGCACGTCGGTGATGGTGGCAGCCAGCAGCCGCACGGCGGCATCCGTGACCATATCGGGTGTCGGCCCCGTCTCCGCGGTGAAGGCTGAGTCGACGGGGATCAGGTCGTCGAGCTCTCCGATGACGTCGAAGCCGCCGCGGGCCAGCCCGGTCCGGATCTCCATCGACCGCACCATCAGCTCCTCGCGATGCTTGATCGGCAGCCGCAGCCGGCTCCCGCCCTGCAACGCCTGTGCGCGGACGGCGAAACGCCGTTTGACCAGGCGGGCGTATGCCGGCCACGACATGTCCTCCGGCAGCGCCTGGTTGAGGCGGCGCAGCACCTCGGCGCTCTCCTGTGACAGCGACGGGTTGGACCGCAGGACGTCTAGGTCGAACCCGTCCGGTGCGATCCCGAGAGCCTGGGCGAACCGGCTCCACAAGGGCTGGGGGGCGGCGGCACCGGACTGCGGGAGGGTCACCACGTGGATGCGGTCGGGAGACACGACCGCCGACCAGCGCTCGAGGGTTCGGACGGTGTCCTGACCACGCCAGAAGACCGCGACGTCACGGTCGTGGTGGGCGCGACGCAGTGTCGTGGCCAGGAACGCGTCGAAGGTGCGGCTACGCCGGTTCTTCAGGGACTCCTGCCAGACGGCGGGGAGCTGCCTCGCCAGGTCGCGGGCACCGCAGATCACGTGCAGCTCATGGGACGCGAGGTCCCGGGCGAGCCTGGCGATCTCGTCGGGAGTAGCGCCCGCCAGCAGCTCGTGGGAGATCAGCGCCTTCGCTGTCCCGGCCCGCGCGGTCTCGGCGACCAGCCTGGGCCACGCGCCGTGGGCTTCCGGGTTGTCGTAGCCACCGAACTGGATGTCGCGCAGGTCCAGAGCGGCGTGGAAGTGGTCCGTCGAGCGGCTCCCCGGCAGGCTGACCCCGGCGCGCCGCAGCCGCTGGCGGTTGCGCCACACGACGTCTTGCAGGTACGTCGTACCTGTCTTCGGGGGGCCGATGTGCAGGTAGATCGAAGGCTGGCCGCGGTGCACGCGACACATCGTAGGGGCCGAGCTCGTCGCGTGGCGCCCGCGTGGTGAACCGGCTGATAGCGTGACACGGGTCGCCCCCCGACATTACTAGGACAAAGACCTTGACTGACACCGCGCCTGCCCCCGTCAACCTGACCCCTGACGATGTCGACTCGCTGACGGGATGGCGCGTTGTGCAGCGCACCATCATCCGGCCCGACCAGGAGCTGGACATCCAGCCGCTCTACGTGGGCGGAGTGGCTAAGTTCAGCACCGGCGAGAGCATGTCCCGTCAGTCCGGCGCAGCGCAGGATGACGCGCTGGAAAGCATCTCCGCCCAGCCCGCCTTCGAACAGTCAGGTCCACGGGATGGGTCGGGTGACGCCCCCGAGGGCGTCAAGGGCTTCGGCGCCATCTCGGGCACCTCTGGCGCGGTCGTGGCGCCCGAGCGCAGGCTCACGTTCGACACCTATTTCAACGCGTTCCCGGCCGCCTACTGGCGTCGCTGGACCGACTTCTCCACTGTGCGCCTCGTGATGAGTGTGTCCGGCCAAGGCACGGTCATCGTCTACCGGTCGACGTCCAAAGGGCACGTGCAGCGTGCCGACTCGACGGTCATCGACACCAAAGACGTGCAGACGGTCGAGTTCGACCTCCCGCTCAAACCATTCATCGACGGCGGCTGGTACTGGTTCGACATCGAGGCGGGCAGCCGTCGGATGACGCTCGATGCCGCCGTCTGGGCGGTCGAGACCGACAAGCTCGCCTCCGGCAAGGTGTCGATCGGGATCACCACGTTCAACCGTCCGGACTTCTGCGTCGACCAGCTCGTCAAGCTAGGCAACGAACCGGCGGTGCTCGACATCCTCGACGAGGTCTTCGTCATCGACCAGGGCACCCAAAAGGTCGCCGACCATGAGCTCTTCGAGGCCGCCGCCGCCGTCCTCGGTCCCAAGCTGCGCCTGATCGGGCAGGGCAACCTCGGCGGCTCGGGTGGCTTCTCGCGCGCCATGGACGAAGCCACGGCCAAGGGCGACGCCGACTACGTGCTGCTTCTCGACGACGACGTGGTGTGTGAGCCCGAAGGCATCCTGCGTGCCGTGACGTTCGCCGACCTGGCCAAGCAGCCGACCCTCGTTGGCGGCCACATGTTCAGCCTCTACGACCGCTCCGTGCTCCATACCTACGGCGAGAGAGTGGCCACCTGGCGCTGGTTCTGGGGCCCTGCGCCGGGGACCGAGCACGCGCACAACTTCGCGCACCGGTCGCTGCGCTCGACGCCCTGGCTGCACCGCCGCGTCGACGTCGACTACAACGGCTGGTGGATGTGCCTGATCCCGACCCCAGTGATCCGTGAGATCGGCCTGTCGCTCCCGATGTTCATCAAGTGGGACGACGCGGAGTTCGGGCTTCGCGCCGGCGAGGCCGGATACCCGACGGTCAGCCTTCCCGGCGTCGCCGTGTGGCACGTGCCGTGGCACGAGAAGGACGACACGATCGACTGGCAGGCCTACTTCCACCGCCGCAACCGCATCGTCGCCGCACTGCTGCACTCACCCTACGAACACGGCGGCAAGCTCGTGCGAGAGAGCCTGGAGACCCAGATCAGGCACCTGTTGTCGATGCAGTACGGTCCGGCAGAGATGGGGCTGATGGCCATCGAGGACATTCTCGAGGGACCGCAGCGGATGCACCGCGACGTGCTGGAACGGCTGCCTGAGCTTCGTGAGCTGCGCAAACGCTACGACGACTCGCTGGCCAAGTCCGGTCTCGACGAGTTCCCGGAGCCTCGCCGCAAGAAACCTCCACGTCGCGGGAAGTCGCCGCAGCCACCGGTAGGCAAGCTGGGCTTTGCCAAGTCGATGGCCGCGGGGGCCCTGCGCCAGTTCATGCCCGTGCGCGACCTCTCCCGCGAAAACCCGGAGGCGGGCGTCTCGCACGTTGACCTGAGGTGGTGGCTGCTGGCGCAGCTCGACTCCGCCCTGGTCTCGTCCGCGGACGGCACGACCGCCTCGTGGTACAAGCGCGACCCCGAGCTCTTCCGTGACCTGGCGCGCCGGTCCGTGGCGATCCACACCCGCCTCGGCCGGGAGTGGCCGAAGCTTGCCGCCCAGTACAAGGAGGCGCTGCCTGACCTGGTGTCCTCACAGACCTGGCATGCGACGTTCGAGAAGTCCGTCATCAAGGCGGAGGCGGCTCAGACCAAAGCCGCTCAGGCCAAAGCCGCTCAGGCCAAAGCCGCTCGGGCCGAAGCCGCTCAGACTGATGACGCTCAGACCAATGCCGCCCAGGTCGAAGCCGCTCAGACCAAGGCGGTGGCCCCGGCACCCGCCCCTTCGCCTCAGGGCGGTGGCGACGGTGATCCAGACCGGGTTGAGCCGGTCGAGTCCGACGGGCGCGAGGCGCCCTCCACTCAGACATCGCCGGCGCTGTCTCAGCGAGAGGCGTCGTAGTCAGCACCGCATCACCGCCGCGGCGATGAGCGCGTGCGGCCGACCGACGTTGCCGAAGAGGCTGGGCGCGGCGCTCTGGTCGCTGCGACCCGCAGCCTCGCGGGGGCGGGATTCTTGGACTTGGCCCGCTACCATTCGACCGGACACCGCTAGAACCGCGAATCCAGGTGTTCGAGGCGCCGACTTGCGCCACAAACGGTGTCCGGCCGCGTGGGCAGACGCGGCGACTTCGCCGGAGGGTTACGGTTTCTCCCGAGAGGACACAACGACCAGTGCGGTCCCATGACCGCTGAGTGATGGAGTGGAGCACACCCGACGTGGCAGATGAGGGACACAAGCTCGTCATCGTCGAGTCACCCGCCAAGGCGCGGACGATCTCGGGTTTCCTTGGTCGTGGCTACGTCGTGGAGTCGTCGATCGGCCACATCCGTGACCTGCCCAACAACGCCAGCGAGGTGCCCGCCAAGTACAAGGGGGAGTCGTGGGGGCGGCTCGGTGTCAACGTGGATGCGGGCTTCGCCCCGGTGTACGTCGTGCCGCAGGACAAGAAGAAGCAGATCAGCAAGCTCAGGTCGCTGCTCAAGGGCGCCGCCGAGGTCTATCTCGCCACTGATGAGGACCGGGAGGGCGAGGCGATCGCCTGGCACCTGCTCGACGAGCTGAAGCCGAAGGTGCCCGTGCACCGGATGGTCTTCCACGAGATCACGCCAGACGCGATCGCCGCCGCAGTCGCCAATCCTCGCTCGATCAACGCTGACCTCGTGGAGGCGCAGGAGGCACGCCGGATCCTCGACCGGCTCTACGGCTACGAGGTCTCTCCGGTGTTGTGGAAGAAGGTGATGAGCGGGCTGTCAGCGGGTCGCGTGCAGTCGGTTGCGACGCGGCTCGTCGTCGACCGGGAGCGTGAGCGGATGGCGTTTCGGGCTGCGGCCTTCTGGGACATCGAGGCGACGTTCGACGCGAGCGAGACACAGACGCCTCGCACGTTTTCCGCCAGGCTGTACAGCGTCAAGGGCCAGCGGGTCGCCCAAGGCCGCGACTTCACGTCGGTCGGCGAGCTCAAACCCGGCTCCGAGGTCATCCACGTCGACGAGGCCCGGGCGGCCACTCTGGTCGAGGGGTTGCACGATCAGGCCTGCACCGTCGCGTCGGTCGAGTCCAAGCCCTACCGCCGGTCGCCGTACGCGCCGTTTCGCACCACGACCCTGCAGCAGGAGGCCTCTCGCAAGCTCGGCTACGGCTCTGCCCGCACGATGCAGGTCGCCCAGCGACTCTACGAGAACGGCTACATCACCTACATGCGCACCGACTCGGTGACGCTGTCGGAGTCGGCGGTGGCCGCGGCCCGCGCGCAGGTCGCCGAGCTCTACGGACGTGACTATCTGCCGGCGGTTCCCCGCACCTACCAGAGCAAGGTGAAGAACGCCCAGGAGGCGCACGAGGCCATCCGCCCGGCCGGAGAGGCGTTCCGTACCCCCGCGCAGACCGGCCTCAACAGCGACGACTTCCGGCTCTACGAGCTGATCTGGATGCGCACGGTGGCCTCGCAGATGCGCGACGCCGAGGGCCGCTCGGTGTCGGTGCGGATCGGTGCCACCGCGACGACCGGCGAGGCTGTCGAGTTCTCGGCCAGCGGCCGCGTCATCACGTTCCACGGGTTCCTGAAGGCGTACGTCGAAGGGGCCGACGATCCCGACGCCGAGCGCGACGACCGGGAGACGCGGCTGCCTGACGTGGCCGAGGGCGACCTGGTGACCGCAAGCGAGCTCGCCGCAGCCGGCCACGAGACCCGCCCGCCGGCCCGCTACACCGAGGCGTCTCTCATCCGTGAGCTCGAGGAGCGGGAGATCGGCCGGCCGTCCACCTACGCCGCGATCGTCGGGACCATCCTCAACCGCGGCTACGTGTACAAGAAGGGCAGTGCGCTCGTGCCGGCGTGGCTCGCGTTCGCCGTGGTGCGGCTCTTGGAGCGGCACTTCAAGCGGCTGGTCGACTACAACTTCACCGCCGGTATGGAGGACGTGCTCGACGAGGTGGCAGCGGGTCGACGTGACTCCACCAGCGAACTGGCCGCCTTCTACTTCGGCACCGGCAACCAGGCAGGGCTCAAGAGACTCGTCACGGAGCTCGGCGAGATCGACGCGCGGGAGCTGTCGACGTTCGAGCTCGGCGACGGCATCGCGGTGCGCGTGGGGCGCTACGGTCCCTACGTCGAGGACGCCAATGGAATCCGCGCCAATGTCCCCGAAGATCTGCCCCCGGACGAGCTGAGTATCGAAACGGCCAAGGAACTGCTCGCCAACCCGGCCGGTGCCGAGCGGGAGCTCGGCGTCGACCCGTCCACCGGACGCACGATTGTCGCCAAGAACGGGCGCTACGGGCCCTACGTCACCGAGGTGCTCGACGACGCGCCCAAGCACGCAAAGCCACACACATCGTCGCTCTTCAAGACCATGTCCGTCGACACGGTGACGCTCGACGACGCGCTGAGGTTGTTCACACTGCCTCGCGTTGTCGGCGTCGACCCGTCCACCGGTGAGGAGATCACAGCGCAGAACGGGCGCTATGGGCCCTACCTGAAGAAGGGCACCGACTCCCGCTCGATCGACTCCGAGGACAAGCTCTTGTCGATCACACTCGACGAGGCGCAGAGCATCTACGCAGAGCCGAAGCAGCGGGGCCGTCGAGCTGCCGCAGGGCCGCTGCGCGAGCTGGGTGAGGATCCGGTGTCCGAGAAGCCGGTCGTCGTCAGGGATGGCCGGTTCGGGCCGTACGTCACCGACGGGGAGGTCAACGCGACGCTGCGCAAGGACGACACAGTCGAGGCCGTCACCTTGGAGCGGGCAGCTGAACTGCTTGCCGACAAGCGCTCCCGCGGCCCGGCGCCCAAACGCCGTACGGCGAAGAAGACCACCGCCAAGAAGACCACCGCCAAGAAGACCACCGCCAAGAAGTCAGCCGCCAAGAAGGCGCCGGCCAAGAAGTCCAGCTGACGCGCCAGTTCTTCCGGCCGAAGCGCCAGTTGTTCGGGCCGAGGCGCCAGTTGTTCGGGCCGAGGCGCCAGGTGTTCGGGGGCGAGGCCCCAGGTGTTCGGGGGCGAGGCGCCAGGTGTTCGCGTCGAGGCGTCAGTTGTTCGGGTCGAGCCGCCACTTCTTCCGGCCGAAGCGCCAGTTGTTCGGGCCGAGGCGCCACTTCTTCCGGCCGAGGCGCCAGTTGTTCGGGCCGAGGCGTCAGCTAGACGCGGTTCAGCTTGACGTGCCTGCCTACCGGCAGCTCGACAGTGACCCAGTCACCCGCCCGCACCTGTCCGCCGGAGAGCACGACAGCCATGACCCCCGCCTTGCGAATGAGCCGCCCCCTCTCGTCGTGGTCGAGTACGGCGCGTAACAGCCCCGGCCGGAACTCGTCGAGCTGACGGCAGGGGTTGCGCAGGCCAGTAACCTCGACAACAGCTGTACGCCCGAGAAGCAACCGGGCGCCGCGAGGAAGACCGAGCAGATCGACGCCACGGGTGGTGACGTTCTCACCCATCTGCCCGGCGGCCACATCGAAGCCGCGAGCACGCAACTCGTCGTGCAGCTCGGCATGGATCAGGTGCACCTGGCGCAGGTTCGGTTGAGTCGGGTCGACGGCGACCCGCGACAGGTGCTGGACCGTCACTCCGGCGTGCGCGTCACCGTCGACCCCGAGGCCGGCGGCTATGACCACCACATCCTCGGTCGACTTGCTGAAGTCGTGGCCCTGACCGCGGCTGACGGCGACCACCACTCCCGCCACCTCGGTCTGCATCATCGGAGCCATCTTGGCAGACACCGCAGGTGACGAGGTCGGGGTAGCCGGCGGTAAGCCGTTGCTTGTGGCGCGGGCCGCCGCCGTCACGCCCACTACGCTTGCTGGGTGTCTGAGGTGTCATTGCCGCGCTCCGCCGGGGGCGTCTTGTCGATCACGGCGTTTCGGCGGCTGTGGATCGGGCTCGGGCTCTCCAGCCTCGGCGACTGGCTCGGACTGCTCGCCTTGACCGCGATGGCGAGCGAGCTCGCAGACAACACCTATGCCAAACAGAACTTCGCGATCGCAGGCGTCCTCTTCCTCCGGGTGCTGCCTGCCGTGGTGCTCGGCCCGCTGGCGGGCTACGTCGCCGACCGGCTCGACCGCAGATGGACGCTCATCATCGGCGACATGCTGCGCGGCATCGTCTTCGTGTCGATCCCGATCGTCCACACACTGACCTGGGTCCTGGTCGCCACGGTCATCATCGAGGCGATCAGCCTGGTGTGGCTGCCCGCGAAGGATGCCACGATCCCCAACCTCGTGCCGCGCGATCAGCTCGAGACGGCAAACCAGATCTCGATCGCGACGACGTACGGCTCTGCACTGCCGGCTGCCGGCCTCTTCATTGTGCTGTCGCTGTCGACGAAGGGGCTGCACTCATCGCTGGGCTGGCTCGACGATCCGGTCAAGCTGGCGCTCTACTTCAACGCGGCGTCGTTCATCGTCTCCGGCCTCGTGATCGCCACTCTGACCGGCATCCCGCGCGGGCCGGCCATTGCTGCCGAGGACCGTCACGGCATGTGGCGGGTGATCGCTGACGGCTGGTCGTACGTCGCCCGGACGCCTCTCATCCGCGGGCTGGTCATCGGCATCACCGGTGCCTTCGCCGCCGGTGGCGTGGTCGTCGGCCTGGCGCGTGTCTATGTGGCAGACCTCGGCGGCGGCGATCCTGGCTACGGGCTGCTCTTCGCGGCCGTCTTCGGCGGGCTTGCTCTGGGCATGTGGAGAGGGCCGCGCTTTCTCACCGCCATGTCGCGCCCGCGGCTGTTCGGGTTCTCGCTCATGGCCGCGGGCTGGTTGCTCGCGGGCATCGCCATCGTCGCCAACCTGGTCGTCGTCATCATGCTCACCGTGGTGCTGGGCTTCTTCGCGGGCACCGCCTGGATCACCGGCTACACCTTGCTGGGCCTGGAGGTCGAGGACTCGCTGCGCGGGCGGACCTTCGCGTTCGTCCAGACCCTGATCCGGCTTGCCCTCTCCGTGGTGCTCGCAGCGGCGCCCTTGCTCGCCGGCCTCATCGGCCGACACCGCTGGCGCATCAACGCCAACGCGGTGCTCGACTACAACGGGGCCGCGATCACCTTGTTCGTCTCAGCGCTGGCGATGTTCGCAGTCGGCGTCTTCTCCTACCATCACATGAACGACAGACCAGGCACGTCGATTCGAAGCGAGCTGAGGAGGTCCCTGATGCCTGAGCGGGGGGTGTATGCCGATCGAGGTGTCTTCGTCGCGTTCGAGGGTGGTGAGGGCGCGGGCAAGTCCACCCAGGCGCGGCTGCTGGAGACGTGGCTGACGAGCCAGAGCTATGACGTCGTACTCACCCATGAGCCGGGTGACTCGGCCGTGGGCCAGCAGCTTCGGCAGATCCTGCTGTCACCGGAGACCGGGTTGCTCGATCACCGAGCCGAGACGTTGCTCTATGCCGCTGACAAGGCCGAGCACGTCGAAAAGCTCGTGAAACCGGCGCTGGCGCGTGGTGCCGTGGTGATCTGCGACCGCTACGTCGACTCGACGCTCGCCTACCAAGGAGTGGGCCGTGACCTGGCACCCGAGGAGGTCGAACGCATCGCTCGGTGGGCCACGTCAGACCTGCGCCCGCACCTCACCGTGCTGCTCGACGTGCAGCCTGACCAGGGACTGGGCAGGTTCAAAACGCAGACGCGCGACCGCATCGAAGCCGAGTCGCTCGCCTTCCATGAGCGGGTCCGGGTGGCGTTTCGCGCGCTGGCCGACAAGGAGCCCACCCATTATCTCGTCGTCGACGGCCACCTTGACCGTGACGCTATCGCTGCCATCGTGCGTGAGCGCGTTGCCGGATCGCTGCGGCTTGCGACGCGGCACGCGCGGGCCGACATGTGAGCGTGTGGGACGACCTGGTCGGGCAGGACGAGCTGGTCGCGTCGCTGCAGGCAGCGGTGGGAGCCGCTGAAGGTGCTCTGCGAGGCGAGACCGGCGCCGGCATGACGCATGCCTGGCTGTTCACGGGGCCGCCCGGGTCGGGCCGCTCGACGGCCGCCCGGGCGTTCGCGGCCGCACTGCAGTGCGACCAGGGAGGGTGTGGCGAATGTCTGGCCTGCCGCACGTCGTTGGCATGCTCGCATGCCGACGTCACCCGAGTAGCGACCGACCAGTCCGTGATCAAGGTGGAGCTGGCGCGTGAGGTGGTGCGCCTCGCCGCCCTGGCACCGGCCAACCGGCGGTGGCAGATCGTCATCGTCGAGGACGCCGACCGGCTCAACGACTTCTCCGCCAACGCATTGCTCAAGAGCATCGAGGAGCCACCCGCGCACACGGTGTGGCTGCTCTGTGCCCCGACCGTCGAGGATGTGTTGGCGACGATCAGCTCGCGTTGTCGCACCCTCGTCCTGCGCACCCCACCCACGGCTGCCGTCGCCGCGCACCTGGCACGACGCGACGGAGCCTCCGAGGCGGTGGCGACATTCGCGGCACGGGCATCCCAGGGACACATCGGGCGGGCGCGCGCTCTCGCGCTCGACGAGTCCAGTCGCAACCGCCGCCGGGAGGTGCTCCGGATCCCCCTCCAGCTCAGGGACCTCGGATCGTGTATGACGTGTGCGCAGAACTTGGTCGACGCCGCCACCGAGGAGGCTGAGCCACGCCGCCAGAGTCTTGACGCCAAGGAGCAGGCTGACCTCGAGCTCACCTACGGAGCCGGCACCCGCGGCGTACGGGCGACCGGGTTCGCCGCCGCCCAGAAGGAACTGCTGAGTGACCAGAAGCAACGCTCGAAACGGTTCGTGCGCGACGCGCTCGATCGTGCGCTGCTCGACCTCGCCTCGTTCTACCGCGATGTCGTCTCGCTGCAGCTCGGATCACCACTTGAGCTAATCAACGAAGAACTGCGCCATGACATCGATACGATGGCTCGTGGCACGACGGGGGAAACCTCTGCACAGCGGCTGGCCGCCATCTTCACCACTCGAGACGCACTTGAAGGTGGCGTGGCACCAGTGCTCGCCCTCGAGTCGTTGATGATCTCTCTGAGAGGCGCGCAAGCATGAGTAACTCCGCGGGCTCGACCGGCGGCGGCTCGCCGCCCCCCGGTCACGTAGGCACGCCCATCTCCGGCGGTGCGCCAGCTGGCCAGCCCCCACCGTACGGTCAGCCCGCACCGTACGGCCAGCCCCCACCGTACGGTCAGCCTCGATCATACGGCAGCCCGCCTCCCACGCCTCCGACCAGTTACGGCGTCCCGCCGCCTGGCCAGCCGTACGGCTCGCCGACGGTCTATCCCGGGCAGCCGCCACCGTCCGCCTACGGCGGCTACCCCACCAGGGCGGCCTATCCCGGCGGTGTCTACGACCAGAGCCAGGCTGCGGCGCCCGGCTGGAGTGGCTGGGCCATCGCGGCTTTCGTCAGCGGCCTGATTCCGTGGATCGGCATCCTGGCCGCGGTTCCGCTCGGCGTCGTCGCGCTTGTCAAGATCTCGAAGACCGGCCAGCGTGGCAAGTGGCTCGCGATCATCGGGATCGTCGTCTCAGTTCTCTACTGGGTGGCGACGATCGTGTTCGGCTTAATCCTCGTCAGCTCGACGGCTGAGCGCAGCAGCGCTGGTGAGATCACCAACGCGGGCCGCCTCGGCTTCGCCGACATCCGAGCCGGAGACTGTGTCAGCGTCCCGGGCCTCGACACCGCGAAGAACATCAACCCGTTCGACCTCACGGGCGTCCCCTGCGCAGACATGCACAATGCGGAGGGGGTTGCGGTCGTGAAAATTGGAGGCAGCTACCCAGGCCCGGACGCCCTGAGTGCGCAAGGCCAACGGGAGTGCCCGAGCGCGGCGCAGCGGTATCTCCAGGGTGTCGACGTCAGCGGCTTCCGGCCGTTCTACCTGTACCCGACCGAGTCGATCTGGCGCGACAGCGACAGCCATCGGCTGGTCTGCTTCGTCGTCAAGCGGGACTTCTCCACGATGACCGGCTCCCTTGCCCAGTAGCTGTGCACCAGCCCACAGGGTCTTTCCGGATCGCCTAGCCCTGATCGCCGATGGCCAACCGCCCACCGCCCACCGCCCTGAGGATCACCGGATGAGACGTCGTACCCGCCTGGCTTCGGTCACTGCCCTCGTGGCTGCCACGGCGCTCGCCGGTTGCAGCGGCGCACGAGACGTCGCGAAGAGCGGAGAAGCGTCGGCGTCGACTTCGACGTCGAGTACGTCGTCCACGGACAGCCCCACGACCGGCACGAACAGAGGTCTGCCGGCGGGCTTCGGAGACGGGCCGCCAGGCCAAGGACTCGACCGCTTCTACCACCAAGATGTCACCTGGCAGGAGTGCGGAGGGGGCGACGAATGTGCTGACATCTGGGTGCCGCTCGACTACTCCGACCCGAACGGCCAGGCCGTCACCCTCAAGGCCAGGCGCGCCCCCGCAGGTGACCCGGCGAAGCGTCGGGGCACATTGTTCATCAACCCGGGAGGCCCGGGCGCGTCGGGCATCGACTACCTCGGCTACGCGAACTTCGACCAAAGCATCACCGATGCCTACGACCTGGTGGGCTTCGACCCACGTGGAGTGGCGAGCAGTACGCCGGTGGACTGCGTCAGCGACGCCGACCTCGACGCGTACGTCGCCTCGGACCCGAGCCCCGACACGCCTGCGGAGGTCAAGGACTTCGCCGACACCTGGTCACAGTTCACGTCCGGGTGTGAGCAGAACTCAGGGCCGCTGCTTGCCCACGTCTCCACCGTGGAGGTGGCGCGCGACCTTGACGTGATGCGCGCGCTCGTCAGTGACGACAAGCTCAACTACTTCGGCGCCTCCTATGGAACCTACATCGGAGCGACATACGCCGGGCTGTTCCCAAAGAACGTCGACCGGATGGTGCTCGACGGCGCGATCGACCCGCTCGCCAAGCCGCTGACGCTGGAGCTCAATCAGACGAAGGGCTTTCAGACTGCGCTGACGGCCTACCTGCAATATTGCGTGAGCCAGGGCAGCTGTCCGCTGGGCAACACCGTCGACTCGGCGCAGCAGCGACTGATCGCGCTGTTCAAGGACCTCGACGCGCACCCTTTAGCGACATCCAGTGGAAGGGACCTGACCGAGGGGTTGGCATTCTACGGAGTAATCCTCCCGCTCTACAGCCGAAGCAGCTGGGACGTGGAGACGCAGGCGCTGCAGCAGGCGCTGCAGGGCGGCGGTGACACACTGCTCCTGCTGGCCGACGCCTACTCGATGCGCAAGCCCGACGGAAGCTACCCGATCAACTCGCTCGAGGTGCAGCCGGCCGTCAACTGCCTCGACCATCCTGAATCGGAGACGACCGGCCAGATCGAGGCAGGCGCGGCGAAGTTTCTGCAGGCGTCGCCCGTGTTCGGCCCCGCTGCGACGTGGTTTCCCTATGGGTGCTCCAACTGGCCGGTCAGGGCGACCGAGCCGCCGCCGGACTTCTCTGCCAAGGGCGCCGCGCCAATCGTCGTGGTCGGCACGACCCGTGACCCCGCGACGCCGTACCAACAGGCGGTCAACCTTTCTCATGAGCTCGACTCGGGAGTGCTACTCAGCCGCGCCGGTGACGGCCACACCGCGTATGGGCAGGGCAACTCCTGTATCGACCAGGCCGTCGACTCCTACCTCGTCGACGGCACCCCGCCTCGCGACGGCACTCGCTGCTGACCCTCAACGCTGTGAGGTGCGGCGTGTCTCGGGCCCTTCGCGACGTTTCGACTGGCTGGGATGCTGATTTGGGGCGCACCGCCGCGAGTTGGTAGCCTCGGCCGTCGGTTCAGCACCCGCTGCGAGCCGCGCCGCCTTAGCTCAGTCGGTAGAGCGTCTCACTCGTAATGAGAAGGTCGTCGGTTCGATTCCGACAGGCGGCTCCGCGTATAGCCGCAGGTCATCGCCCATTTTGCCCTTCTGGCTTCAGGGGGACGGGTTGGATCCGGTCGTTCCGACTCCTGAGACGAACTGCGTCACCGAGAGGTTGTTCCCATCGGGATCGGTGAACCAGGCCACCTGGTCTCCTCCGGGTGCGACCCAAACCCCTCTCACGTCTTGGTCGATGCCGTCGTACCTAGTGAAGACGACGCCATTGCCAGCCAGCGCCTGGATGGCCTTCTCGATGGAGTCCACGCGCCACCCCAGCACCGTGTAACCAGGCTTGGCCACCTCGGGCACAGCGGTGACGCGAAGCATGGTGCCGTTGACGTCGAAAACGCAGGCGAACGCATTTTGCTCGATGCAGCACAGGCCAAGTGTGTGCTCGTAGAACTCGCGAGCACGCGCCAGGTCAGTGCTCCAGCTGAACGCGATGATGTCGCTGGATTCAAGCATCGCTGCTCCTGTCGGTCAGCCGCCCACGAGCGGCATCAGCTCTCGGTCTGTCGTGGCCCACCACCATGACGGCCTGGTCAACGTCCCGCGGCTGTGCGGCCTGCTCCATACGTCCTGCTCCATAGGCAGTCCTGTGGTGGATGCCGGGCGGCCTGCCGGGCGTGGGTTGATGCATTACCCGCGATCAGCGCCTCACCAGACCACGACGAATCGAGCGACGTCTACAGCACGCCCCAGGACGTGACCCCTGGCCCAAGTCGGGACGCCCTGCTGATCGTATGGCCGGGCGCTCGTGGATGACGAGCTGCACGTCCAGCGCCGGCGCTCGACCGAGGGAGAGGGTCACGCCGCTGATCGGTTCCGGCGTGACCCTCTGGGCTCGGTAGAGCTATATAGCGAACCGGGCGATCTCGCTCTGGGCCTGGGTACCGACCTTTGTGAATACGCCGAGCGCATACAGGTTGCCGCCCGCCGTTGTCAGGTCCCACACGCCGAGCGAGGTGTTGAACGAGGCCCATGCGCTCGGCGTACCGGTCCCGTCGTCCACCTTCAACGACTTCTTCGCCGCCGTCTGGACGACGCAGCTCGTCGTGGAGATCGGCAGGCAGATGTTGTTGAAGTGGCCGCCGCCGTAGATGGTGGCGCCGACCGCGTCGACGGTCTGGAGGTTGCCGTCGGTCTTGACCTGCCAGCGCAAAACTCCGGAGGCGGTCGTCGCGTACAGCGAGTTGCCGCTGGGCAGGTGCCCGCCCGTGGCGAGGTAGACCGAGCCGTTGGCGACGTCGATGTCGAAGACCTGAGTGTCGCTCGGCAGATTGGCGTTGTAGTCCTGGAGGGAGCCATCGGTGAACTCGGCAACGTAGTTTCGCGGCTGACCGGCGATGGAAGTGAAATTGCCGCCGACGAACACGTTCGAGCCGTCCGCCTTCACCGCGTAGACGGTCAGGTTCGGCTTCGGGTTGAAACCGGTGACCACGCCGGTGCCTGCGTCGATCCCGGCAAGGCGCTTGCGAGACGTGCCGCTGATGGCCGTGAACTTGCCGCCGACGTACAGCACTCCGTTCGCTACGTCCATCGAGAGCACCGTGCCGTTGGCCGCTGCGGTGAACCCCGAGTCGACGACACCCGCGGGGCCGATCTTGGCGAGGTTCTGGTGGGGCTGGCCGCCGACGGTCGTGAAGGTGCCGCCGATGAACAGGTTGGTCCCGTCGGTGGCGAGCGTCTCGACCGTGCCGTTGACGTCGATCACCGGGAAGGTCGGGTCGAGCCTGCCGGAAGCGGCATTGAGGGCGGCGAGGCGGGTCCGGGGGAACCCGTCGACAGCGGTGAAGGAACCACCGATAAACAGGTCGGCTCCAATCAGCACGCCGTTCTTCACGGTGCCCCCCGTGGCCTGGGAGGAATCGTCCGGGGTGGCTGAGGCAAGGGTGGCCGAGGCCGGGGCCGCCGCGGCGACAAGGACGGCAGCGGCCGCCGCGAGTGCGGCAAGGGGCTTAAGGGCTCGCAAGAGGAATCTCCTTAGTGGGGGAGCTGGCGAAAGGGATCGCCGCTCAGGCCACGTGCTCACTTCAAACGGAAGACCGAGTCGTCGCGGATGGAGTTCTTTCCGGAGTCGCCGGCATGCCCAAGAAGTTGGTTGAGACCGACCATTTGCTCTATGCCCTTGAGGACCGAGTAGTGGTCGTAGGCGACCGAGGAGACGCCGCCTGCCGTGGTGTACGGGGTGATCACGATGAGTGGCACGAAGAAGTTGGATCCGTTGCCCTCGTCCCAGGTGATGATGATGGCGGTGTTGCCGCTCTGGTACGTCGGGGAGTTCAACAGCCCTGGGAGGAAGCCCTTGAGCCAGTTGTCGCCGTTCTGAATCCGTTGGGCGATCGTAGTGTTGGGCACGAGGTGCATGATGTGCTGTTTGTTCGGTATGACGAGGTTGAACTTTGCCGAGAGCACGTCGGTGCTGGTCGCTGGAAACGGTTTGGCGTCTTGAGGGCAGACCGTGTTCTGTGTCCGGGTGTAGTACGGCAAGGGGGTGTGTGTGACTGTGAACAAGCCGGCTCCGCCGGTGTAGCAGGTGCCCTGGCTGTCCTCGGCCCACTCGACCGCACTTCCCGGCGCGGCCGCGTCCATCAGCTCGAAGATGCTCTTCGAAGCCTGCGGCCAAGTGCTCGGTGGCTTGTTTGCTGTGATCGGCTTTTCGTGGGTGCAGAGTCCGTTGGCGTCGGCGATATCGCAGCCGGTGTACCCGGAGGTAAGCGCGATGTAGTTGGCCAGGCTCGTCGTCGACAAAGACAGATCGTTCTTCGAGTAGCTGCACGCGTTAGTGATCGAGTTGATGTACGGCGCGTCGCTGGTGTTGCCGACAATCTTCTTCAGCGGCTTGTTCTCGAACATGATCAACGTGACGTGATCCCACGTCGCCGGGGCGGCGCCTGCCGCGCTGCCACCGCATGGCGCTGTCGCGGATGGAGTTGCCGTAGCGATCACGCCAGGCGCAGAACTGCCATACCCGAGAGCAGCCGTACCGAGAAGTACCGCCGCAGCGGTAAGAGCGACACGTCGCATTGGCATGCTCCCTGTAGTTGGCGCGTGCGCCGAATCTGTGAAAATCGGGTGAGTGTGTACGCCCAATTGGCTTTTTGCAGGAGGCAGGCACAGCAGCAGTCGCGTGCCGCTGTCCGGAATGCCCAGCATGTGCGATCGGGCAGCAGCTTGTCAAGTTTCGACGAACATCACGAAACCGCCCGCGACACCCTCGGTGCATCGAGAAGAATGTCCGCGCACGGTGACGCTTGTCGGGCATGAGGAGTGGGCTGGCGAGCAACGGGCGCCGAAGTACTCCTGTGACACGCTGCGGGTGCTGCAGAAGGTGTGGGCTGCTTCGGGCGGGCAGTGCGGGAAGTACCTGGCGGCCCCCATGCAGGTCCAGCTCGACGACCATCGCGTTTCGATTGGCTACTCGCCGACCGTGCCGTCGATCGCTTCGCGGAGGAAGTCTGCGTGGCCGGCGTGGCGGGCGGTCTCCTCGACGAGGTGTAGCAGCACCCACCGGAGCGAGAAGTGCCGTCCGTCGCGCAGCGCCCTGACCGACGTTTGATCCAAGCCTGCCGCGTCGGATACGACGTGCCGGCTTCGCTCGCAGGCCTCGCGATAGCGACTCTGCAGCTGCTCCGGCTCGAGGTCAGCCGCAGTGCGGAACTCCCAGTCTGGATCGGCATCCCAGTCGACGCTAACCCATGGCTCACGAGCGGACAGGCCAGCGAAGCGCACCTCCATCCAGTCCTCCTCCACCAATGACAGGTGATAAAGCAGGCCAGCGAGGGTGAGCTCTGATGGGGAGTGCGTCTGTGTTAGCTGCTCCCGGGACAGGCCGTCCGTCTTCGACAGCATTGTCTCGCGCTGGTAATCGAGGTACTGCGAGAGCATGCCGAACTCGGAACCGTCAGGCTCAGGATCGATCCGCATCCGGTCATCCTTGCACTCGGCTGCGCCGGCAGCGGATCGTCCGGTGGCACCGCGCGGGTCCGCAGGTCGCCCGCTCCTGGGCGGATTGACCCGGCCGGCCCCGCCTATCGGGCGCATATGCACGAAGCCCACCGACTTTCGGCAGTACCTCCACCCAGGGCCGCGTACCGAGTCCAGATGATCTTCGCGATGCGTATGACGCCGCGTCACCGGGCGGGTGTCGGCAGATGATCGGCTCGCGGACGGCCCCAAGATGGAAAGTGAGATCATCGCCAACGTGACCGATGACACGTGGGCAGCGCTCGCGGACCCATTCGTCGACGGCGCATACGCGACAGTCAAGGGTCAAGTTCGGACCTTCGTCGTGCACCAGCAATTGCTCGCGCACCTGCAAGAGCCGCCCGCTACGGTGCTGGATGTCGGGGGCGGTGCCGCACACCAGGCTCTGCCGCTCGCCCGCCTGGGCTTCGAGGTCACGGTCCTCGATCCGTCGTCGGCAATGCTCGCGAAGGCAGAACAGCGCTTGAGCGCCGAACCGAAGGCAGTGCGTCGCCGCGTCCGGCTCATCGAAGCCGCGGGTGAGGACGCCGCTGAGGTCACGTCCGGCGGACAGTTCGCGGCGGTGCTGTGCCATGGCGTGCTGATGTATCTCGAGCGGCCCGGGCCGATGGTGAGGGCACTGTGCCGCTGTGCGGCTCCTGGAGGGGTCGTCTCGATCTTGGCGCTGAACGCCGCCACGTTGGCGATTCGACCAGCTCTCGACCGGCGGTGGGCCGACGCCTTGGCGGCCTTCGATGCCGCCGGCGAAGTCGGCGTACTCGGCGTCGACACACGAGGCGACACGGTCGAGCAGCTGTCGAAACTGCTGCGAAGTGACGACGTCGCCGCTGAGGCGTGGTACGGGGTATGGCTGTTCAGCGACTGGCTGGACTTGCCACTGGCTGGAACGGACGTCGCCGCGGTCGCCGATGTCGAACTGCAAGCCAGCCGCCGGGATCCTTACCGACAACTCAGTCGCGTCTTCCACCTCGTCGGGCGTCGCGTCGTGCCGGGTACCAAGTGACCCCAGCGCGAGCAGTCCCCCGTAGGCGATCTGTCAGCTCGAGTCGACCTCGTGACCCAGCCCGGTCCCTGTGGCACGAGGCGGGGCCCTTCCGGCACGCCACCTCGACACCGCGCTAAGCGTCGACAACGACACCCTCGTTGCGCGCGACGCGCCTCCTCGACGGGGCTCGCTCGCTCGTCCTTGGGTTCACTCATCTGACGTCATCGCTTGCTGGGCTCAAATGTCGATCTCCGCCCCCATCACGATCGTGCGCTCTCGGGGAAGCTTCAGGAACTCGACCGGGTCCGTGGTGAGACGCGACGTTGTGACGAAGAGATGCTTGCGCCACCTGGCCATGCCCGGGACATGGGTAACTCTCAGCCGTGGCACGGACAGGAAGTAGCTGGCGCCGTCGATGTCGTCGTCGGTTCCTTCAAGCCCCTTCTCGAGGGCCTCTTTCAGCAAGGTCGGGATGGTGGCCTGATCCAGGTAGCCAAGTCGTGCGGTGACGTAGCTGATGCCGTCATCGGAGAAGCCCAAGTCGGCGACTGAGACCCGCCCGCCGCGCTCTGAGCGGGGCGAGGATGTCGTTTCGATGGTCAGCAGAATTGTGCTGGCGTGCAGGGCGTGGTTGTGCTGCACATTGGCACGCATGGCGAGTGGAGTCTTGCCTTCCCCACGACTGAGGAACACCGCACAACCCGGGACCCGCTGCACCGCCCCGTTGTCCGCGTGGAGGTCGTCGACGAAGTCCTGCAGATCCCCTTCTTTCTGATTGCGGCTCGAGTCGCTCAGCTGTCCACCCTTGCGCCAGGTAGTGAGCACGATAAACAAGACGACGGCGATGCTGACCGGCAGCCACCCGCCTTCGGCGATCTTCGCCGTGTTGGCCGCCACGAACGATAGTACGATCGCCAGGAAGATCGCTCCCACGCCCATGACCTGCCACCGCGGCCACCGGCCTCGTGCTCTTTGGAGCGCAAAGAACATCAGCGTGCTCACCGCAATCGTCCCGATGTCGGCCAGTCCGTAGGCCGCCGCGAGCCGGGACGAGCTTCGGAAACCGATCACCAGAGCGACGACGGCGACCAGGAGCGTCCAGTTGACGAACGGGATGTAGATCTGACCGCGCTCCTGGATGGAGGTGTGGACCACCCGCAGTCTGGGAACATAACGCAGCCTGGCGGCCTGATGGGTTACCGAGAAGGCGCCGGAGATGACAGCCTGCGAGGCGATCACCGTCGCCAGCGTCGCAATGGCCACCATCGGGACCAGGGCCCAGTGGGGGACGAGCAGGAAGAACGGATTGTGGACACTGGACGGCGACCGGAGCAGCAGCGCCCCCTGACCAAGGTAGTTGAGTGTGAGCGCTGGGAAGACCACCGCGAGCCATGACAGGACGATCGGCTGCCGCCCAACGTGGCCCAAGTCTGCGTAGAGCGCCTCGGCGCCGGTGACCACCAGCACCACGCCGCCCAGGGAGAGGAAGGCGGTCAACGGGTTCCCCACGAAGTACCGGACCGCCCAGTGCGGCGAGAGTGCCTGCAAGATGGCAGGATCACGCACGATCTCGGCGGCGCCGCACGCCGCGACGGCGGCAAACCATAGCGCCATCACCGGGCCGAAGAACCTGCCGACCTGAGCAGTTCCCCAGCGCTGGACCACGAGGAGGGCTACCAGGATCCCCACTGCCCCGGGTACGACGAGGCCCTTCAGGCCGGGATCGATTATCTCGAGGCCCTCGACAGAGGAAAGCACCGAAATCGCTGGCGTAATCATGCTGTCACCGAAAAAGAGCGCGGCGCCCAGTATGCCCAGGGTGATCAGCACCTTGAGCGTCCTTGCCGACAGATCCGTGCGTTGCACGAGCGCTAGCAAGGACAGCAACCCGCCCTCACCATCGTTGTCGGCACGCGTGAGCAGGCGAACGTAAAGGATGGTCACGATCAAGGTGATCGACCAAAAGATCACCGAGATCACCCCGTAGATCGAGTCCTGGTCGATGGCCACTGGCCGGATTGCGCTGCGCTCGAAGATCGTCTGTACGGCGTACAGGGGACTCGTCCCGATGTCCCCGAAGACGACACCGAGCGCCGCGATGACGAGCGTAAGACCAGCACGCGGCTTCGCGCCGGCCGCGGGGCTGGTCATGAACTGCCAGTCACGGGTGGACCAGCCGGGGTGTTGTCCATCAGCGGAAGCATATTCAGTTACCGAGACTACGATCGAACCGAGCCGGCGATGGGCGACGGGTGAGCCCGGTCGGGGCGGCGTTGATTGGAGGATGACGATCGACGGTCTGGACGGGCATGAGGGGCATGGCGCTCACAATGGCCACGTCGGCGCGGGCGACCTATCCCGCCGCCGACCTGCAGCACATCCACGAGGCCATCCACAGCCCAGGCGCGGCACCATCCACACCAAAGCCCGGGTAACCCGGGCCGAGACCGGGCAACTGGGTACGGCTTCAACATGTCCTTGGGCTTACTCCGTCCGCGGTTGAGCGGAAGCGCAGCCGTGGCGCTCATCGGCGCCGCCTTCACCGTGACCATGCTCGGGACAACACTGCCCACGCCGCTGTATCCAGCCCTCGAAACCAGATTCGGCTTCGGAGAGCTGATGACCACTGTGTTGTTCGCGGTCTATCCCGTCGGGGTCACCACCGCACTGCTGGTGTGCGGACATTGGTCGGACCAGGTGGGCAGGAAGCCGATGCTTCAAGCCGGGCTGCTCTTCTCGGCCCTCTCGGCGATCGCTTTCCTGTTGCCGGCGTCTCTGGCATGGGTGTTCGTTGCTCGCGTGCTTTCCGGGTTCTCAGCGGGGATCTTCACCGGCACCGCCACCGCCGCGATCGTGGACTTCGCAGCCAGGGATGCGAAGTTTTCGGCCGGACTCGTCGCGGCCGCCGCGAACATGGGAGGCCTGGGCCTCGGGCCACTCGTCGCCGGTGTTCTTGCCGAGTGGGCCTCTCATCCCTTGCGCCTGCCCTTCCTTGTCGACCTGCTCCTGGTCGTCGGCGCGTCCGTATGCGTCATGCTCGTGCCTGAGCCGATCCATCCGCTGGCGCGGCCACGTCTCCATCCACAGTGGATCCAGGTCCCACGCGAGATCCGCCCGCTCTTCGTTCGCGCGGCGATCGCGGGGTTCGCGGGATTTGCGGTGCTAGGGCTGTTCGGAGCTGTCTCCCCCGCATTCCTCGGCGACGTTCTGCACCAGACAAGCGCCGCTCTGACCGGCGTCATCGTCTTCTCCGTGTTTGTCGCATCGATCGTCGGCCAAGTCGTTTCTCTGCGGCTGAACACCACCCGAGGCATGGTCGCGGGATGTGCCGCCCTCATCGCGGGCATGGTGCTACTCGGCTTGAGCTTGGTGCTGGGCTCGCTCGCACTTCTCGTCATGGGTGGACTGGTCGCCGGCCTCGGACAGGGCATGAGCTTCCGGGCGGGGCTCGGCTCAGTCACCGCAGCCAGCCCACCGGACCAGCGCGGTCGCATCGCCTCTGCGTTCTTCGTTGCCCTTTACGTCGGGATCGCCCTGCCGGTCGTGGGCGAGGGGGCCGCGGCGTCAACACTCGGGCTCGTTCCGGCCGGTGTCATGTTTGCCGCGTTGGTAGGTCTCCTTGCGGTCACCGTCCTGATCTTGCTCACGCGCGCTGATTCCACGAGTGCGATCAACCCAAGCCGGTGACGCCATTCGCGCCCCCGGCGCGACGGCCCCGGGGGCAAGGCAAGTCAACAGGTCTGTCGCCTTAGGCCGGGGCGATGGGGTGGTTAAACCGGGGAGGGCAGTGGCCAGCTCGTAGCGAGAGCGCGTCTGCCTCTCGTGGTACCAGTCAGCACGCCGGGCATGCCGGTCGAGGGCTGGCTTGGGACCGCCCAACGTCGCTAGCGGCGTCGCCGAGTATGCACGAGCCGGCGCAAACGTGGTCCTACTCGCCGTCGGCGAAGAGGACCGGGAGCTGGCGGAATACGCCACGTTCGTCGCCCGGGAGGCTCGTCCCCTCGTCCCGTGATCGCCGCGAACGGTGCTTGCCCTCCGTCCGGGCCGAGGCTCAGTTCGCCGACCAGCGAACGATCTTGTCCTGACGATCTTGGCGGTACTGGCAGCGGATCGGTCACGGTCAACTGGTCCGGAATCGGCTGGTCGGCGGTGAGTCCGCCGGCAGGCCGACCCGGGCGGCTTACCCGGTGCAGGAGTCGCCCTGGCAGCCGGGCGCACTGCCGCCCGACGTCTTCAGGGTCTTCAGACCACGTTCGGCCCAGGCTTGTTCCAGTGTCTGCAGGACGGTGGCGACCGGTTGCGCCCCGGAGATGCCGTACTTGCTGTCGATGACGAAGAACGGTACGCCGCTGATGCCATACGCGCGGGCTTGCGCCTCGTCTGCGCGCACCGCGTCGGCGTGCTGCTCCGAGTTCAGCACGGCGTCCACCTCGGCCCCGGGAAGCCCAACCTCCGCGGCCAGGACCCGCAGCGCGGCATGGTCTGAGGTTGGTGAACCTTCGGTGAAAGTCGCGCGGTCGAGGCGCTCCTTGAGCACGTCCTGCTGGCCGTGCCGCAGGGCCAGGTGTAACAACCGGTGCGCGTCGAAAGTGTTGCCGGGGCGGGCGAGGTCAAAGCGGAAATCCAGGCCCTCCTCCGCTGCCGTCGCCGTCATGTTGTCGATCATGGCCTGTGCCTGGGTCACGGTGCAGCCGTACTTGGCCGACAGCCGCTCGGCGTAGGTGCCCTGCTCGGTGGCACTCGGCGGTGCAGCCACGTCAAGTTCGAAGCTCCGCCAGACCAGCTCCACCTCGCTGCGATGCGCGAACCTCTCCAGCGCCGCCTCGAAGCGGCGCTTGCCGATATAGCACCACGGACACACGACGTCGGACCAGATCTCCACCCTCATGCTCATGCGCACGACAACAACACCGATGAGGCGGCTCTTCCCCGGCGGACTGCATGCGCGAGACTGCGGCCCCATCCGGACGCTTGAAGTCCCGCCCGGCGGCAGTCTCCCTGTCGATACCCACCGTCAGGGCGAGGGCGGCCGCCAGGGGCCGACGCCGCCGATGCGCTCGACGGAGTAGCGCACGACGTAGCCGGGTCCCTTCGGCGCCGGAAACTCGGCATCAGGGGACAGATAGACCTTTGCCAAGCGGTTGAGCAAATTCCACGCGTCGTCGCTCGGCTGAACGGCGGCCTGCGCCCGCAGCGCGGCGTACTCGTTCAAGAAGACGCCGGGTACCCGCGGCGCATCGAAGGACAACACAACCCGCGGGTCCCGCTCGATGTTGCGCAGCTTCGTGAGCCGAGACAGATGACCGCTGACCAGATCATCACCGTCCAGCCCGATCCAGATGACGGTGACCTGGGGGCTCCCGTCGGCGTTGATGGTGCTCAGGTGAGCCATGGGGCCGGACGCGATCAAGTCCCGCAGTTCACGCGGCAGACCGCTCACAACTTGGTCATTTCTGTCACGAGAGCACCGTACCAATCGCCTCAGCCGGCTCGATCACGCAAGCCACCCGCCGCCAGGCGGCACGTGCAGCTAGACCGCCACCAGTTCCGGTTGGACGGTTTCGTCCTCTTGCGTTCGGCGGCTCGGGATCGCGAATGCGGCGACCGCACCGAGTGCCACCAGACCCGCGCCAACCAGGATGGCTGGGTTCATGCCGTCGACGAAGGCCTGTCCGCTTTGGTATCCGCCGACTCGCGCGAAGACAGAGGCCAGCACGGCGACACCGAATACGCCGCCCAGTTCGCGTATCGCGTTGTTAGCGCCCGAGGCCTTGCCCTCCTCGGTGGGGTGCACAGCGGAGAGCACCACATTCGCCACCGGCGCGAAGAAGAGACCCATCCCAACACCGGCCAAGATGAACGGGCCCACGAATGCGCCGTATGCGATGGTCGACGTGGTGATGAGGCCGATCCAGGCCAGTCCCGCGGCCTGCAGCGACAGACCGAGACCGATCAGCGTCTTGCCACCGATCTTGTCCGATAGCGCACCCGCGAGCGGCGCGATGAACATCGGTGCGATGGTCCAGGGCAGGATGCGCAGGCCGGAGCCCAGCGGCGAATACCCTTGCACCGTCTGGAAGAACTGCGACAGCAAGAACACCGAGCCGAACATCCCGAAGAACATGAACATCGACGCTGCGTTCGCCAGCGTGAACGCGGCGTTCTTGAAGAATCGGATCGGCAGCATCGGGTTCTCAGCCTGTAGCTCCCATGCGACGAACGCAGCCAGCAGGACTGCGCCGGCAGCCAGCGCGGCGACGATCTCAGTGCTGGCCCAACCTTGTGCGTTGCCACGCACGAGCCCCCAGACGATGCCGAACAGGCCTGCGCTGGAGAGACCGAGTCCGGTCAGGTCGAGCTTGCCGGCGGGGCCGTAGCTCTCGGTCAAGCGGGACAGCCCGAGGGGTACCAAGACGGCTCCGATCGGGACGTTCAGCCAGAAGATCCACTGCCACGAGAAGCCTTCGACGACGGCGCCGCCCACGACCGGGCCGAGCGCGACCGCGAGCCCGCTGATACCTCCCCAAGCGCCCAGCGCGAGGCCCCTCCTGTCGGCGGGAACCGCCGCGCTCAAGATCGTAAGGGTCAGCGGCATGACGATGGCGCCACCGAGCCCCTGCACGGCACGGGCGAGGTTGAGCAGGTCGATCGATGGTGCCAGCGCAGCCGCGACGGAGCCTGCCGCGAAGGCGCATACCCCGATGACGAACAGGCGCCTGCGGCCGAAGCGATCGCCGAGGGCCGCACCGGTCAGCAGGAGCACGGCGAAGGTGAGGGTGTAGGCATTGACCGTCCATTCCAGGCTTTCCAGGGATGCGCCGAGATCTTGGCGGATCACCGGAATCGCGGTCGTCACGACGAGGTTGTCGAGCGTGACCATGAACAGGGCGACCGAGGTGATGATGAACGTCCACACCGTGCGGTTTCTCATCTGTACTCCTCCTCATGTGTTGATAGTGAGTGATTACTTTTAAAAAGTGGACAAAAAAAGAACTATGCAGTCAGGCTTTCCTTGCACGCCTCGAGCAGGCGAGTGGCCCAGGGCTCAGGGTCCTCGACCAGGTTCAGTGACATGAAGATCGTGATGAGCATTCCGTTGGCGAAGAAGCGGCTGACAGCCGAAGCGGGCTCGCCCGAGCTCTGTTCGGCGAGGTCGACGAGATTACGCCAGCCGCTGCGCGTGACGTGAGCGATGTCTGGGTCGTCGGACGAGGTCCAGGACTTGAGCATGAGCATCAACCGGTCGTGATCCTGCACGATCTGGCCGTACGCCTCGCCCATCGCATGCAACGCTTCCTGTCCCCCCTTCCCCTCTGCGGCGCGTGCGAACACTGTGTAGAGGTCGTCGGTACAGCGCTGACATGCGGCGAGATAGAGCTCCTTCTTCGAGCCGAAGAGCCGGAAAAGGTACGGCTGAGAAATGCCGGCAGCGCGAGCGATGTCATCCGTGGACGCGCCGTGCAGCCCCCGCAAGCCGAACTCGTGGGTGGCCGCGTCGAGCACCGCTACCCGCCGCTCGTCCGCGGTCTGCCGAGGCGCTGCCGCATTCATAGTAGTGAGTGTTCACTCATAAGCCGTCGGTGTCAAGCAGACCTCCGCTACCGGTAGTCGACGACGTAGCGACGGTTCGGCGCTCGCGCCAAGCCCGGGCGTTCGACCCCATGAGCAGCGGGCAGCATCGCAAAGACCTCACTGGTCGTGAATGGCGCGACGACCGTCGCGGCGAATGGCGTCGACGTGGCGACTCATGACGCCGACGAGCCCTTGGTCGGCGGCTACACTCGTTCGCCCTACCCGTGGCGTAGCTACCGGACAGTCAGGCGCCGACCACAAGGCTGTCATTTCGTCACGACATGAGGCGCCTGCCGAACGCCGCCGCATACCCCATCCGCCTCACCGTGGCGGCCACGTGCCACCTCCACCTGAGGACTCATCCCGTCGGTGCGAAAGGGCGGGTCAGACCTGCGGTTGGGTGATATTGACCATCCACGCGATGCCGAACTCGTCCACGCACATGCCGAACTCGTCGCCCCACATCTGCTTCTCCAAGGGAACCGAAACGGTGCCGGCGTCGGACAGCTTCTCCCAGTAGCCCCGCAGCTCGTCGGCATCGTCACCGCTCAAGCTCACCGCTATGTTGTTTCCAGCGGTGAGCTCTGTCCCAGGCGGGGAGTCGGCGCCCATCAGCGTGAGTCCGCTGTCGGTGTCGAGCATGCCGTGCATGATCAGGTCGGCGATCGGGGAGTCTTGCTGGCCCATCTCACCGAAGGTGCTCAGTGCCAAGGTGCCGCCGAAGACGCTCTTGTAGAACTCCATGGCTTGTCGCGCGTTGCCGGTGAAGCTGATGTACGGGTTGAGACGAGAGGTCATCGCATGCTCCTTGGTCGTGACTCGGTCAATGCCTGCAGACTAGCGGGACGCCGAGCGGCGAAGTCACCCGCCGAGGGCAGCTCGCAGCAGCGCCTCGCGCTGGGTGATCCTGGCCCGCTCGCTCCCGCGCTGTCGGCCCAACTCGCTCTCGGCGAGCTCGATCGCTCGCCAGCCTTCCCAGGTCACCGGGCTGATTCCACGCTCCCTCAGGAAGTGGAGCACGTCGTCCGGGTCGCGCTTTGGCGCGCGTGGCAGGCTCGGAGCGTCCTCAAGCATCGAAGCCACCGTCTCACGCGCATCGTGCTTGTTCGTGCCGATCACTCCGGAAGGCCCACGTTTGATCCAGCCGGCGACGTACAGGCCGCTCACTGGTTCGCCTGCTGCCAAGATCCGACCCGCGGCGTTCGGAACCGTCCCGCTGTCTTCATCGAAGGGGAGACCCGGTGTCGGCTGTCCGCGGTAGCCGACCGAACGCAGCACCATCTGTGCGTCGATGGTGGATGTGCGGCCGGTACCGACGGCGTTGCCGGCCTCATCGAGCCGGGTCTCCTCCACCAGCAGACCGGTCACGCGCTCGTCCCCGAGCACCTCCAGGGGTCGCAACCAGAACCGCACATGCAGGCGACGGGGCCTGCCGTCCACAGGGCGAGCCGCCCAGCCGTGCAGCACTTCCAGATTGCGTCGGGCGGCCGGCTTGATGTCCGGCGACCGCCGACTCTCCTCATCGACATCCAGCTCCGACTGGTCGACGACCACGTCGGTGTTCGCGAGGTCACCGAGCTCGCGGAGCTCCTTCGTGGTGAACTTCGCCTGAGTGGGGCCGCGGCGACCGATCATGTGGATGTCCGTGACGTGGCTGCTGTCGAGTACGTCGAGCACGTGGTCCGGCATGTCGGTGGATCGCAGATCGTCCGCCTGTTTGGCGAGCAAGCGGGCGACGTCAACGGCGACGTTGCCCATGCCGACCACGGCGACACTGTGCGCGTCCAGGGTGAAGGCGTCGAGGGCCGCGTCCGGGTGCCCGTTGTACCAGGCGACGAACTCGGTGGCGGAGAAGCTGCCCGGCAGGTCCTCTCCCGGAATGCCGAGCCGCCGGTCGACCGCTGACCCGCTGGCAACGATGATGGCGTCGTAGTAGCAGTGCAGCTCGTCCAGGCTGACGTCCGCCCCGACGTCGATGTTCCCGAGGAACCGTACGCCGGGATGCTCGAGCACGCTGCTCAGCGCCGCGCTGATCGAGCGTATCTTCGGATGGTCGGGGGCCACGCCGTAGCGGACGAGGCCGAACGGGCAGGGCAACCGGTCCAGGACGTCTACAGCGATGTCGCCCTGGCGAGCCAGCGCCTCTGCCGCATAGATGCCCGCCGGGCCCGAACCGATGATGGCTACCCGCAGCACGACACCTCTCTATTCCCGGCTCTGCACGATACCTCTTCTACTCGTGGGTCTGCGGGAGGTGGCAGAGCTCGCCGGTCCCGGCCCAGGATCTCAGCGGGGTATGAGGTCGTGTCGCGACCCACCATCCAGCCGTGCTGGACCCCACGTCATCCCGTTCGGCAACACGACGAGTGCAACGATCAGCCTTTTCGAAGGACAACAACACCTTCGGGGTGCGATCCGTGGACCGAGAGGGTCACAGCAGCCCCGCTGTCGTTCCACTTCCCGGCCAGGTGGGCGCTACGCGGAGGTCCCGCCTGACGGCCGCTCACCGCTTCGCTGCTTCGAGCCCACTGTCTCGAGCGCGGCGGTGAGCTCAGGCAGGGTGGGCTGAGCGGCGGTCCCTCCCGCGGCCCGCGTCGAGAGGGAACCGGCGGTCACGGCCCACCGTAGGGCGATCTCGGGCGCTAACCCGCGCAAGGTTGCCGAGATCCATGCTGCGTCGAAGGAGTCACCTGCTCCCGTGCTGTCGAGCGGCTCGACGCCGTCGGGTGGAGCACAGCTGACGTCACTGGCGCCGCGCCTGACGCAGGTGCCTCCGTGAGCACCTGTCTTGACGACGACGGTGGGGATGAAGCAGCCGATCTGATGGGCAGCGGAGCGCCATGCGGCGTCATGGCCGCCGGGCGCGGCGAGTGCCTCAGACCACCTCACGACTTCGGCCTCGTTGGGAAGCGCGACATCTGCGGCGGCGAGCAGCTCACCCAGATCGGCCCATCTGCGCCCCGGGTCGTCATTGGTGTCGACCGAGACCACGGTGCCCGCTTGTCGAAGTTGAGCGAGGACAGTCGGCAGAGTCTCGTGGAGCAAGGGCGTCAGGTAGAAGGATGCGGAGTGCACATGCTTGGCACCGACCAGCACGCTGGGGTCGAGGTCACCGGGGCCGAGGGTGGCGATGGCGCCCGGATACGTCAGCAGGGCTCGCTCGCCATGGCTGAGCACGACCGAGAGCCCGGTCGAGGAGTCGCGGCGACGGACGACTCCGTCCACCCTCACACCACGCTCAGCCAGCAGGTCCAAGCACATCGAGGCGAAGGAGTCGTCACCCACGGCGGCGATGAGCGCAACCGAGTGACCGAGGCGAGCCAGGCCAGCGGCGACGATGGCGCCCGAGCCGCCGAGCATGAGCTCTGCGGCGTCGATGAGCTGCTCGGCCTGGCCGAAGCGGGGGACGACGTCTCCGTGCAACACAAGGTCAGGGTTCACATCCCCGATGACCACGACCTCCGCGTCCATGTCACCTCCTGAGTATGCCCTCATGTGTCGTGGGGTCTCAGCCGCCGGTGGTTCCCGCATCGGTCGCGGAGGCCACAGTGGGCCACGAGGAAGCGACGTCTCGAGGTTTGGCCACGCTGACATTGGGCACAGCCGCGAAAGCGTATGCGACCCAGCAGCCGCGTGCCTCACCCAAGGAGATCTTCACATGAGCAAGCTCGCCCTTCTCGCCGCCGGTGCTGCCGGTTATGTGCTCGGCGCCCGAGCCGGCCGCGACCGCTATGACCAGATCGCCGCCCAGGCTCAGCGCATCTGGTCCAATCCTCGCGTGCAGCAGGCGAGCCGCGATGCCCAGGACATGGCCCGCGAGAAGGCCCCGGTCGTCGGCGAGAAACTGAGCGACGCGGCCCGGCAGGCGACCGGCGCTGTCACGTCCAAGGTCGGCTCCAACAGCGCCGGCTCGCACGACGACGACCGCATCAGGCAGAGCCCGGTCTGACACGCTGCACCAGGGCCGGTGGCTGACGGCGGGCCCCCCGAGTCTAGAAGTTGATCAACTGACCACGGCAGGACGCTGACCTGCGACGATGCACGCGACACGCGAGGTGACCTCCGTGTATCGCTGTCAGTAGTGCCCAACCCTTACGGTCATTTTTTGTTGCTCTGCTACATCAGCGCTACATGAGTCTCGCTCGCGTCGAGGCCGGATTCGCTCGAACCGTGGACAACAGGCGGCGTCCGGGGGCATGATCACCTACACAAAGCGGCCCCACCCGACGTAGGAGCGTCGAGCAGGGCCTAGGCGAATCCCCTTCACAGAGAGGAAACACCATGCGCAGCATCCTTTCAGAGGCGACTCCGTGCCCGTCGTGGTGCGTCCAGGACCACGACCAGCCCGACAACATCGCCCACGAGTCAGCGCCGGTCCACTGGACGCCCGACCCGGTCACGAGCACTGACCTGCAGTTCGAGGTGGCGATCGTGCTGGACCCCAGCCGCAGCGACCACGAGCTGCTCTACCTCAGTGCACCCGGCGACGGTCTGACCTCGGTCGCTGACGCCCGCAAGCTCGCTGAGACGATCCTCACCAAGTGCGACCAGGCGGAGCAACTTCCCCAGGCCCACGTCGCCGTGGAGGACGGCAGCGTCGTCGTTAGGGACACCAGCGGTAAGGTGCGCGGCACGTTCCGCGCCCAGAGCCCCGCGTCGACGCGCAAGATCGCCGACCTGCTGGTGGAACTCCGCGACGAGGTCGAGGGAGCCGAGCGGTGAAGGCGCCGCGGGTGCTCGACGCGCTAGCAGACGACTTCTACACCGCATTCGGCGCTGTGCGTGGTGTGTGGGTCAACCTTCCTCCGGTTCGGGCCAGGATCGAGCAACGACGGGCTGGCAATCGTCAGCTCGTGCTGCTCGGACGCGACCTCGAGCGCAGAGACCTCGGCCTGCCGAACGCCGGCTACAGCGAATGGTTCGCGGTGGAGGCAGCCGAGCAGTACGCAGGGGCGGGCGGGGAGCCTCCACGGCTGCAACACTGACGCATGAGCGACCCCATCTGGAACTTCCTCGTCCAGCGTCTCGACGACGACCGCGCTGCCGCCTCCACGCCGCGCGAGGTTGCCGAGTACGAGACGAAGGCCCGTCTACTCGACTGGCACCAGCGTGCCCCGTACACCTACGACGAGCACGGCGAGCGGAGCCGGGGCATCGAGTGCACCGCGGGCTGTGAGGCGTGCGGCGACATGTGGCCCTGCACGACGTTGGTGTTCCTCTCGTTCGTCTACGTCGACCATCCCGATTTCAAGTGGGAGTGGCGGCGTCCGTTCCCGCCAGGCCCACCGCCACAGCCGACGATCGTCGAAGAGCCGCGAATGTATGTCTATTACACGGCCGTCTGCAAGGGCTGTTTCCCCGAAGGGCGCACGGTCCCCTTCTCTGACGAGCACGATCGGAACGAGTGGGCCGCTGCCCACCACGAAGCCACCGGCCATGAGGTTGAGCGAAGAGCTGAGAACCGAACTGGCTGACTAACTGCCGCCTATATCGCCCCGACGGTCTGTGGCGGAGGCGCCCCCGGCGCAGTCGATCTCTACGCCGGGAACCTCCACCCGGGTGACATCTCAACCTGCCCTCGAGCAGTGGTGGACCTATACCCGTTGGCGAGTGCCTTACCCGTTACCCGGCTCGGAATCTGACAACATGCGCCTATGGCTGAGCGTCCGATCAATCCGGTGACGCTGGACGAGGCCGCGCTGATCCTCGGCTGCTCCCGCTCGACGGTGCGCCGGCACATCGCCGCCGGCCGACTCCGCTCGGCTGGGCGGTACGAGCACCGCTCGCTGTCGCGGGCCGACGTCGAGGCCCTGGCCATGCAGGTCTACCGATGGCGGCGGCACCTCGACGACGTTGAGGGGTACTGGCTGACCGCTGGGCGGGCCGCCGACGTGCTCGCAGTGAACGTCACCCGGCTCAACCAGCTCGTAGCCGCAGACCTACTCCCCTACGTCGTCCACAGCGACGGAACGAGGCTCTACCGGCGTCAGCAGCTCGAGGTGGTCGCGACGGCGCGGGACGCGAGGTGGCACTGAGCCTTGGCTCCTACCTCGTAGTCTCAGATCATGAGTGAGACCACCGACGACGACGACCGTGCATTCACGCAGACTCAGGTGCAGTGCTATCCGCTGCAACCCTGTCCGATCTGCGACCACACGACCATGCGCTACAGCTTCGTCAAGGCTTCCAGTCTCGCCGCGCCTGAGCCTACGTACATACGCGGTCGAGGCTCATGCTCGAACCGCCGATGCGCGATCAACGGTAGCGCTGATGGCGCGGACCGGTTGTAACCCGAGCCGTTCCCGGTCTCGCTGCTCCCCGCAACTGCAAGGATGCTCTCATGACCGAAGCCCCCGTGACTCCACCCGACGTGTACGTCTCCTTCTCCGCTGAGATCAACGCCAACACCTGCGAGTCCTTGATCGCGGTGACGGCGCAGCAGGCGAACAACGGGGTGTCTCATGTGTGCCTGATGCTCTCGACACCCGGCGGCAACGTCATGAATGGTCTGAATGTCTACAACGTTCTGCGGGCCATGCCGTTCGAGTTGACGACGCACAACGTAGGAAACGTCGACTCAATCGGGAACGCGATCTTTCTGGCCGGCGACCACAGATACGCCTGTCCACACTCGACGTTCATGTTCCACGGGGTGGCGCTGACGGTCCAAGGCACCGGGGCTGCATTCGATGAGAAGGCACTCAGGGAGCACTTAGGGTCACTGTCGGCCGATCAGGCCCGAATCGCCAGCATCCTCGTCGACCGAACCAGGATGGACACAGGCGAGGTCGCCGAATCCTTCCTCGAAGCCAGGACCAAAGACGCGACATACGCTGTTGGCGTTGGGATCGTTGATGACGTCAGAGATGTCAATATTCTGCCGGGCGCTCCCGTAGTTTCCCTGGTATTCCAACGCTAGAGCAGTAAGTTCCACGGTCGTCCCTCCCGTCGGCGGCTTTTGCGTTCGGTCACAGCGTGCGCGAGCTTGGTGGCATTAGTCTACGCACCTTGCCTGAGTTGTCGACACGAACCACCGCACCCTTCGACGGATCACCGAATGGACAGAGTAGCGAACGGTGAGATCCGCCGAGCCGTCTAACTGTCAGTACAACGTCTCGGTTGCATGGTCGTAGTGGATCACGATCGTTGCGGCAACACCGCAGTGCCGACAGCGATGGGTCGGCAGGAACGGCCCAGCAATCGGTATCTCAACCAAGCCAGCTTCGATCAGAACGTTGACAGATGTGAACTCAGATCGGTCCAGTCTTCGCCAATCGTGCTGGTCCTTGGCGCACTCCCGCTCGTCGCTGATGTCGGGCGTCAATCGCAACGCCCGTGAACCTTCAACCACACGCCCAACGCTACGCGAGGTAGCCGGGCGGCGCCACAGTTCGGCGTTGGCACATCGGCAGCCTGGACCTTACGTGGTCCACAGCAACGGGACGCGGCTGTACCGCAGGGAGCAGCTCGAGGTTGTGGCGACGGCGCGGGACGCCCGATGGGCGCCTACGAAACACTAACTAAGCGCTCGATCTCGAGGAGGATGCTTGACATCAAGGCCGAGTTCACCTTGCCACGTGAACGACGCCTTTTGTCGAAAACCACTAGATCCAAGGCGACCAGCCGACGAGCCCTCACCCAGGACTGTCTGTTCAGGCCGCACCCTCTCCAGTCAACGATCTCGATGTCGCCGTTTCGTGGTTGTGATCCCTCTCCGAAACTTGTGATTGGCACAACAAGAACGACAGCGTCTTCGTCCGGACCGGTTGGCGACCAACCGATTATTACAACCGGTCTCTGCTTCCGATGACTCGGCTGGTCCTTGTACGGAATTTCTGCATCCCAGACCTCGCCTCGCTTCACGCGCACACGTCGATTACGTCGGGTTCAGCGGGCCGAGCTCAGTCAGCCCAGTAAGCGTCCACGGTGCGCTCGATGTCATCGGCCAGTTCCGAGTCCCCACTGCCGTGGCCCTGCTGCTCATCCGGCTCCAGTTCATCTACCAGCCGGTCTTGAGCGTAAACCGACCGAAGGTTGGCGAGGGCCAAGATCACGCCTGAGGCCTGCGGCATAGGCCGTTTAAGGGAAGGCGGCTCGATCACCGTCCATTCAGACTGCTCGATCTCATCGTCGCGGACCGCGGCGCAAGGATCCAGTACCCGGCTTGAACTCATATGTCTAGTTTACCTCTCGTAATACTTATGCAAGGCGATAGCCACCCGGCCAGCGGCGACATCCGCCGCAGTAACCGCGTCCAACACTTGAGTGGTGTCCGAGACCTCGCCTCCGGTCTTACGCATGGCTGACACGCTGACCAACAGACTGACTGAGGGTAGCTCATCGCGCAACTGGTCGAAGTCGAACCGTGATTCTCCAAGCTGATGTTGTTCGGCGTGAAGGCGTCCCATCTGAGGGCGTTGGAGGCGCGCGAGGAGCTCCGTCGCCTCAACGACTCCCCACTCAACCTGAAAGTTTAGCTCGGGCGACTCTAGGTCGACCAAAGCTGAACCATCGATCGGTCGAAAGCCGGGCTGGTCTGTAAGCGGGAACGCGAACCGGGACCCGACCCGGGCGCATTCCTCGTGGTAGTCCCGATCCCCGAGGTCGTACGTGATCATCGCTTGGCTCCTACTCAGAACGACGTTCTTGGGAGCGAGGACCTCAAACATTCCTTCAATCGCGGGAGCCAGGGCCTTTATCTCTGCCCCTGAATAGCCGCTCTCAATAAGCATGCTGCCGCGGCTAGCGACCACCCGGAGGTCGTTGGCAAGCATCGCCACTCCCACACTCTTGTGAGTCTCGGTGAAGGCGACCGGACTGGTGTGCTCCTCCAGCCAGTTCAGCAGTTCCAGCCGTCGGCGAGCAAACGTGAGGATGGGCGTCCACTCCAGGAAGTAAGACGACGTCCACCGATGAAGCATGCGGTCAGCGTACAACCGACGGCGCAGCCATAGGCAACGAGCCGAGAAGGCAGGCGTCGGAACCGAAACTGCAGCGACATCGCTGACGCCTGGCGGGGCGATCAGAGCACGTCGTGCTCGGTGACGTAGTAGCGCAGTCTCTTCTGTCGGGGCCGACCGTCACTCCAGCTCAAGTCCACATAGTCAGGCGGCAGCGCACCTAAGACGGCGAACTGCTCGACGAAGTAGGTCTGACCAGCCTGCAGCACCGGAATCTTGAGCGCCTGCCGTAGGTCAGGCGCCAGTAGATCAATTCGAGTGCCGTCGCGATCCCATATAGTCATGGTGATCTTACGGCCGGAGCTTGGTCCCCGATTGAGAACCGCGATCCGATGGCGCGTGTTCGTAACCTGTTGAGGCTTCCTTGGCTGCCAGGACGTGCGCTTCTCCAGGTCCACTCTGACGTCGATGCTTACTGCCGGCGGCAGGTGAACTCGCTCCAGTCGAACCTCGAAAATCGCGGCGCGGTTCAACCACCAGGGGCGCAGAACGCCCCACCACAAGTTCGCCAGGCTGATGATGAAGGCGACCGCTGCAAACCAGGTGGCTGTGGTCCAGTCAGGACGAGGCACGCGCCGAGCGTAGTCAGGAACTTCCCGCCACAGCCAGCGCCGCTTGTTGGCGCGATTGGATCTCGCGGCCGTGCGCGGCACTAGTCAGCCCCAGCTCGAGACCACCGGTCAGCCACCAGCGCCAGCCCTCGACCGTCTTGGGACCGTCCGGAGTCGGCGACGGCGCCTTAATGCTTGCCCGCGATCGTCGGGCGCATACCATAAGGGATGGAGACCCCTCCCCCTGACGATCCGGGGGAGTTCACGGAGTGGCTGCTGAACCTGCCCGAGCACGACTTCGAGCAGACGGTGTCGCAGATGACGGTTGCCGAGCCGGTGTCCGTGTTCGTCGAATGCATCTGGGGTCAGCACGACCTCACTGCGGCGTGGCGGCTTGTCGACCCCCTGCTACGGGCGTGCTGGACGCAGCACTGGCTCTATGCCAACCGCGCCGAGCCGGCGTGTGAGGGTTTGGTGTTGCACGACATTGTCGAGGCGTTCGGGGCGGACGTTGTTAACCACGAGCTGTGGGAGGACTTCGAGCGGGTTCAGCTCGGCGCCTTCGCGCAGTGGGATGACCTCACGACTTGGGGCACGGGCACCGCCACGCGGCTGCTCGGACCCGGCATTGAGGTCGTCTGCCGGTTCCCTCCTGGGGTGAAAGTGTTCGCAGCCGGCTCACATCAGTGGGTCTACAACTTCATCATGAGACACGACGAGTCGGCCGGCTGGCGCATCCTCAACCTGTTCAGCGACAGCGTAATCCCCGAGCCGGGCTGGCCTCCGCGCCTGTACTGACGAACTGACGCGGCGAAACACTACATCGCCCCGACGGTCTGCCGGAACGTCTCGTTGGCGCCGATCTGACGTCGGGACACCCGCTCGGTGGCCTTGCCGATGTCGGCGGCGTTCGTGACGGGCGAGCCAGTCTTGCGGAGCGTCTGGAGCTCGGTGAGGATCGCGTCCAGCTTCGCCTCGAGGGCTTGACTGTTGCCCTGAAGGCGCTGCTCCTGCTCGAGGGTGCGGACCGTCTCGACTTTGCCGGTGCCGTTCCAGGCGGCCGTCCAGCCGGGCTTGAGGACGCCGCCGCCGTCGTAGCCGGCATAGGGCGGATGGAAGGCACCGGGGACCGAGCCGTAGCGGCTCATGCCGTAGTTCACTGCGGCATAGACGTTGGCGAACGGGTTCGTCCCGACCCCGTACAGGAAAGGCGCGCCTCCGCTGCGGTACTTCCCAGCGTAGGCGTTATAGGTGCCCTCGATGACCTGCATCAGGCCGACACTCGGATGCCCAGCAACCCAGTTCGAGTCAGTCTTGTTGACGATGTTCGGATCGCCACCAGACTCGTTCGACATCTGGTTGAGGATGCGATTCGTGAAGTCGGTCGAGGCCGGCTGGTTAAGTTCCTTCAGCACGTTCTGCACGGTGCCCGTCCACTGCTTCACGCCCCCGCCGTTGTAGGGAGTGAAGGCGTCGGACCCAGAAGGAAGAAGGTTGCCGGCGAGCGACTTGACCTTGTCGACCATCCCTCCAATGAGTCTGCCTGGCATCGCCTTGAGGATGTCTCCCAGGGGACCGTCAAGGATCGGATCGCTAAGAACACCCGAGATCTTGTCAGTAAGGAATTTCTTTGGGTCGCTGATTGCCCCAAGGACAGCCTTGGGCAGACTAAGAAGCCCACTGCTGCCATTGACACCAGCACCCATGGCAGGCGCGAGACCAGTGTCACCGCTGATCGCTGACGACCCGCCCTTGAGTTCGAAGTGAAGGTGCGAGGTCGGGGGCGTCCCAGTGTTACCCAGATCGCCCACCTTGCCGATCGCCTGCCCAGCCTTCACGATGTCCCCGGCAGCTACCAGGAACGCAGACTGGTGCGCGTAGAGGGTCTGCTCACCCTTGTGGTTGATCCGGGTCACGTTGCCGTAGGAGTTGTCACCCATCCCGATTGTCGACGCGACCACGCCGTCCTTGAACGCTGAGATGAGGGCACCGTAGTCGTCGTAGCCACTACCCCGGTTGAAGTCACCCGCCCAGGTCGCCCACGGGTAGTCGGACGGCGAGTGCTGAACGATACTGGTGGCACCGGGTAGCGGAAGCACACCGCCGAGGAAGTAGCCACCGAGGTACTTGTGGGACTTGTCCAGCGCTCGCTTCACGGCATCAACGCCACCCTCGCGGGCAGTCCGGTTCATCGCGTTGATGTTGTCCTCGCCCACCGCGCGAGTCCACTCCGGACGCATGATCGCCTCACCACCAGACACAGCCGCCAGCGTGGTGTCACGGCCAGGCGTGTAACCGGGGACCACCGCACCACGAGCGGCATGGAAGCCGGGGATATCAATATCCCCGATGCGGAGGTCGGTGGGGAGCTTGGCGTTGTCCACGACCCAGTTGAACGCCCCGATCAAGCCATCGTTCAGCACATGCGTGATGACCCACTGGATCGGTGCCTTCACCCACCCCTGGACCTTCTTGAACGCATCACCGATCGCTTTGGCGATCCGGCCCCAGGCGTTGCTCGCCTTGGACTCGATCGAGTCCCACGTGTCCGACAGCAACCCCTTGAGGGCATCGACACCGTCGCGGGCCTTGCCTTTGATGCCCGTCCAGGCGTCGCCGATGACGTTGGTGATGCCGTCCCAGGCCTTACTCACACCGCCCTTGATGAGGCCCCAGGCCGCGGCGAGGATGCCGCGGATGACCGCCGTGCCAAGCTTGACGACGCCCTTGATGACGTCCCACGCCCCGCGCAGGATCTCCTTGATGCCGTCCCACGCGTCGGCCCAGTTGCCGTGGATGACACCCATCGCCGTGTCGACGACGCCCTTGACGATCCTGAGGACACCACGGACGATGTCGGCGACGGCGCCGAAGACCCGCTTGACGATGCCCTTAACGAGGGTGAACTCGAACAGCGTCACCGCCGCGAACGTCTTCCAGTGGTCACGTACGAAGTCGACGGTGCTCGCGACCGCCTCACCCAGCCAGTGCAGCACCGGGGCAGCGACATCCTTGATCGCCTTGAACGCCTTGTTAACGATGGCGCGGAAGGCGTCGGACTTCTTGTAGGCGATGACCAGGCCGGTGACGAGCGCGGCGAGGCCGACGACCACCAGGCCGATGGGGTTGGCTGTCATCGCGGCGTTCACAAGCCACTGGGCAGCAGCCATCGCCTTAGACGCCGCAGCGGCGACCCGCTCCGCGACGGCCTTGCCGATGGTGGCGAGGCGGGATCGGACGGCGGCGAAGATGCCGGACCTCTTGGCCGACGTGTTCGCACCCTCGGCGAGAGTCGAGCCACTCAGCGCGGCGGTCTGCGCCGACAGCGCAGGAGTCAGCGCCCGCATCGCGTTCGTCTGCGCACGTACCGCGACCACCTCGGCGATCCGCACCGGGATGGCGATGGCAGCGGCGGCGTTGGAGGCGAGCTGTGCTGTCTTCACGACCAGGAAGCCGGCGGCGAGGAACGGCAGCGCCTTGACGAGCAGGTCCACATGTTTGGCGGCGAAGCGCACGACGGCTGCTGTCAGATTCATTGTGTCAACGAAAGACGGCAGGTCGCTCGCCGACTGCTTCAACCCCTGCCCGAGCTGCAGGAACGACGCTCCTAGCTGCGCGAAGTCAACATCTTTGAGGCTTTTGCCGACCTGGGTGAAGTCAAGCTTGCCGATGTTGGCGGCCATGCGTATCAGCACCGGCGCGATCTTGTCCGAGAAGACCGAATACAGCCTGTCCATGATCGGCACCGTTACCTTGCCGACCTCATCCTGGAGCCGATGGTAAGCCGCGAGCGCCTTGTCCGCGGGGGTGGCGGCGGCGACGGCGGCCCCGCCGAACTCTGACGACAGCTCCTTGAGGATGACCTTCTGGGCACTCATGGTGTTCCCGGAGTCAACCATTGTCTGAATCTGCGCTTTTTGCTGATCCGTGAACGACACACCGACCCGCGAAAGCGCGGTGATGCCCTTGATCGGGTCGTTCAGCGCCTTGCCGAGCTGGATGGAGCCGGACTTCATGTCCTGGCCAAGGGCCACCGACATGTCTGTGACCGCGCGGGTGGCCCGGTTGAAAATCGCGTTACCCTTGCCGGTCTCATTGTGGATGTTCTTGAAGGTCAGCAGCAGGTTCGCGCCCGACTGGATCGCGTCACCGTCAACCCCGGTCTTAAGCTCGATGGCGTTTGACAGTCCTTCGACCTGCTTGCTCGTGAGACCTGCGACTCCGCCGGTCGTCTTGATGACTTGGTTCGTCAGGGCCACAACCTTGAGGTGCTCCCGATAGCCCGCGGTGGCGTCCCTGACGAACCCCGCCAACTTGTAAGCCGCGCCCGCAGCCAGAAGAGGGGCGAAAACGGTCCGCGCCTTCGACGCCAGTGAAGAGTGCATACCGGCGGCGACCTGGTTGCCCGAGGTTTGGCCGACCGTCTTCATCTGCGCCTTCAGCTTGGAGTCGAATCCCTTAAGGGATGGAATGATCTCAAGCGTGCTGTAGCCGATAGAGGACATCGACTACACCTCCGCTCCGTGACGTGCCTGCATGGCCTTGATCCGGCTGCCAACGAACGTCGCAACACCGCCCGAGCGGACAACCCGCGCCAACCACGGCAGTAACGCTACGGGCACGTGCACGCCGGGAAAGAACGGCGTGAACCGCATGACGGAACGGCCCGTAGACCGCCTGACGGGACGGTTCTGGGCGCTATCTCGCGTCATGGCGCCTCCAGGGGGTTACGCAAGTTCAAACGAGGGAGAGAGAGACGCCTGACTAAGCTAGGGGTCATCTGGCTGTTCCCGTGAATATTTCTGGGCGTTGAGGCGAAAGCGCAGAACCGAGGCAAAACTGCCCTCGATTGTCCGTTTCGCGCCGCCCCCCCGCCGTCCGGAGAGTTTTTTGGAGACCCACCGAAGGGTCATGTGGCTGCTTCCGTGGATTTTTTTGGGGGGGTTGAGGCGAAAGCGCAGGCCGCGTCTTCGGCGAGGAGAGTACGACACCTGGTACGACCTTCGATTCCGGATCCGCCCTCTGGGGCGAACCGGTGACGTTGACGCCGTCGACCTCACGCATCCGGGCTCAGACCTTCAGCGCTCGCGCGCCCATGCCGGACGCCCAGCTGGTCACCCGCATGAAGTAGTCGCTGTTGCCCTGGTCGTGTCCGAAGTTGATGGATGCCATGGCAGCGGCGTCCGCGGCGTCAGACCTGGATGCGTACCGCTCGAACATAATCTGGGCTTGTGCCCTGTCTGCTCGGGCTGCGGCGTGCCGGACGCACCACGGGAGCTTCATCAGCATCGCCGGGTCGATTCCGCTGGTGGTGAACATGGGGCCGTCGCCGGTTTCGAAGAGCGTCGGGACCGGGCCTTCGCGGGTCGCCATGGCGTAGACGTTGGGGAGGGCTTGGCGTAGGTCGTCGACGAGCGGGTTGGGGCTGTAGTCGTCGACCTGCACGGTGACCTGGCCAACGAACGCTGAGCCGCGCGGTGTCGCCCTGCTTGTCGGCGATGCACCGGGCAGCGCCGCGTACACCATGGCGTCAGTGTGAGGGTTCGCGGCCTGGGACGCTGCGGTGATGTCGGCGACAGTGATGCGCCCGCCGGCCCCGCTGCCTTGGAGGTTGGCGAGGTTCACGCCGCGTTGAGCCGCGGACTTGCGGACGACTGGGGTTACGTTGACCTGACGTGCCATCACTGCTCCTGGCTTTCGTTACGCGGGCTCGGCGAGCGCGTAAGCCGTGACTGCGCTGCGCTCGTAGACCCAGGCACCGCCGACCTTGCGGGCGCCGAGGTCGGGTGCGAGCCGGCGGATGTGCCGGTCGGTGACCCCGAGCAGCTCGGCTGCTTCGGCGGCTGTGATCTCTTCATGTTCCGATGGTGGCTGATCGTCGTGGTCGCGGACGTCCGAATGTCCGACTGCGGACATCAGCTCGCCGGCCTCGGCGCGAAGGGCGTCGAGCAGGGAGAGGACGTGAGGGTTGGGAGCGATGTTGTCACGCTGCCGCGTCAGCCGTACCCCGTGCTCGACCAGCCGGGCGGCGTCCAGCACCGCTGGACCCCGCAGTAGGACCTGCCCGCCACCAAGCCGGATGATCGCCGGGCCGTTGCCGGTCACCAGCCCAGCTCCGAGCGGGGCGGTGCGTCATCCACGTCCGGAGCGGGGATCAGCCGGCCGTCCAGCCGGAACGGCAAGCCGACCGGGTGGCCGTTGTCGGGACGGGCGAGGTCCGCGACGCCAACGAACTCGGCGCAGCCGTGGCAGTAGACCAGCCCGGCCTCGTCGACCAGCACCTCCCGACCCCACAGCGGGGTCGGCCGGCACCGAACCTTCTCACGCCGGCCGTAAGGCCCAACCCACCACGTTCGCCAGATCGTGCTTGGGTTGGGTGGTGGCGGCCATCTGCCAGCGTCGGGGCTGTTGTCAGCAGTCAGCGGTCCGGTTGCCGTGTGCCCGACATCGCATGGCCTCATCGTGGCTCCATCCTCGTGACCATGATGTGGGTGCATCCGGTGCAGCACGACCTGCCGCTGAGCCCGAGCTTGCGGGCGCAGGCGGTGTCGGATGCACCGCAGCCGGCGCAGGCCGTCGGGGTGCCTTCGCCGGGAGAGGGGACGGCGAAGTGTCCGGCGATCACGGCCAGCTCCTCGCGGTGATGTGTCCACAGCCTTGGACACTTTCACGGCTTGGCGGCAATCCTCGGGCGCCGATCGCGTGCAGCTCGAGCAGGATCCGGTCCGGCCAGTCACGTGGCCGCCAGATGCACGCGTTGGTGCCGGCGGCGGTGAGGCGGCGGAGCCAGACCCGCTGAGGCTCGGTCAGGTGCCCACGTTCGGTCTTCAGCTCGCGAAACAGGACACCGTCTTTGCCGGCGAGGATTAGGTCGGGCAGGCCGGGGGTGGACCGCCGCGAGTCGTACGCGTGCCAGGCGAGCACGTCGGCCCACTTGCAGGTCTCGAGGATGGCCTCGAGCAGCTCGCGCTCTGTCATCGGCCCTGCCCCGCCCGGGCACGCAGCCACGGGCAGGAGGAATCGTGGGCGACTTCGATGACGACGTGGTCGTCACTGCGTCTGACCGGGGCCGACAGGACAGAGCTGCAGTCCGGGCAGCGCCAAGTGGACACGGCCGCGATCCCAGCGTCGATGTCGTCGGTGAGGAGGTAGTCGGACAGGACCGCTCGGGGTCGACGTCTGTTGCTCATCGGCCCATCGCCTCTCGCCGACACTCTGGACAGCGGAGTTTGCCCTTGAGGAAGTCGTCCGGCTGACCGCCGGCCTTGACTCCGTGGGGGCAGAAGTCGACGTCGGCCGCGGTGGCGTACGCCTCGTCGAACGTGAGCGGCAGGTCCGCGCGTCCTGGGGTTCCAGAGTGGGGAACCTGGGGAACCTGGGGAACGTCGCAGGTCACAGCGTTGTCGGGGGTTCCCCGGGGGTTCCCCTTGTCGTCGATGGGGAACCTCAGAGGAACCCTGTTCGGTGCCTCTGACCTGCCCGGTTCCTCGGGTTCCCCAGGTTCCCCATCTGTGGTGGGCGGGGGCAGGTAGCGCTGCCAGGCGTCCCACAGATGCTCGCGTCGGTATCCCTTCAGCGCACGGCCGTCGACCTTCACCTTGACCGGCGCCACCTCGTACTGACGCAGCCGGCGAGCAAGCCCACGTGGATCGAGAGGCTTGCCTCTCAGGTCTGCCCATGGTGCTTCGTCGAGGTCACATAGCCGCTCGAGGATGATCTCTGTTGCCATCGCGTCGGCGTTGCCGAAGACCTGGCGTACGTCGCCCAGTAGTCGCACGCCAAGACTGGCCTCTCGACTCTCGGCAACCTTGCACAGCTCGACGCACGCCGCGCGCGCACGCTCGGGCCAAGCGCCGCCCGCTGCGTCGGCGATGGCGAGCAGCGGCTCCCACACATCGGCGGGGCGGTCCTCCACACCTTGCGGCATCTCGGGCCAGGCATCGGCCACGTCCTGCTTGACCGATGTGGCCCACTGAGCCAGTCGCAGGCACAGATCCTCACCTGCCTCGGCATGGAGCCGCCTTCGGAACGGCTGAACCTTCTCGCCAGGTGCACGACGACGCATCCGCACGATGATCGACCGCGACATCAAGGTGTCGGGCAGATCACCGAGCCCGGCCAGCGCGACGGCCGCGAACACGGTGAACCGCACGACGTCGTGGCGGGGTCCGACGCAGCGTGGGATGGTCGCCCCTCTGCGGTGCCCGGCGTTGAGCAGAGCGCGCAGATCCTCGGCTCCGTCGTCGGACCCGCGGCGATTGAACACCGCGTCGACCTCATCCATGAGCAGCGTCGCCTGCTCGTTGTCCAGCGTGCGGAAGATCGCGGCGGGGCTGGCCGACAGCGCATGCATCGGGTTCGGAGTCAGCAGCTCCAAGACCTCCAAGGTGCGGGTCTTGCCCGAGCCGGGCTCGGGCGACAGCAGAGCCAACCGGGGACTGTTCTCGGACTCGTTGACAAGATGGGCATGCGCTGCCCAGAGCGTGGTGGCGACCGCTGCTGAAGCCGAGGGAAAGGCCACGAACTTGGCTAGGAAGGTCTCCACATCACCCAACAGCGCCGCGCCGTCGTCGGGGTCCGTCATCCATGCTTCGTCGACCGCGGTCATGGCGACTCCCGGCCCTGGCGGTCGCCTGGCCTCGGCTCAACCGACGCCAGTTGTGCCGCCCGACGCTCCGTAAACGTCTTGCGGCCGACCGAACGTCGCCAATCAGCACGGTGAGCCTGGAATCGCTCGACGTACGCCGCGTCCTCAGCGGCCTTGTGGGCATCGCGAGCAACACCAAGATCCAGCCCGAGCCGATCAGGAAGATCGTCACCGTCCTGAGCCCAAGACTCAGCGGCGACGACGACCGAGGCGATCTTGGCCGGGCTGCCCTCAGGCAGGGCTAGCCAGTCTGTCGAGCCGTAGGTCGGCGGCGGGTCGGCTGCTCGTCGGATGAGTGAGTACGCCCAGCGGCGCCGCGCAGTGACCTCAGGTGCGAGAGTGCCGGTCATCTCCACCTTCTGCACCCGATCGAGATGGCGAGTTTGGGGAGCACCTCGACGGCAGCGGCGGGACGCTTTCTCACGTCCAGTGGCTTTCCGCGCGGGCAGCGGTGGTGGTCACGCGGCCGGCTCTGGCTCCGAGGCGTGCTCGTCGAGCCACCTGTCGACGTCGGCCTTGCGGTAACGAATGTGCTTACCCACGACGATGCGGCGCGGGCCGGTGCCCCTGGTGTTCCACTGGTAGACCGTGGCGAGCGGCACGTCGAGGTACTCAGCCAGCCACCGCGGACCTTCGAGCTTGTCCGTCATTGGACCGTTCTCCATTCTGGCGAACTACGTCGGTGTCATTCGCCGTTCCTAGGTACAGGCTGCCATGGCGTGTTGACTTTCGCAACTCAACACGCCAGACTCGCCGTTATGGCGAATACCAAGATGCAGCGAGGGCCGGCGACCGAGCGGGTTGCAGAGAACGTCAAGACGATTCGGAGGGCTCGCGACCTACAGCTCGAGGACGTGTCCAAGACATTGAGCAGCCTTGGCTGGCCCATCAGCGTGAGCACGCTCAGCAAGATTGAGCTGGGCCAGCGAAGGGTCGACGTCGATGACCTCATCGCACTGGCCGTCGCCCTCGGTGTGACGCCGAACCGTTTACTCCTGCCAGCTGAAGCCGACACCGAGGCCGAGACGGCGGTGACGCGCGAGCTTCGGTTGCCGTCGTTCGACGTGTGGGCGTGGGCCACCGGAGAACAGCAGCTCCAGAGATACGAGCCGGACTCCAAGGGATCATCCCTAGAAGACTTCCGGCAGGAGAACCGGCCGCACGACCCGAAGGCGGCGGACAACACGCCGGTCTCCCAGCTGTTGGACTGGGAGGAACAGGGCGTGTTCACGCCGCTCATGGCGGGCTACCGGAGTGCGAGAGAGGCCGGCATTCCGCACCTGACCATCCTCAGCGTCCTCAACATAGGGCGGTTGACCGAGCTGGTGCGGAAAGCGCGGCGTTACTAGTCATGGCGAGCATCAGTAAGCGCGAAGTCAGCGGAAAGCCGCGCTATGACGTGAACTACCGGGAGCCGGACGGCCGCAAGCGGCGCAAGACGTTCCTCAAGAAGTCAGACGCAGAGCGGTTCGCCAACACGGTCGAGGCGGACAAGGCGCGCGGCTCCTACCTCGACCCGGATGCCGGGAAGGTGACGTTCAAGCGATACGCCGATCAGTGGCTCGCGGCGCAGACGTTCGACGTGACGAGCCGCGAGGGCGTCGAGATGCACCTGCGGCTGCACGTCTACCCGGTGCTCGGATCGAAGCAGATCCGGGCCATCAAGCCGAGCACCATCCAGGCCTGGCTCCGTGGGCTCACCATGTCGGGCACCTATGCGCGGATGATCCTCGGGAACGTGTCGAGCGTCTTCAACGCAGCCGTCGACGACGAGCTGGTGACGAAGAACCCGTGTCACGCAGGCTCGGTACGCGCACCGAAGAGGGAGATGCGCAAGGTAGTCCCGTGGCCGGTCGAGCAGGTTGCGGCCGTCACCGACGGGCTGCCTGGGCGCTACCGTGTCGCGGCAATTCTGGCCGCTGGGCTCGGGCTGCGTCAGGGAGAGGTCTTCGGGCTCGGTGTTGAGGACGTCGACTTTCTGCGCGGCGAGGTGAAGGTCCGCCGACAGGTGCGCCTGTTCTCCAGAGGCGGGCAGGCGTTCCGGCTGCCCAAGGGCGGCAAGCAACGTACGATCCCGCTGCCCGAGTCGGTGCGTGACGCGCTCGCGGCCCACCTGGCGGCATACCCGGCTCAGCGAGTGGCCCTGCCGTGGGACACTCTCGAGGGGAAGCCGGTCACCGTCGCCCTGGTGCTCACCACGTCGACAGGCGAGGCGCTCGTGCGGAACAACTTCAACCGGCAGGCCTGGGCACCGGCGCTTAAGGTCGCGAAGGTCGAGCAGACCCGCGACGACGGGATGCACGCGCTGAGGCACTTCTACGCCAGCGTGCTGCTGGACGCGGGGGAGTCCGTCAAGGCGGTCAGCGACTATCTCGGCCACTCCGACGCCGGTTTCACGTTGCGGACCTACACGCACCTGATGCCATCCAGCACCGAGCGGACCAAGCGCGCGGTCGACGACGCTCTGGCTTGCTACATCAGCGCTACATCACTGGTTCGCTAGACCCCTGTTTGCGCTGGTGAAAGCCGGCGTGACCGTCAGAGGTTGATCATGTGGCCGGATATGCCGTGCACGGCCTCCTTGAGCGCCTCGCTCAACGTGGGATGGGCGTGGATGTTGCGCGACACCTCGGCAGCGGTCAGGTCCCATAACTGCGCCAGCGTCAGCTCGGGCAGAAGCTCGACGACGTCCGGGCCGATCAGATGGGCGCCGAGGAACTCGCCGTGTTCGGCGTCAGCCACGATCTTGACGAACCCGCCTGAGTCGCCGAGCCCATGCGCCTTACCGTTGGCGGCGAAGGGGAACTTCGCCACCTTGACCTCGTGGCCGCGCTCCTCAGCCTGCGCCTGCGTGTAGCCGAAGCTGGCGACCTGCGGCTGGCAGTACGTCGCCCGGGGCACCATGGCGTAGTCGATCTCCATGGTTTCGGCGCCCGCGATCGTCTCGGCCGCCACGATGCCCATCGCTTCGGCGTTGTGGGCCAGCATGAGCTTGGCGGTCACGTCACCGATCGCGTAGATGTTCGGCACGCTGGTACGCATGAACCCGTCGATGTCGATGGCGCCGCGGTCGGTGAGCTTCACGCCCGTGGCGTCGAGTCCGTATCCCTCGACGCGAGGGGCGAAGCCGATCGCCTGCAACACCTTGTCGGTCTCGAGCTTTTCCTGCTGGTCACCCCGGGTCACTGTCACCGTGACCTTGTCGCCGCTGTCGTCGATCGCGTCCACGCGAGTGGAGGTCAGCATCGTGACGCCGAGCTTCTTGTACCGCTTGGCGAGCTCGGCGGACACCTCCTCATCCTCCAGCGGCACCATCCGGTCGAGGAACTCGACGACAGTGACGTCGACCCCGTAGTTCGCGAGCACGTAGGCGAACTCAACCCCGATGGCGCCTGCCCCGGCGATGATGATCGACGCGGGCAGGTCGGCCGTCATGATCTGCTCTTCGTAGGTCACGACCCGCTCGCTGAGCGATGTGCCCGGAAGCAGCCGCGTCTGCGCCCCCGCCGCGATGATGCAGCTGTCGAACGTGACGGTCTCCTCACCACCGTCAGCCTGTGCCACCGTGATGGTGTTGGCATCGGTGAACGTGCCCCGGCCTTCGAGCTCGGTGATGCCGTTCTTCTTCATGAGGAAGTGCACGCCCTTGACACGGCCTTCGGCGACTTTGCGGCTTCGGCTGAAGGCGACGCCATAGTCGAAGCTCACGTCACCGCTGATGCCGAACGTCTTGGCGTCCGCGTGGAAGATGTGGGCGAGCTCAGCGTTGCGAAGCAGCGCCTTGCTCGGGATGCAGCCGACGTTGAGGCAGACACCGCCCCAGTACTTCTCCTCGATGATGGCAGCCTTCAGTCCCAGCTGTGAGGCGCGGATCGCGGCGACGTACCCGCCGGGACCGGCCCCCAGCACAACGACGTCGAAGTGAGAAGTCATGGCCACAGCCTAGGTGCGGCCCCGCGGACTCGCAGGACCACATCAGGCCGGCTTGGAGCCGCGACTCTCGGCGACCGCCTCGCTCCTCCAGCGCCTGATGCTGTAGACAAGCAGTCCCAGCGCGACCAGGCCGGACAAGATGAGCGTGGTGCCAGTGGGCCAGCCACCGAACGGGAGGGCCGGACCGATCGGGCCAATCTCGGGAATCTCGGGGTCGAGCCACCAGACGACGCCGATCGCCATCAGGACCAGGGCCCCCAGGGCGCTGAGGACGATGCGCGGGTATGTCGTGACGCCCGACCGGGCCACCTCGAATGCCTTTTTCTTAACCGGCTCGACGCGCTGTGCCGCCCAGTCGTACTCCTGCGACAAGACCACAAGGCCGGCCAGCAGGAGCAGCAGGCCGGGTCCGGGCAGGAACAGCGCCGCGACGCCCACGAGCACGAGGATCCACCCGCCGATCGTCACCAACGTCTTGCGCATCTCGTCGTCCGTCCTCGCCGTCGCCCCGCCTCGGTCGCTCCCGAGCCTAGGGCAACGAGGCGACGTGGAGCCGATGGGTTTGCTGGGTACGGTTTCGCCGGAGGCGCCGTCAGGGCAGGATGTCAGGATCGACGCCAGGTCGATCTCGCTGTGGACGCAGAGGACACCATCATGACGCGCTACGTGTTCGATTTCGACGAAGGAAACGCCTCGCAGAAGGATCTGCTCGGAGGCAAGGGCGCCAACCTGGCCGAGATGACGAACCTGGGGCTGCCGGTCCCGCCGGGTTTCACGATCACGACTGATGCCTGCCGGGTGTTTCTCGACACTGGTGAGCTGCCGGACGAGCTGGACGCCGGGATCGACAAGCACCTCGCGAGCCTGGAGGAGGAGCGCGGCCGCACGCTCGGCCAAGCCGACGACCCTCTGCTCGTGTCAGTGCGGTCGGGAGCGAAGTTCTCCATGCCGGGAATGATGGAGACGGTGCTGAACGTCGGGCTCAACGACGCCTCGGTCGAGGGCCTCGCCGAGATCTCCGGCAGCTCACGTTTCGCCTGGGACTCCTATCGCCGGCTGCTGTCGATGTTCGGCGCCACCGTGCTCGGCGTCGAGCGGTCCCTCTTCGACGAGGCGCTCGATGCGCTGAAGGTCAAGCGGGGCGTCGAGACCGACATCGAGCTCGACGCTGACGACTGCATGGAGCTCGTGACGACGTACAAGCGGGTCATCGCTGAAGGCACGGGAGGTGACTTTCCCCAGGATCCGCGCACGCAGCTCGACCTGGCAATCCGGGCGGTTTTTTCGTCGTGGAACACCGATCGGGCCAAGGTCTACCGTCGCCAGGAGCGCATCCCCGACGAGCTGGGCACGGCTGTCAACATCTGCTCGATGGTGTTCGGCAACCTCGGCGACGACTCCGGCACGGGGGTATGTTTCACCCGCGACCCGTCGACCGGCCACAGCGGGGTGTACGGCGACTACCTGGCCAACGCCCAGGGCGAGGATGTGGTGGCCGGCATCCGCAACACGAAGCCGTTGACGGCTCTCGGCGACACCGATCCGAAGAGCTACGAAGAGCTGTTGTCGATCATGTCGACGCTCGAGTCGCACTACAAGGACATGTGCGACATCGAGTTCACCGTCGAGCGCGGCAGACTGTGGATGCTGCAAACCCGGGTGGGCAAGCGCACAGCCGCAGCCGCCTTCCGGATCGCGGTGCAGCTGGTCGACGAGGACGTGATCGACATGGACGAGGCGCTGCGCCGGGTCACCGGTGCACAGCTCGCGCAGCTGATGTTTCCCCAGTTCGACAAGGACGGCGGCGAACGCAAGCTGATCGCGAAGGGCATGGCGGCGAGCCCGGGGGCCGCGGTCGGCAAGGCCGCGTTCGACTCGGCGACTGCGGTGGCGTGGTCGTCGAAGGGCGAGGACGTGATCCTGGTACGCCGGGAGACCAACCCGGACGACCTGCGCGGCATGATCGCTGCACGCGGTGTCCTCACCAGCCGCGGTGGGAAGACGTCGCACGCCGCTGTGGTCGCGCGAGGCATGGGGCGCACGTGCGTCAGCGGGGTGGACGCACTGCGCGTGGACCCGAAGCTGCGGGAGTTCCGCACGCCGGACGGGGCGCACGTCAAGGAGGGCGACGTCTTGTCGATCGACGGGTCGACCGGTGAGGTCTTCATGGGTGAGGTCACGGTCACCGAGAGCATCGTGGTCGAGACCCTGCTGGCAGCCGTGGACGAGTCGGGAGAGCCGGCGGACCTGCACACGGGTGAGTCCGAGCACGACGAGCTCGTCGACGCGGTGGCCCGCATCATGGCGCACGCCGACGGCGCGGCCCGGATGAGAGTGCGGGCGAACGCGGACACCACGGAGGATGCCGAGCGGGCTCGAGCCTTTGGCGCCCAGGGCATCGGCCTGTGTCGCACCGAGCATATGTTCCTCGGCTCGCGTCGCAAGATCGTCGAACGGGTGATCTTGGCCAATAGTGACGAGGAGCGGGAGTCCGCGCTGGAGGAGCTGCTTCCCCTCCAGCGGGAGGACTTCCTGGGCATCTTCGAGAAGATGGACGGGCTGCCGGTCGTCGTCCGCCTGCTCGACCCGCCGTTGCACGAGTTCCTGCCGGACCTGACCGAGCTCTCGGTGAAAGTCGCCGTCGCTGAGGCGCTCGGCGAGCCGGACAAGAAGTCTGCCGAGCTGCTCAAGGCCGTGCAGCGCCATGACGAGCAGAACCCGATGCTGGGCATGCGCGGGGTGCGGCTCGGGCTGGCGGTGCCTGGGCTGTTCCTGCTGCAGGTGCGGGCTCTCGCCGAGGCGGCCGCCGAGCTCAAGAAGCGCGGGCTGAACCCGCAGCCGGAGATCATGGTGCCGCTTGTGGCCGACGTACGCGAGCTCGCCATCATCCGTGAGCAGGCGCTGGACACGATCAGGGACGTGGGCAAGGAGGTGGAGATGGACCTCAGCTTCGCCATTGGCACCATGATCGAGCTGCCGCGAGCGGCCCTGACGGCGCATGAGATCGCCAAGGAGGCGGAGTTCTTCTCGTTCGGCACCAACGACATGACGCAAACCACGTGGGGGTTCAGCCGTGACGACGTCGAGGCTGCCTTCTTCCCCCGCTACCTGGACGCCGGGATCTTCGGGGTGAGCCCGTTCGAGACGATCGACAAGGTGGGGGTCGGGCGCATCGTATCCGTCGCCGCCTGGGAGGGCCGAGAGTCGAGGCCCGGTCTCGTGCTCGGAATCTGCGGTGAGCACGGCGGTGATCCGGACTCCATCCACTTCTTCGAGTCGATCGCGCTGGACTACGTCTCCTGTTCGCCGTTCCGCGTGCCGGTGGCTCGGCTGGAGTGTGGACGCGCCGCCGTCGACTCCGCGCACACCTGACGCGAGCAGAGGTCTGAGCGGACGGCGCGGATCGACTCAGGGATGGCGCGGTGCAGTCGGTAGAAACGTCGACGCCGGCCGGATGCCGTGCATTCCCGCGAAGACTCAAGGTCGGTGGCGCGACAGTCACCAACGATGTGCTGGTGTCCGGCTTGAGCGGCCCACTCCACCTAACGGCGGAGCAGGAACCGGCTGATCCCGATCCTGAGCCCGCGTGCATAGACGTGCCGCCGGAACTTCGCCGTGGTCATGTGCCGGGCGTCGTGGGTGTTGCGCATGTTGCCGAGCTCCACCATCACGGCCGGCCGGTTGCTCCAGTTGAGTGTGCCCAGGTCTCCACGGACGTCGAGCCCGTCGCCGCCGTAGGAGGTGGAGACCCGCAGACCGGCGGCTCCCAGACCAGCCCTGACCCGCAGACCGTAGCGGTGGGAGGAGTGGAAGATGTCGTGGGTCCAGCCGCGGCGGTCGGCCGGCATGATGACGAAGAACCCCCGGGCGCTCGCGTCCGCGCCATCGCCATGGATCGAGACGACCGCATCGGCGTGTGCCTTGTTGCCTCTGCGGCCACGCACGTCGATGCACGGCCCCCAGTCCTGGTAGGAGTTGGAGTGCCGGGTCAGGCGGACTGTGGCGCCCCGGTGGCGCAGCTGTCGGGCGAGAACTCGAGAGACCTTCCAGGTGAGGGTTGCCTCGGGAAAGCCACCGTTGGTTGCCGTTCCGGTCGTGTTGCACGCCTTCTTGAAACCGCCGGCGTCGACGAGACGGTTGACCTGGCGAGGGTGGTTGGCGTTACCCAGCTGGTGGCCGGGGTCGATGACGACCACCTTGCCGTGCAGCGGCCGAGCGCGAGTCCGCGTCCGTCCGGGTGCCTCGGGTTGTCGTGGTGACAGGTCCGAAGGCTGGTCACCTAGCTGGTGGATGGCCGGTGGCCTCGCCTGACCTGCGGCTTCTTCGCTGGACAGGGCCGTCGTCGCCTCGAGGCCGGATAGGAAGGCAGTCACACAGAGGGCGGCCACCAGCCGCGGGTGCGTCATGCTGGGAGCCTAGTAACCTCGGCTCTACGGTGACCCATACCGGTTCGCCGCGCAGGCTCCGGGCGCGAGGCGGCTGCCCCGGCAGCAGAAGACCTGACCTCGGCGAAAAGCGTGCCCCTCAGCAGGACAGCTTGGCTCTCGGCGCAAGAGTCTGTCTCCCGGGAGAAGATCACCTGATCCTCGGCGGTGCTGGTGAGAGCTAGGGCGAGAGGGCGGGGAGGGTCCCCTCGTCGGCAGTGACCCAACAGTCAGCGGTGCGCTCACCGCTTGCCCAGGTGTCGGCGGTGTTGGGATAGAACGCCTCGACCGATCGGTGCCGCCCGAGCATGTCAGCCGCTGACGCCGTGGCGTTGCACGCCTTGGCGGCGCGGCCCGCGACGTCGGCGGGAAACGGCTCCTTCAGCGTCCCGATGGCAGGAGCCGCGACAAGCTGCTGCGCGACATGCGGCTCAGCGCACGAGACATAGGTCTGGTCGCTGGCCGCGTCGTACGGTTCGGCCAGACAGGCCTGAAGCGGGACGGAGACGCCGCGCTCGAGAACGCCTTTCAGGGAACCGGTCAGAGTCTGGTAACCGGATCCCGACTGCGTCGACGTCCGCAGCGACACGTCGCAGCGGTGCCACGACTGGTCGCTGGCCACCCACAGCTGCACGTCGAACCTGGTGTTGAAGTCCTGGCCCAGGAACTGGGCCTGCGCCGTCCGGCACGGTGCCAGCGCCGAAGTGCCCCGCGCCAGGGCCGACTGGCTCACGAACACTGTCTCGGCCACGTGGGCGAGCGAGCAGTCGACTGGCTGCGTCGACGTCGCCGGGTAGCAGTCCCCGACCTGTCCGACACCGCTGGCAACCGTTGCCGCACCCCCGCCTGCGGAGCATCCGCTCGCGATGAGACAGGCGAGCGCTGCCATGGCGCGCCACCACCTGGTCATCGCAACTCCTCGTTCGCCGCCGGAGCTGCCTGCCCGGCGCCCATCGCGTCATCTTAGGAGCCACGGCAGCACAGCGAGCGCCAATCCGGTCAGCAGCACCCACCAGTCGCCCGTCCGCCATGGCGCGGGCTCGGCCCAGCTGCGCCGGGTCGCGGAGGCGAATCCCCGCGCGTCCATCGCCATCGAGAGTGTTGCGGTACTCCGCATGCTGACCACGAGCAGGGCGAAGGCGCTGCCGGCAGACTCGCGCACCCGGCGTACCGGCCCTCCGTCGAGACCCAGGCCGCGCGCTCGTCTGGCGCGCTGGACCTGCCGCCACTCCGCACCGAGATCATCCAGTCGGCGCAGAGCGGCGACCGAGGCCACGACAACGCGTGCAGGCAGGTGCAACCGCTGGGCGAGGTGGTCGCCGAGCTCGCTCGGCCGGATCCGAGGCGAGAGCAGCGCCGCAGGCGCGACGAGGTAGAGGATCCGGCAAGCCGCACCGAGGGACTCGTTCAGGTGGTGGCCGCCATAGAGCCAGGTCGAGACCGTCACCGACAATGCAGCCACCAGTCCGAGCGACAGTCGTAGCAGGCTCGCGCGCAGATCACGCACGAGCCAGCCCAGTGTGGCCACCTCGGCCGCGAGACAGATCGCGCCGAGCGAGGCTGAGTCGATCGCGAACGCACCGGCGACGGGCAGCAGGCACGTCGCCAGCACCGAAAGCGGGCCGATCCGCGACGGGCTCATCACCCCGCCACCGCTTCGCGACGAGGTCTCCACGCCGAGGCTCGAGGACGTTGCCCTCACGCGGCCACCGACCCGCCGACGAGGTGCAGCGACTCGTCGGCCAGAGCTGCCGCCGCCGCAGAGTCGTGACTGGCGATCGCCACACCTGACCCGGCATCTCGCGCCGCCGCGACGGCCCCCAACACCGCAGACCAGGTGAGCCGGTCCTGGCCCACCGTCGGCTCGTCGAGGAGGACGCCGCGGGGACCGTGGGCCAACGCCGCCGCCACCATCAGCCGGCGTTGTTCGCCACCGGACAAGTGGTAGGGGCTCGCGTCCGCTCGGGCCGACAGGCCGAACGCCTCGAGCAGGCTCTCGGCCCGACGTCGCAGGCCCGGTTCGTCGCGGCCGCAGGCCCGACCAGATGCCATCACCTCGTCGAGCACCGAGGCGGCGACCACAGCGTGCTCGGACACCTGAGGCACCCACGACAGCCGCTCGACCAGGTCGCGGGCCTTCCACTGCCACGGTGCGCGTCGCCTGCCGACGGCGAGGCCGGGTGCGGCGGTCACGTCGCCGCGGGTCGGCCGGAGCAGCCCGGCCAACACCGAGACGAGGGTCGACTTGCCGGCCCCGCTCACACCGGTGACAGCCAGCGCCCGACCAGCCGTCAGCTCGGCGTCGACACCGTCGAGCGCGACCGTCGGCGGGGTACGCCGCTCGACCAGCCCGCCTCGCAGCGACACGCTCACTTCACGCGTCCGCACCAGCCACCCGGTCTCCGGTCGCCACGGCGCAACCAGATCGGCGTCGATGCCGCTGAGCTCGGGGACACCCGAGCCGGGCACCCACACACCAAGCTCGGCGAGAGTCGCCCCCTCCGCGTCGAGGACCGCCCGCGGTGACCCGTCAGCGACGACGGTGCCGTCGGTGCCGAGCACGATCAGCCGGTCGGCGAAGTCGAGCCAGGGCTCAAGCTGGTGCTCGACGATGACGGTGGTCGTGCCGCGTCTGCTGGCGATGTCCTGGACGGCAGCGCGCACGGTGGCCGCGGACTCCGGGTCCAGCATCGATGTCGGCTCATCGAGAAGCAGCACCGAGCTTGCAAGCACCAGGCTGCCGGCGAGCGCCAGCCGTTGGGTTTCGCCGCCCGACAGCGCGGACGTGGCGTGTGAGACGTCGTAGGGAAAGGCGGAGGTCTCGAGCGCCTCTCGGACCCGCCTCCAGATCTCGGTCCGCGCCAAGCACTGGTTCTCCAGCCCGAAGGCGATGTCGCGTCCCACCGTCTCGGCCACCAGGCCGGCCCGCGGGTCCTGAAGGAGCAGGCCGGTCTGCCCCGCGACCGAGCCTGCTTCACGTTCGTCCACAAGTACCCAGCCGGACAGTTCGCCGTGCGCAGCGGTCAGCAGGAGCCCCGCCATCGCCAGGAGCAGGGTCGTCTTGCCCGCTCCGCTCGGCCCGGCGACCAGAACGCGTTGACCGGCCGGGATGTCCAGGTCGAGACCGCTGAAGATCGGCGTGCGGCGGCGAGCCGGCCGCCACGTCAGCCCTTCGACGCGGACATGGCCGCGCCCGGACGAACGCTGCGGCGCACCCGTGATCCAGCCCGGCGCGGGGCCGTCGTCAGGAGACGTAATCGTCGGCCGCTTCTCGCCCGGCGGGCAGGGCGTCGATAGACCCGCTGGCCGCGAGCGCACGGGTCAGCAGCCAGCCTCCGATGCCGGCGACGATGGCACCCGACGCCGCGAAGAAGGCGCCGTACCCGAGCTTGAAGCCGAGCGAGGTCCCCTGCCAATAGGCGTGCCACTCGTAGCCGAACTCGAGCAGAGCCGCCAACGCACCGCCCAGCGCCGCGACCGGCCAGGTGAATCGGCGGAACAAGAAGATCGCCAGCGCAAGCTCGACGCCGAGGCCTTGAAGTCCGCCTGAGATCAGCGTCGACCAACCCCACTCGTTGCCCACGAGGGCCTCGACGGTGGCCGCCATGAGCTCAGCGAAGACGGCCGCCCCTGGTCGCCGCACGACGAGGCCGCCGACGACGCCGGCGAGCAGCCACGGTCCACCGAGGACACCGATCGTCGGTCCCAACAGGTTGGACAGCGGGGTGCTGAGCGCGGTGTATGCGGCCGACCACCCCCAGTAGACGACGCCGAGGACGACACCGATGAGCGCGGCCGTCATCAGGTCGATTGTGCGCCACGGACCCACGTTTGCGCGTTCTCGCCTCGCGGAGATGCTGGTCATGGTGGAAACCTCCCGGTGAGTCAGGGAGGGGAAGCAGCGGTGGGCTGCTCGAGTCTCGACTCCCTTCGCCGGTGCTAACCGGATCAGGTTCGAGGGTCTGCGGGTTGTCCGCACTCTCAGCGCACGAGGCGCTCCCCTGTCGTGTCCTGCCACTGTACTCGGCTCAGTCGAGACATTCGTCCTGCCCCGCTTGGGTCGCCATCCCCGACCACAGCAGGACGAACCCGGGGGCGGCGGGGCGCAGCGACGTCGGCAACGAGAAGGCAACGGGAAACGTCATCAGCGGTCGTCATCTCGGGGCTTACGATGGGTCTGGGCGGCCGGGCACTCGCGACGATTGTCGGTCGAGCACCGCGACCGCGAGGGATAAGGTCACTTCATGATGCGACGGGCCTACGGATTCGCCGTCGGCCTCGCGCTGGCCGTGGGGATCCTGGCGTGGGTGGCGTCATACCGCCTCAACCTTCCGCTGCGCGACCCCGACGGTCTGGCCGGGCCGTCGTACATCCGGCTGCCCGCGATCGTGCTCCTGTTCTATCTCGCCGATGTCGTGCCGCGCGCGCTCTACGTCAACCGCGGGTTCCACAACTTCCGGCAGGCGCTGGCGGACTATTCGCGGGAACGATGGACGCGCACGCGCTGGGCCCTCGTCGTCGTCGGTCTGACCACGTTCTATGTCGTCTATGTGGCCTACCGCAACCTCAAGGGGTTCTTGCCCTACGTCCGCCAGGACACGTCCTACGACCCTGTTCTCACCAGGCTGGACAAGGCGCTGGCATTTGGTCACTACCCCGCGGCCGTGCTGCACACCCTCCTCGGCGAAGGCATCTCCGCGCACGTGCTGTCCACCGTTTACATCGTGTTCTTGTTCTTCGTGCCGCTGAGCCTCGGCGCCGCGCTCGTCTGGTCGAAGAACGTCGCGACGGGATTCTGGTACGTCACTGCCCTGTGCATCAACTGGGTGCTCGGTGCGTTGAGCTACTACTGGGTCCCCTCGCTCGGGCCGTTCCTGTCCAAACCCTCCCTCTTCGTCGACCTCCCCGATACCGAGGTGCGAGGGTTGCAGGCCGCGCTGGCGGCCGGCCGAGATAACTACATCCCCGACCCGAACGCCACGAACTCCCTCCAAGGTGTCGCCGCCTTCGCGTCACTGCACGTGTCGATCATCTTCACCGCGGCGCTCATCTGCCACTACGTCATCCCCAGCCGCCTGGTGCGTTATGTGATGTGGGCCTACTTCGGTCTTACGGTGGTCTCGACGATCTACTTCGGCTGGCACTACCTGCTCGACGACATCGCCGGACTGGCCATCGGCTTCCTCGCCGTCTTCATCGGCGCCAAGACGACCGGCCACGTGATGCGGAGGCAACGTGACCGCGCCGGTGGGGACGGGATGATCGGCGTCTTCCCTCCGGACGTCAGCCACCCTGGGCCCGAGCACGGGGCGGTGCCTGCCAAGGAGCCGGTCATTGCGAGGCCGAGGTCTGCGGCGGCGGTGCGTCCACCGACGGCTGACGATTCCGACTCGACACTGGGCACAGAGACCAATCACGAGGTATGACGCAGCCACCTGACGAGCCGACCGAGCTCGTCCACCACGACGTTGCCGAACAGGTGGCGACCCTCACGCTCGACTCGCCCAGCAATCGCAACGCCTTGTCGCGTCAGCTCGTGCACGAGCTGATGAGTCACCTGCGTGATGCGGACCGCTCGAACGACGTACGCGTGATCGTGCTGACCCACACCGGTACGACGTTCTGCTCCGGCGCTGACCTGTCCGAGGCGGTCACGCTGGGAATGGAGCAGGGCACCCGTGACCTGTTGGAGCTGCTGCGGACCATAGCGGGGCTCGCGACGCCGGTCCTGGCGTTCGCTCGTGGGCACGTGCGGGCCGGTGGGATCGGGCTCGTCGGCGCCTGCGACGTGGCCTTGGTCAACGACCACTGCACGTTCGCGTTCAGCGAGTCTCTGCTCGGTCTGGCCCCCGCGATCGTCTCACTCACAACGAGCAGCCGGCTCGGGGAGCGTGACGCCGCCCGCAAGTACCTGACGGGCGCGACGTTCGACGGCGTCGAGGCGGCTCGCGCAGGGCTCGTCACCCAGTCGGTCCCCGAGGAGGCGCTCGACGCGTCGCTGATCTCGCTCATCGCCGAGTTCAAAAAGGCGGCGCCTCAAGGCCTCAGCGAGACGAAGAAGCTGCTCAACCGGTCGCTGCTCAAGCGAATGGACGAGGACGGGGAGGAGCTCGTCGCCCTTTCTGCGCGGTTGTTCGCCTCTGCAGAGGCACGGGAAGGGATGACGGCCTTCCGCGAACGTCGTCTGCCCCGGTGGGCCCAAGACTCCTGACCGGCTAGCGGTGACGTGAGCGGATCGAGCCTGCGGTCCTGGCGGACCTGCGTGCCCGTGATGGCCGTGGTGGCGCAGAGGCGGTTGGCGACAAGCGCCTCGGTGGTAGGTCGACCTGTCGCAAAATGCTCTAAAGCGGGCGATACGAAGTTACAACGCTGTCATTCGTCAAGCCGACACGCCGTGTTACCGGAGTTATTAAAGGGAAAGCTGTTCCTTATGTGACACAAGATGACTACGGTCCTTGTCTGGGTTACGCAATGTGCCGATGCCGGAAGGGTGCCGGGCGATGCTAGCCAGACGAAGGGATCCCCCGTGCCGAAGCGAGCCAGGAGCAGGGCCGTTGTCCTGCTTGCCGTCGGCGCCGTTACTCTGGTGCTGACGCCCAACGCGTGGGCCGATCACGGTGATCCGGTCATTCCCAGCCGAGCGGACGTGGCATCGGCCCAGCAGCACGTCGCCGACGCTCAGCGCTCGGTGGGCGACATCCAGGCAGACCTCGCCGCCGCCAGCCAACGGCTGGAGAGTCTCGGCGTCGCTGCAGAGCAGGCCGCGGAGGACTACAACGGGGCGCTGTTGGGGTGGCAGAACGCGAAGACCGATGCCCGGCGGGCCGCTCACCGCGCCGACCGTGCTTCGCGTCGGGCAGCGGCGGCGCGTGGAAGTCTCGCCGGGTACGTCGTCTCGCAGGACACGTCGAGCTCGTCGCTTACCCAGCTCAGTACGACCTTGACTGCTGGCGGCTCCCACTCCCTGCTCAGCGAGCTGGCCGACAACGACGCGTCAGCCCGCGCCTTCGACTCCCAATATCAGGCCTGGTCGGCAGCGTCCGAACTCGCCGTGGTCTACGAGCATGCCGCCGACGATGCGTTGGTCAAGGCCGATGCCGCCAAGCAACGGGCTGCCGAGGCCAGACGGGCCGCTCAGGTCGCCGTCGATGCTCAGCAGGCGGCCGTCGCCGACATCGGCGCACAGCGTCAGACGTTGATCGAAGAGCTGGCGCAGGCCCAGAACGTCTCCGTCTCCCTCGCCGCACAGCGACAACAGGGACTCGAGGACCGTCGGCGCCAGCGGGCCGCCGAGCGCCGGCGCCAGGAAATGCTGGCCCAGCAGCGTCAAGAACAGCGGCAACAGCAGCGGCTGGAAGCACAGCGCCTCGCGGAGCAGCGGCTTCACGAGCAACAGCGCGAGCGCCGCAACGACGCCCACCAACGGGGCGGCGACCCCACACCAGCCGTGACGACGCCTGCCCCGGCTCCAACGCCTGGGCCTGCGCCGAGTCCGTCGGCTGCCCCCACCCCGGCACCCACGCCTACGCCCACCCCGGCACCCACGCCTGCGCCCACGCCTGCGCCTGCGCCCGCGCCAGCGCCGACCCCGGCACCCGCACCTGCTCCGACCCCGGCTCCGCCGACCCCTTCGCCCGCACCGACCCCGCCGGCCTCGTCTGGGAGCGCCCAGGACGCCATTGCGTTTGCGTACGACCAGTTGGGTGAGCCCTACGTCTGGGGTGCCGCAGGGCCGGACTCCTGGGACTGTTCGGGTCTCACGATGGGCGCTTGGGCCGCCGCTGGCGTCTACCTCCCGCACTACTCGGTTGCGCAGTACTACGCGACCACACCGGTGTCGTACGGCGAGCTACAACCCGGGGACCTGATCTTCTGGGCCAGCGACTCGTCCAACCCCGACACGATCTTCCACGTTGCGCTTTACATCGGCGGCGGCCAGATGATCCAGGCGCCCCGCACCGGCCGCAACGTCGAGGTGCAGGACGTCCTGTACTGGGAGTCGCCGGACTTCTTCGGCCGTCCCTGAGCTCAGCGGCCCGGCTCCGGCTGGTCATTGTGCTCGCTCCGCAACTGGACCAGGCGCTCCCGGGAGGCGGTGATCTCGGCTTCGGCCTCGCTTCGCCCCACCCAGGTGGCCCCCTCGACCGACTTGCCGGGCTCGAGGTCCTTGTAGACAGCGAAGAAGTGCTGGATCTCCAGCCGGTCGAACTCGGGCAGGTGGTGGATGTCGCGCAGGTGCTCCTGGCGCGGGTCGGTGGCGGGAACGCACAGCACCTTGTCGTCTCGGCCCTTCTCGTCGGTCATCCGAAACATCCCGATCGCGCGGGCACGGATCAGGCAGCCGGGAAACGTCGGCTCCGACAACAGCACAAGACAGTCCAGCGGGTCGTCGTCTTGTCCGAGTGTGTCGTCGATGAAGCCGTAGTCGGCGGGATACTGCGTGGACGTGAAAAGCGTTCGGTCGAGCTTGATCCGTCCCGTGGCGTGGTCGACTTCGTACTTGTTGCGCTGACCCTTGGGGATCTCGATCGTGACGTCGAAGTCCACGCTGCACATCCTTGTCCGATGGCGCCGGCTGCCTGCCGGTGAGGCATTTCGAGTTAGTGTCCCTCAGGTGAGGCTACTGGCTCGGATCGGGACAGGCTGACGTGTCGTCGCGCCGCCGTCGACACCTCGGTGACACCGAGGCCGGCAGGGTCCGCCACAAGCTCGCCGTCCTCGTCGTTGTCGTTGTGGTGCTGGCCGCTGCCGCCGCGGCACTGCTTCGCTATCTCCCGGACGACTCGACTGCTCCACAGGCCGGGTCGACACCCGTGCTCGACCAGCCCCCGGCGTCCGGCCCTGGGCTGAGGCTCCCTGCGGCGTCCGCGCCGGCTGTCGTGCTCCACGGTCTCGACCCGAACCGCCCCGTGGTCCCCGCCACGTTGCGGGCGGTGATCTCCCCGCTCGCGTCCAGCCCCGTCCTGGGCAAGCACGTCGGGTTCGTGGTCGCGCGGCTCGGCGCTGAGCGACCGCTTGTCCAGACGGGCCGCCCCGACACGGTCACGCCGGCGTCGACGCTCAAGCTGCTCACGGTGACCACTGCGCTCGAGACGATCGGCCCGGGCCACCGCTTCGCCACGTCGGTCGTACGGGGTCGGACGCCGGGCCAGGTCGTGCTCGTGGGCGGAGGCGACCCGCTGCTGACCGATCGGCGCCCTGCTCCGGCCGGCGTGGCGATGTATCCGCAGCAAGCCACCCTGCAACAGCTTGCGGCGCGCACGGCCGACCGGTTGAAGCGCGACGGCCGACGTACCGTAACGCTCAGGTACGACGACTCGCTCTTCACCGGACCGGCGGTCAACCAGCACTGGGAGCCGGGCTACATCCCGGAGTCGGTCGTCAGCCCGATCACTGCCCTCTGGGTCGACGAAGGGCGGGCGGTGCGGGGTCTTGCCCAGCGGGTCACCGACCCGAGCGCCGAGGCGGCGCGGCGCTTTGCTGGACTGCTCGACGCGCGGGGGATCGAGGTGCAGGGCACGCCGACGCAGGGCAAGGCCACGCCAGGCGGCGCAACGCTCGCCGTGGTGAGGTCGGCGCCCCTTGCCGAGATCGTGCAGCACGTGCTCGAGCTCAGCGACAACGAAGGCGCGGAGGTGCTGCTGCGACAGGCCGCGCTGGCGACCGGGCGACCCGGCTCGTTCACGGGCGGTGTCAAGGCGGTCCGGGCCACACTTGCCGACCTGGGAATCGACCTCACCGACGCGCGGCTCGTTGACGGTAGCGGGCTCGCGCGCGGCGATCTGCTGCCGGTCGGCGTCCTGGTCGAAGTGCTCCAGGTCGCCGCCGAGGCGGGTCATGGCCAGCTGCGCCCGGTGGAGTCGACGCTTCCCGTCGCAGGTTTCAGCGGCAGCCTCGTCTACCGGTTTGTGGACGACGCCCCGGACGGCCTCGGGATGGTCCGGGCGAAGACCGGGACGCTCACAGCTGTGCATGCGCTGGCCGGGGTCGCGGTCACCCGCGACGGCCGGGGGCTCGTCTTTGCCGTCGTCGCCGACCAGGTCCCGGTGCGCAAGACGCTCGACGCCCGCGCCCAGCTCGACCGGATCGCCGCCGCCCTCGCCGGCTGTGGCTGCTGAGCAGCGAGGGTCCCGCAGAACTGCGAGCAAGCGCAGCCACGCCGCAAGGTCTGCGAGGTAGCAGTCTCACGGCCAGTCGCCAGCCGCGCCGCCCTTGCCCGACGGCGTTGGGCGGGGCACGTACGGTAGACGCCATGGCAGCCGACGGAGGAAGCCCCGCTCACGCCAGCGGCGCGCATGGCGACATGGTCGACTGGGACCTCGCGGTCGCGACTGCCAAGCGCCTCATGCGGCCGAGCCCGCCCGTGAGCAGAGACGAGGCCCTGCGGGTGGTGGATGAGCTGCGCCGCGGCGCGGCCGAGTCTGAGGCCCACGTCCGCGGCTACACCGGCCTGCAGGCCGAGTCCGCCACGGCGCCCGTCCTCGTGGTCGACCGTGGCGGCTGGGTGCAGGCCAACGCGGACGGCTTCCGCGAAGTGCTGCGGCCGCTGATCTCGAAGCTGCGAGACAAGCGCGGTGAGCCCGGAGCCGTGACCGCCGCCATCGGCTCGCGCGTCACCGGGATCGAGGCAGGTGGCCTGCTCGCCTTCTTGTCCAACAAGGTGCTCGGCCAGTTCGACCCGTTCTACAGCGCCGCCTCCGGACCTGGAGCCACCCATGGCGGCCGGATGCTCCTGGTGGCACCCAACATCGTCCACGTCGAGCAGGAGCTCGATGTCGATCCACGCGACTTTCGCTTGTGGGTCTGCCTGCACGAGGAGACTCACCGGGTGCAGTTCACGGCGGTGCCGTGGCTGAGGGAGCACCTGCTCGGCGAGATGTCAGGGCTGATCGCGAGCACCGATCTCGATCCGCAGAAGCTGGCCCGCTTGCTCCGCGATGGCATCAAGGGGGTGGGCGAGGTCGTCAAGGGCGACCGGGACGTGTCCCTGCTCGACCTCCTCCAGAGTCCCGAGCAGAAGGCCGTCGTCGAGCGGCTGACAGCCGTGATGTCCCTGCTCGAAGGTCACGCAGACGTGGTCATGGACGGCGTCGGACCACGCGTCATCCCCACCGTCGAGGCGATTCGCAAGAAGTTCACGAACCGCCGGGCCGGTGCCGGGCCACTGGACCAGATGATCCGCAAGCTGCTCGGGTTCGACGCAAAGCTGCGCCAGTACCGCGACGGCGCCGACTTCGTCCGCGGAGTGATCGACAAGGTGGGCATGGACGGGCTCAACGCCGTCTGGGCGACCCCCGCCAACCTCCCAGGCAAGTCGGAGATCGCCGATCCCGGCGCGTGGGTGGCGCGGGTACACGGCTGAGTCCGCTCGTGGTCAACCGACTGCATCCTGCTGTTGCGCGGGTACGTCGCGCGGTCCGCGTCGCGTGCGCCGACCTCGATCCCGGCAGCCGCCTTCTGGTGGCATGCTCGGGCGGTGCCGACTCTATGGCACTCGCCGCGGCCGCCGTCTTCGAAGGCCGCACAGGTGGCTGGCTGGTGGGAGCCGCTGTGGTCGACCATCAGCTGCAGCGGGGCTCGGCGGCGACCGCTTCGTGCGTGGCGGGGCGTTTGGTGGAGCTCGGCTGTGAGCCCGTGCGGATCGAGAAGGTGGACGTTGGTGCCGCCGGCGGTCCGGAGGCAGCGGCCCGGTCATCTCGCTACGAGGCGCTCGAACGGCTCGGCGCACAGCTCGATGCCACGGTGCTCCTCGGCCACACGCTCGACGACCAGGCCGAAACGGTGCTGCTGGGACTTGCGCGAGGCAGCGGAACTCGGTCGTTGGCCGGTATGGCGCCGTGCCGTGGAGTCTTGCGGCGGCCGCTCCTGGCGGTAAGCCGCGACGATACGCGGGGGGCCTGCCAGGCGCTCGGAATCACGGTGTGGGACGACCCACACAACGCCGATGCGCGGTTCGCACGAGTCAGGGTGCGCCAGCAGACGTTGCCGGCGCTCGAGCGGGACCTCGGCCCGGGCATCACCGAGGCGCTGGCCCGCTGCGCCGACCTGGCGCGCCTCGATGCCGACGCCCTGGACAGCCTTGCCGAGCACCTGCACAGCCGCGCCCGGACGCCGGACGGCCACCTCGTGGTGGCGGTGCTGGCGCAGGCGCTGAGCGCCCTACGACGCCGAGTGCTGATGCGTGCCGCACTGGCAGCCGGGGCCCCCGCGAGCGACCTGACGGCCGGCCACATCGAGGCGATGGACTGCCTCGTCACGCGGTGGCACGGCCAGGCCGGCGTTGATCTGCCCGGCCGCCTCTGCATGCGGCGCCAGGAGGGCGAGCTGCGGCTGGCCGGGACTCGGCGCCCCGATCGGTGACACCCGCTCTTGGTCTTGCCGTGCGGCCACTCGCCCGAGGTGTGGCACGCTGGGCGAGTGGACGACACCGACGTCGGGCAGGACCTGGCGAAGACGCTGATCACAGAGGCGGAGATCCAGCAGCGGCTCCACGAGATGGCGGGCGAGATCGAGGCCGACTACGCGGGTGAAGACCTGCTCGTCGTCGGAGTGCTCAAAGGCGCGGTAATGGTCATGGCCGACCTGTCCCGGGCGTTCACGCGGCACGTCTCGATGGACTGGATGGCCGTGTCGTCGTACGGCTCCGGCACGGCGTCGTCTGGTGTCGTGCGCATCCTCAAGGATCTCGACACCGACATCCAGGGCCTGCACGTCCTCATCGCCGAGGACATCATCGATACCGGGCTGACGCTGTCATGGCTGGTGGCCAACCTGAGGTCTCGCGGGCCGAAGTCGGTCCACACCTGCGCCTTGCTGCGCAAGCCCGATGCCCTCAAGATGGCCGTCGACGTACGTTATGTCGGCTTCGACATCCCCAACGAGTTCGTCGTCGGTTACGGGTTGGACTACGCGGAGCGGTATCGCAACCTGCGATGCATCGCGACGCTCGCGCCGCACGTGTACTCCTGAGCGCGGGTTTGAGGCGAGCCCCCGCGGCTGCCACACTTGACGTTCGCCCAGACGCATCTACGGGGCATTTTGGCCGTAGGCGACAATGGGTGGGTCCCGTCATGACCGAATGGTAGGAGGAACGGAGCGCCTGCTCCGGAAGATAAGCGTGAAGCGTTGGTTCCGTGGGCCCTGGCTGTGGGTCATCCTCTTCGCCATTGTGATCCTGGTCGTGCTCGACGTCGTGTCGTCGCGCAGCGGCTTCAAGGACGTCAACACCTCTCAGATGGTAAGCACGCTCAACTCCGGACAGGTGAAGAGCGTCACGTTCATCGACGGCGACCAGACGATCCAGGCAACCCTGGAGAACGGTGACGAGATCTCGTCTCAGTGGCTGGCCGAACAAGGTGTCCAGCTGCTCGACCAGGTGCAGCGAGGTATCAAGAACAACACGATCCAGGACTCCTACAACGTCGAGGTCCCGCAACCCAGCGTGCTGTGGACCTTCATCTCCAGCTTCCTGCCTGTGCTGCTGATCATCTTGTTCTTCCTGTTCATGATGAACTCGATGCAGGGCGGCGGCGGCCGGGTCATGCAGTTCGCCAAGTCAAAGGCGAAGATGGTCAGCAAGGACACCCCCAAGACCACGTTCTCCGACGTCGCCGGCTGCGACGAGGCGATCGAGGAGCTCGGTGAGATCAAGGAGTTCCTCCAGCAACCGGCCAAGTTCCAGGCGGTCGGCGCGAAGATCCCCAAGGGCGTGTTGCTCTACGGGCCGCCCGGAACCGGCAAGACCCTGCTCGCACGGGCGGTGGCCGGCGAGGCGAGCGTGCCCTTCTACTCCATCTCCGGCTCGGACTTCGTGGAGATGTTCGTCGGTGTCGGCGCGTCCCGCGTGCGTGACCTGTTCGAGCAGGCCAAGGAGAATGCGCCGGCCATCGTGTTCATCGACGAGATCGACGCCGTCGGCCGCCACCGGGGGGCCGGACTGGGCGGTGGGCACGACGAGCGTGAGCAGACCCTCAACCAGCTACTCGTCGAGATGGACGGGTTCGACGTGCGCGGAGGTGTGATTCTGATCGCCGCGACCAACCGCCCCGACGTCCTCGATCCGGCCCTGCTACGTCCTGGCCGGTTCGACCGGATGATCGGCGTCTCCGCGCCAAACATGGATGGCCGCCACAAGATCCTGCAGGTGCACTCACGGGGCAAGCCGATCGCGGCAGGGGTCGACCTGCTCACGGTCGCCCGCCGTACCCCTGGTTTCACCGGAGCCGACCTCGCCAACGTCCTCAACGAGGCCGCCCTGCTGACGGCCCGCCAGGACAAGAAGATGATCGACGACCACTTCCTCGACGAGGCCATCGACCGGGTGAGCATGGGGCCGCAGCGCCACTCCCACCTGATGAGTGAGCAGGAGAAGCTCATGACGGCCTACCACGAGGGCGGACACGCCCTGGTGGCCGCCGCCTTGCCCGGCACCGACCCGGTCACGAAGATCACGATCCTGCCCAGGGGTCGGGCTCTCGGCTTCACCCAGGTGCTGCCCGAGGGGGACAAGTCGTCGGTATCTCGCAACGAGCTACTCAACCAGCTCGCCTACGCCCTCGGCGGCCTGGCGGCCGAGCAGCTGATCTTCCATGACCCGACCACGGGTTCGTCGAGCGACATCGACAAGGCCACGAAGGTGGCGCGGGCGATGGTGACGAGCTACGGCATGAGCGAGCGGCTCGGCGCGGTGAAGCTGGGAGAGGACACCGGCGAGCCGTTCCTCGGTCGCGACATCGGGCATACCCGCAACTACTCAGAAGAGGTCGCCGCGATCATCGACGAGGAGGTGAACCGGCTCCTCACCAGCGCACACCAGGAAGCCTTTGACATCCTCGTGACCAACCGTGTCGTGCTCGACCACCTCGTCACCGAACTGCTCGAGAAGGAGACGATCGACCGCAAGGGTCTTACCTCGCTCTTCGAGGTGATCCAGATGCGGCCCGAGCGGCCCGCCTGGACCGGTTCGGACTCCCGGTCGCCGTCGGAGATCCCTCCCGTCAAGGTGCCGGCAGGGCTCAACGGCAGACCCGAGCAACCCGGCGAGATCACGGTGTCGCCGGGCACGGAGACACCTGGAAGTGCGTTGCCGGGTGCGGGTCCGGCCCCTCCCACGGGTCCGCCGGGATCTCCTCCCCCTGGACCGTCGTTGGGGCGGTCGACGGGTCCGCAGGACTGACATGGGCCTCGAGCCGGTGGCCACGTCCGAGGACTGGACGGTGCCCGACTTCGACTACGCCCGGGCCGAGGCGGCGGTGCGTGAGCTGCTGATCGCAGTCGGGGAGAACCCGGATCGACCGGGTCTGCTGGCCACGCCCCACCGGGTCGCCAGGTCCTACGCGGAGGCCTTCGCCGGCCTGCGGATGGGTCCGGCGGACGTGCTGACGACGACGTTCGACCTCGGTCACGACGAGCTCGTGCTCGTCAAGGACATCGAGGTGTGGTCCACGTGTGAACACCATCTGGTGCCGTTCAACGGCGTCGCGCACGTGGGTTACATCCCCAGTAACGACGGCCGCATCACCGGCCTGTCCAAGCTGGCCCGGCTCGTCGACGTCTTCTCCCGCCGCCCCCAGGTGCAGGAGCGGCTCACGACGCAGGTAGCCGACTCTCTGATGTCGATGCTTCGGCCGCGGGGTGTGATCGCTGTGTTCGAGTGCGAGCACCTGTGCATGACCATGCGTGGTGTGCGCAAGCCCGGGTCGAAGACCGTGACGAGTGCCGTGCGAGGTCAGCTGCGTGACGACCCGGCGACCCGAGCCGAGGCGATGAGCCTCATCCTCGGTTAGAGGCGTGTACGCCGCCCCTCCGCGCTGGGTCGAGGGTCTGCCGCGACCGGGGCGATGTCTCGTCATGGGTATCCTCAACGTCACGCCCGACTCGTTCTCCGACGGCGGCCGGTGGCTCGAACCGTCCGCAGCCATCGCCCACGGCATGGAGATCATCGACGCCGGAGCCGACCTCGTCGACGTGGGCGGTGAGTCCACTCGGCCCGGCGCAGTCAGACCGAGTGTCGACGAGGAGCTCTCCCGGGTCATCGAGGTCGTCGAAGCGCTGAGCGCCGCCGGCGCCAGCGTTACCATCGACACGATGCGGGCCGACGTGGCGCGCGCGGCGGTCGCGGCGGGGGCAGTCGGGGTCAACGACGTTTCGGGCGGCCTTGGGGACACCGCCATGTTCGCCACGGTCGCCGAGCTCGACGTGCCGTTCATCTGCATGCACTGGCGCGGCCACTCCTCGACCATGCAGGACCTGGCGACGTACGACGACGTCGTGGCGGACGTGACGAAGGAGCTCGCTGGTCGCGTGCGCGCCGCCTTGGACGCGGGCATCCGCCGGGAACGGCTGGCGATCGACCCCGGGCTCGGGTTCGCCAAGTCGGCCGCCCACAACTGGGCGCTGCTACGCAACCTCGACGCGCTTCAGTCGCTCGGGCAGCCAGTGGTCGTCGGATCCTCCCGCAAGGCGTTTCTCGGGCAGCTGCTGTGCAGCAGTGACGGCACACCGCGTCCGCCTGCCGAGCGTGAGGACGCCACGGCCGCCACCACCGCCCTGGCGGCGGTGGCGGGCGTCTGGTGTGTGCGCGTGCACGACGTAGGCCGGTCGCTCGACGCGGTGGCCGTCGCGGCTCGTTGGGCGGGGGAGGCACCGCGATGACGGCGGAGGTCGACGAGGTACTGGCCGCCCACGCGGAGTTCTATGCCGCCTTCGAGCGGTCCGACTACGACGCGATGCAGCAGATCTGGGCCGACGACGAAGGCGTCGTCTGTGTTCATCCCGCCGCTGAGCCGATCCGGGGTAGGGCCAACGTCATGCGGTCCTGGATGGCCTTGATGGCCAACGCGCCGTACATCCAGTTCTTCCTTACCGACGTCGACGCGGTCGTCATCGGTGAGCTGGCCTCGATCACCTGCACCGAGAACGTCTTGTCGGCAACCCGGGATACACCCGTCGGTGCTTTTGCCGGAGGCAAAGCGGCGGCAACCAATGTGTTCCGGCGCACGTCGAAGGGTTGGCGGTTGTGGATCCACCATGCATCGCCGGTACTGTCGAGCCCGCAAGCCGACGAGGCCGAGACCGACGAGGAGACGCCATGAAGCTGGCCACGGGGGAGGCGCCGATGGACCGGCTCGCGCTCCGTGGACTGCGCGCGCACGCATATCACGGAGTCTTCGACTTCGAACGCCGAGACGGTCAGGAGTTCGTCGTCGACGTCGAACTGGGGCTCGACACCCGGCTCGCCTGTGGCGGCGATGACCTGTCCGCCACCGTCCACTATGGTGCCCTGGCGGAGCGGCTGCACAGCGCCATGGTCGGTGACCCGGTCGACTTGATCGAGACCCTGGCGCAGCGCCTCGCCGACGTCTGCCTGGCCGAGCGGCCCGTGGCCTGGGTCGACGTGACGGTTCACAAGCCACAAGCACCGATCAGCGTGGCGTTCGACGACGTCAGCCTTACTATCCACCGGAGCCGAGATGACTGAGACGCCCAACCCGAACATCATCGACCCCGACACTCTTACCGGCGAGATGCGCCCCATCCGACCCGCCGTGCTGTCCCTGGGCAGTAACGTCGGCGACCGGATAGCCAACCTCCAGGGAGGCCTCGACGCCCTCGCCGACACTCCCGAGGTGCGTGTGGTCATCGTGTCGTCGGTCTACGAGACGACGGCGGTCGACTCCGCCGACGACGCTCCCGACTTCCTCAACGTGATCGTGCTAGCCGATACGACGCTGTCCGTCGCCATGCTGCTGGATCGCGCGCATGCAGTAGAGGCAGCATTCGGCCGGGAGCGGGGCGACCGCAACGCTCCACGCACCCTCGACGTCGACCTGATCGTGGTGGGCGACCGGCTCTCCGACACCGGCGAGCTGCGGCTGCCCCACCCACGAGCCCATGAGCGGGCCTTCGTGCTCGTCCCCTGGCACGAGATCGACGCCCAGGCCCAGATTCCGGGCAAGGGCAAGGTCGCCGACCTCTTGGCCGATCTCGACACCAGCGGGATCGTGCACCGCGGCGACGCCGAGCTCGAGGTCTGAGGCCCCGGCGTGGCGGTCTCATCGAGCCGGCTGAGCTGCGGAGCGGCCCGCCGCGGGACCCGCGGTGGTGGCTGAACGGACCCGGCCGCCGCAGGGGACAGTGGGACCCACCCGCTCCTCTGTGCTCGCGGTCGCGTTCGTCGTCGGGGTGCTGCTCGGCTATCTGTTGGTGCCGCTGTCAGAGAGCCAGAACGGGACCGCGCCGCGCGTCGAGTGGGCGGCGATCATGGCACTCGCGGTGATCGCCGGCATCCTGCTCGTCTTCGCGTACTCGACGTACCGCACGGTTCATCGCGAACGCCTGCTGATGGACCCGCGACGCGCGGTGAACTTCCTGCTGCTGGCCAAGGCGAGCGCGCTCATGGGCGCGTTGATCGCCGGGGGCTATCTGGGGTTCGGATGGCAGTTCGTGGACCAGATGGACATCCAGCTGCCGCGCGAGCGGGTCATTCACTCGGTGATCGCTGCGGCGGCGAGCGTGCTGATCGTGCTCGCCGGGCTGCTGCTCGAGCGGGCCTGCCGGGTGCCCAAGGGCGGCGACGACAATGGAAAGGGAGCGCCTGAACACCGCTGACCCTGTCCCTGAGGTCAATCCGCGGTTACCGGTGCCTAGACCCTGGCCTGGTGGCTGGGGGCTCAGTGTGGTGGCCTCAGTGCAACGGGCCGGTGGACGCGACATTGACCTCGTCGAGCTCGACGCCTTCCTCCTCGGCGTAGACGGACCGTCGCAGTGCCCCGTGAAGCGTTGCGGGTGTGAGTACGCCGAGGAACTGGTCGCGGTCGAGCACCGCCACCCACCCGGCGTCCCACTGGAGCATGGTGGACAGGGCATCCTTGAGGGAGGCGTCGTGCGCCACCCAGGCATCCATCCGCTCGGCCCGCTCGCCGACGGTGGCACTGCCCTCGGCCCGGTCGACGCCGATCCAGCCGCGAAGGTTTTCGGACTTGTCGAGCACGATGGCCCATCGGGCGTCGTCGACGTCCATCTGGAGGCGCGCATCGGCGAGGGTGTCGGTGTCGTGGACGACCGGCGGCATCTCCAGGTCGTCTCGCTCGATCGGCGTTACCGCGAGCCGCCGCAGACCTCGGTCGGCGCCGACGAACTCGGCGACGAAGTCGTCTGCGGGTGCGCCGAGCACTCGGGCGGGGGTGTCGTACTGGGCGAGCCGGCCACCCGTCTCGAAGACAGCCACCCGATCACCGAGACGTACCGCTTCCTCGATGTCGTGTGTCACGAAGACGACGGTCTTGGCGAGGCTCGCCTGGATCGCGAGGAACTGGTCTTGCAGGCGACCACGCACAACCGGGTCGACGGCGCCGAAGGGCTCGTCCATCAACAGCACGTCGGGATCGGCCGCCAGCGCCCTGGCCACGCCGACGCGCTGGCGCTGGCCGCCGGAAAGCTGATGCGGATAACGGTCGGCGAAGTTCTCCGGCTCGAGGCCGACGGTGGTGAGCAGCTCGTCGACGCGCTCGTTCGTGCTCTTCTTGTCCCAGCCGAGCAGGTGAGGCAGCGTCGCCACGTTGGTGCGGATCGTCTGGTGCGGGAACAGCCCGATCTGCTGGATCACGTACCCGATCCGACGCCGCAGCTGCACGGCATTCATGCGCGTCACGTCCTCGCCGTCGAGCTCGATGCGTCCGGTCGTCGGCTCGATCAGCCGGTTGATCATCTTCAGCGTCGTCGACTTGCCGCACCCCGAGGGCCCCACCAAGATGACCAGCTCGCCGCGAGGGACGTCGAGGTCGAGCTCCTGCACGGCGACGGTGCCCCCGTCGTACGTCTTGCCCACGCCCTGCAGCCGGATCATGAAGTCCTTGGGAGAGCCCATGTCATGAGCGTAACGTGCCGGCCGTCGGGTGGCCGCGTCTCGCTGAAGCCGTGACCTGGTGCCAGCGAGCGTCCCTTCGCCTAGGGTGGCTGGGGTGAGTGCGTTGATGGACGTCGTTCCTCGTAGCGTCGAAATCCCTCAGTGCTACATCGACAACTCCTGGTGGTGCCCCTACTACTGGTCCGATCGTCGTCAAGAGCTTCTCGACCAGCTCGGCCAGCACATCTACCTGACGGTGGTGTCCGTCGCGCTAGGCTTCCTGATCGCGCTACCACTCGCCTTGCTGGCAAGGCGGTACGCGGGTCTCGAATCGGCCATCATCGGCGCGACGACCATCATCTACACGATTCCCTCCTTGGCGCTGTTTTCGCTGCTGCTTCCTGTGACGGGACTGAGTGCGACCACGGCGATCATCGGGTTGGCGCTGTACTCGCTGACGATCCTGGTCCGCAACGTGCTGGCAGGGCTGCGGGCGGTGCCGAGCGAAGTACGTGAGTCCGCCATCGGCAGCGGCTATGGACCGACGCGCATGCTGCTGAGGATCGAGCTGCCGCTCGCGCTCCCGGTCATCATGGCCGGTCTTCGGGTCGCGACGGTGTCGACCGTCGCGCTCGTGACGATCGGAGCGATCGTGTCGGCCGGCGGGCTGGGCAAGTCGCTGCTCGATGCGGTCGACACTCAGTTCAAGGCGGAGATCTTCGCGGCCAGCGTCTTGTGCGTGACTCTGGCGATCGTCTTGGATCTCGCGCTCCTCGGCGTACAAAGGCTGTTGACGCCCTGGACACGTGCGGGGGCGCGAGCATGAGCGACTTCATGGAAGCGTTCTCCTATATTTTCGACGGGCGCAACTGGCAAGGTGCGCAAGGCATCGGCGCCTTCGCGGTCCAACAGATGTTGCAGACGGTCACGGCCCTCCTCATCGCCATGCTCGTCGGGCTGCCGGTCGCGCTGTGGCTGGGTCACCTCGGCCGAGGCGGCTTCCTTGCCGTCAATGTCTCGAACGTCGGGCGCGCGGTCCCGGTCTTCGCGGTGCTACTCATCTTGGCGCTGGGGCCTGTGCAATCAGGCGAGCTCGGGCCGTACGGAAGAGCGGGGCTCGCGACGCTGATCGCACTGGTGCTGTTCGCCCTCCCGCCCATCATCACCAACGCCTACGTGGGCATGCGGGAGGTCGACAAGGACACCATCGAGGCCGCCCGGGGCATGGGGATGAGCGGAAGCAACATCTTCTGGACGATCGAGCTTCCGATGGCGATGGCGGTGATCCTTACCGGCGTAAGGCTTGCGCTCGTGCAGATCTGGGCGACGGCCACGATCGCTGCCCTCGTGGCCGGGCCGGGTCTGGGCCGGATCATCACGCGCGGCTTCGCCAACCAGCGGACGTACGAGGTCGTGGCCGGGGCGATTCTGGTCGCGGTCGGGGCGCTGATCCTGGAGGGCATCTCCGTGCTGAGCGAGCGCAGACTCGACCCGATGCGCGTCACGCGCGTCTGAGACCGTTGCTTTCTTGCAACGTCTTAGCGGTTGCCAGGGCGCCCCAAAGGTGCTGAGATCGTCACAGGGGTACCTCCAGGTGCTCATCGGACACGCGCGGCACTCAGCCGCGGGACACAAAAGGTGGTTCACCTGATGAGGTGGAAGCGCAATCTTGCAATCGTCGCCGCTGTCGCGGCTCTCGCGACGTCCGCCGCCTGCGGTGGCGGCAGTTCGCTGGAGGGCTCCGGTAGCAGTACGTCGGCGTCGGGATCGACCGACAAGGGATCGCTGACGATCTCCGGCCAGGACTTCACCGAGATGCAGATCATGGCTGCTATGTACGGCCAGGTTCTCGAGGCCGACGGCTACAGCGTCACCACGAAGCTGGTCAGCACCCGCGACATCTATATCAAGCAGATGACGTCCGGCAACGTCGATGTGGTCCCGGAGTACCTCAGCGGGATCGCAGACTTCCTCAACACCGCAAAGAACGGCGATAACGCGAAGCCGATCTCGAGCAACGACCCCACCGCGACCCTGTCGGCGCTGAAACCGCTGGCCACCGACTCCAACATCTCGATGCTCGAGCCGTCGGAGGCCACCGATCAGAACGCGTTTGCCGTGACCCAGGACTACGCGGACCAGAACTCGCTCAAAACCCTCTCCGACCTGGGTGCGCTCGGTGACTCGATCAAGCTCGCGGCCCCGGACGACTGCGTGGGCAGGCAGGACTGCGAGGCGGGACTCAAGAGCGTCTACGGAATCGACATCACCGAGGTCGTACCCCTCGGGTTCGGCACGGCGCAGACCAAAGACGCGCTGAAGACCGGTGAAGTGCAGCTCGGCGAGACCGGCACAACCGACGGAAGCCTCAGCGATCTCGGTCTCGTGCTCCTCGAGGACGACAAGGGCCTGCAGCCTGCTCAGAACCTCATCCCGGCCGTCAACAGCGACTTCCTCGCTCAGCACGCCGACGTTGCCGCCACGCTCAACAAGCTCTCGGCGACGCTGACCACCGACGAACTCGCCGCGATGAACCTGAAAGTCGACCTGCAGCGCCAAAAGCCCGAGGATGTGGCCGCGGAATATCTCTCCCAGCAGGGCCTCGCCTGACCTGGGCCCACCCGACCGAGACTCGACTCGACTCGAACTCGACCCGACCCAGCCCTGATCCGCCGCCCGCCTGCGTTTCCCATGTGAACACTGACGATGCACTGTTCACATGACAGATCACCCGTGCGCAGACTGTGTTTGCCAGGTGAACATGGCAAACGCGCGCGGGGGGGGGGGGCGTCTAGAGGGCGGTCGAGCGCCGCCGATCTGCGCGACAGGACACACCCCGTCGCGCGACTGGTCAGGCGCCGGTGCGAGAGGCCAGTCCTTCCGCGCGAGGGGTCAGGGAGTCGTGGCGAAGGGCAAAGCCTTCCGCGTGAGGGGTCGGGAGTCCTGGCGAAGGGCAAAGCCTTCCGCGCGAGGGGTCACGCATTCGGCGCGACGAACCCAAAAAATCCCGAGCCTCACCTGTCTAGGGCTGCTCGTCCCCGGCAATCTCCTGCACTGTCAGCGGACGCAAGACGCAGAACTCGTTGCCCTCGGGGTCGGCAAGTACGACCCAGGACGGCTCGCCCTGCCCGACGTCGACCCGTGACGCGCCGATCTCGATGAGCCGTTCGACCTCTGCATCACGGTCGTCGGGGCGCAGGTCGAGATGGATCCTGTTCTTCACGGACTTGCCTTCCGGCACCTTCAAGAACAACAGATCTGGCGACACCCCGTCCTGTGGACTGCCTGCGGAGGGCTCGATCGCCCATTCGTCGTCGCTTTCGTAGGTCACCCGCCATTCCAATGCCTGTGCCCAGAAGCGAGCGAGCCGAGCGGGGTCTTGGCAGTCGATGTCGATGCACTGGATACCCAAGGCCATCTCGCGACAGTAGGCGGACTCGCGGCTGGTCGACAATACGTTTTCCCCTCGTGCGCGTCCTCGCCCGGCGCGCGGGCAGCCGGCCGCTCGCATCGACTCACCGATCCCGTCCGAACACCCAACCCCTGCCCGCGCGAGCAGGGGTGGGTGTGAGAAGCCACACGTGGATCCGGACCGCGTCGCGGTGTTGGTCCGGGTAACCTTGATGAGAGCGCGAAGCGAGCGCAGTCGCACCAGACGTCTGGTACCTCCTCGAGGGGACTGGAACGGAAAGGCGAACGACCATGCTGGGTCACAAGTTCGACATTGGCGTCATCGGCGCCGGCCGAGTCGGTGCCGTTCTCGCGGCCGCGCTGCGTCAGGCAGGACACCAGATCGTCGCCGTCGCCGGCGAGTCCGACGCCTCCCGTACCCGGATCGAGACGCTCCTGCCCGGTGTCGTCGTCGACAAGCCAACAGCCGTTGCCAAGGCGTCCAACCTGCTCTTGCTCACCGTCCCCGACGACGCTCTCGACAATGTCGTGCGCATGCTCGTCGCCTCCGGATCCATCCATGCCGGCCAGTACGTCGTACACAGCAGCGGCCGCCACGGCCTTCAGGTGCTGCAACCCGCCCTGGAGATCGGCGCCCATGGCATCGCCATGCACCCCGCCATGACGTTCACGGGGACCCACGTCGACCTGACTCGCCTTCAGGGATGCGTCTTCGGTGTCACCGCGGCGCCGGACGAGCACCTGGTCGCCCAAGGCCTCGTCGACGACCTGGAGGGTCGGCTCGTCTTGGTCGCGGAAGCCCGCCGTCCGCTCTACCACGCCGCACTCGCACACGGCGCCAACCATCTGGTGACGCTCGTATCGCAGGCCATGGACCTGCTGCGTGCGGCCGGCTCGACAGACCCAGCCGCGACACTTCGCCCCCTTCTCACCGCTGCGCTCGACAATGCCCTGGCGTACGGCGACGCTGCGCTCACCGGGCCGATCGTTCGCGGTGATCTCGCGACGGTGCGCGCCCATCTGCACAGCTTGGCCGACACCGCTCCATCGACGCTCGAGTCCTATGTAGTCATGGCTCGTGCGACGGCGAATCACGCCGTCATGGACGGGCGCCTCGAGCCACGTCGCGCTGCAGTCTTGGTGGAGTCGCTCAACGACGCGCTGGAGTGGTCGCAGGCGTGATCGTCGCCGAGACGCCTCCCCGCCTACACGAGGCGCTGGGGCAGGGTCGTCCGCGCGCCGTCGCGCTCGTGCCCACGATGGGCGCCCTGCACGCGGGGCATGCCGCCCTGATGAGCGTGGCGAGGTCGCGCGGCGATCTGGTTGTGCTGTCGATCTTCGTCAATCCTCTGCAGTTCGCCCCTGGCGAGGACCTGTCGCGCTACCCCCGCAACTTCGACGCAGACCTGGCGATGTGCCAACGGTATGGCGTCGACGTCGTCTTCGCGCCGGGCCCCGATGCGGTCTATCCCTCCGGTGAGCCGCTTGTGACCGTGGAGCCTGGACCGGCCGCGCAGACCCTTGAGGGCATCACTCGTCCAGGCCATTTCCGAGGCGTGCTCACCGTCGTTGCGAAGCTTTTCGGCCTGGTGCAACCCAGCCTGGCGGTCTTCGGCGAGAAGGACTACCAGCAGCTGACGCTCGTCAGACAGATGGTCCGCGACTTGTGTATGCCGGTCGACGTCGTGGCGGCGGAAACCGTGCGAGACCCTGACGGGCTCGCGTTGAGCTCCCGGAACGCGTATCTCTCCTCTGCCGAGCGAGGTCTGGCGCTCAGCCTGAGCCGCGCCCTGCAGGTGGGCCAGGCGGCCGGCGAGGAAGGGCCAGCCGGCGCACTCCGTGCAGCGCAGTCGGTGCTCGACGCGGAACCGGAGCTGGACGCGGACTACCTCGCACTTCGCGCCCCGGATCTCGGCGACCCCCCGCTCGCGGGTCCGGCGAGGCTGCTGGTGGCAGCCCGGGTCGGCACGACGAGGCTGATCGACAACGTCCCCGTCGAGCTGGGCGCGGCGACGCGCGTCGACGCGTCGACGTCGCACCCTCCTACCGCCAAGACCACGCCCACGGTCACCGCATGAGCCTGCTGTGCATCGACGTCCAGAACTCGCAGACCATGGTCGGCATCTTCGACCACGAAACGCTGGTGGCGCACTGGCGGGTCTCGACCGACGACCAGCGAACCCGCGACGAGTGGGCGATCCTGATGGCTGGCCTGATGGACCAGGCCTCAGTGTCGGCCAGGGTCGCCGGCGTGTGCATCTGCTCAGCCGTTCCGGCGGTCCTCGCCGAGCTGCGGTGCATGGTCGCCGCGCACTTCCCGTCAGCCCACAGCGTCGTAGTCGGGCCTGGTGTGCGGTCCGGGCTGCCCCTGCTCACCGACAACCCGCGTGAGGTGGGTACGGACAGGATCGCGAACGCCGTAGCCGCGCTCGAGATGTTCGGAGCACCATGCATCGTCGTCGACGTCGGTATGGCGACCACCTTCGACGTGGTGGGCGCCGACGGGCAGTACCGAGGCGGCGCCATCGCGCCCGGGGTGCAGATCTCGCTTGAAGCGCTCGGGCTGCGTGGGGCACAGCTACGCCAGGTCGAGCTCACCGCCCCGCGCACGGTGATCGCGAAGAACACCGTCGAGGCACTGCAGGCAGGTGCCGTCTTTGGGTTCGCAGGTCAGGTCGACGGCATCGTCGCCCGCATGCGTCGAGCGCTCGGCGCGGAAGCCGACCACCTCGAGGTCGTTGCGACCGGCGGCCTCGCAGCCAGTGTCATCGCGCACTGTGAGTCGATCACGCAGCACCAGCCCTGGCTCGGCCTGCACGGGCTGGCTGCCATCTTTGCCCGGAACCCGGAGTCGCGGTGACCGTCCGCCTCACCCGTCTCCCAGCAGACAATGGCGACGAATCGCGCGGCGACGATGCCGTAGCCTGAGCGCCATGGCTGAGCCGCCCGACCCTCCCGCGATGCCCGTCCCAGACGACGAACTGCCCGAACAGATGCGAGTCCGCCGCCACAAGCGGGAGCAGCTGATCGAACGCGGTCTGCAGCCCTATCCGTTGAACGTGACACGCACCCACTCCCTCGGCGAGGTCAACAAGGCGCATGACCCGACGGCCCTCGGGCCGGACCACCGCACGGGCGACGTCGTCGCGGTGACCGGCCGAGTCATCTTTTTGCGTAACACAGGAAAACTCTGCTTTGCGCGTCTCAGGGCGGGCAACGGCGACGAGCTGCAAGCGATGTTCGCATTGGCCGAACTCGGTCAGCAGTCCCTCGACGACTTCAAGGCGCTCGTCGATATCGGTGACCACATCGCCGTGCAGGGAGAGGTTGTCACGAGCCGGCGGGGAGAGTTATCCATTCAGGCCTCCGCGTGGCAGATGGCCGCAAAAGCTCTCCGCCCGTTGCCGAATGAACATCATCCGCTGAATGAGGAGGCTCGTGTCCGGCTACGCTACGTGGACATGATCGTGCGACCGGAGGCGCGCGCGATCGTACGGGATAAGGCGGCCGTACTGAAGTCGCTGCGCGCGACGCTGGATGAGCGAGGCTATGTCGAGGTCGAGACGCCGGTGTTGCAGCTCACAAACGGCGGTGCCGCAGCTCGCCCATTCCATACTCACCTCAATGCGTTCGACCAGTCGATGCTGCTGCGGATAGCTCTCGAGCTCGACCTGAAGCGGGCGATGGTTGGTGGCGTCGAACGGGTTTACGAAATCGGAAGGACATTTCGCAACGAGGGAATCGACTCGACCCATGCGGCAGAGTTCTCGATGCTGGAGGCTTATGAAGCGTATGGAGATTACAACACCATGGCTGACCTCGTCCGCACCCTGGTCGTGGAGAGTGCCCGCACGATCGGCCGGACGGTCGTGCCCGCGCGAAACGGCTCATCCATCGACCTGGAAGCGGATTGGCGTCAGTCCAGTCTCTTGGAACTCGTCTCCGAGGCGGTCGGTGCCGAGATCACACTCGACACGCCCGGCGAGGCGTTACGTGCGTACGGTGATAAGCATGACGTCGCGCTGCGACCGGAGTGGAATGCCGCGGAGGTCGTGCACGAGATCTACGAAAAGCTCGTGGAGCACACCTTGATCGTGCCCACATTCGTGCGGGATTATCCCGAAGCCGTCCGACCACTCGCTAAACCTCACCGGTCAGAGCCCGGTCTGGTCGAGGCTTTTGACCTCGTGATCAATGGAGTCGAGCTCGTCGCTGCCTACTCCGAGCTCAACGATCCGGTGATTCAGTATGACCGCTTGGTTGAGCAGTCTCTGTTGGCAGCCGAGGGCGACCCCGAGGCGATGGACCTGGACCATGACTTTATCCGCGCCCTGGAGTTCGGAATGCCGCCCGCGGGCGGAATGGGAATGGGCGTCGACAGGCTCGTGATGCTACTGACTGGTGTTGGCATCAGGGAAAGTATTCTGTTTCCGCTGTTACGACCAGAGTGACCGGCCGACGTGGCAACTCGCTAATCTTCACCATCGCTGTTATCGTTCGAGTTACTCATTCATCGGAAGGACACACTGGTGGCTCAGCGCGTGCACATTGTGCTCGAAGACGATCTAGATGGCAGCGAAGCAGCGGAAACCGTGAGATTCGGGCTCGATGGAGTCAACTTTGAGTTAGACCTGTCGTCGAAGAACGCCGCGAAACTACGCGACGCGCTGGCGTTGTACATCGCATCGGCGCGCAAGTCCTCCAGTCGGGGGGCGCGCAGGACCGTCGGCCGAGGCCGCTCCTCCGAGGGGCCGTCGGCGTCGCAAGTTCGGGAGTGGGCGAGGGGCGAGGGCTACCAGGTCTCGGACCGGGGGCGGGTCCCGGCCGACGTGCGGTCGGCGTACGACGCCGCGCACTGACGAGCACAGGCGTAGCCCGGCTCTCAGCTGGCACCAGCTGAGACCAGCCGCGTCAGTGACTTTTCGCCCCGGGCGTAATCGCGCAGCCCGCCATGCGGGGAACATCTGGTTCTGCCCACCGGTTGTGATGTTCACGCCATGGACGCCTCCTCAGGCATCACACTGAGATCGCACAGCCAACCCAGGACCCCTACGTCAGGCTGTGATCGCACAGTCACACTGTGGTCTTGCGAGGCAGGTCGTCGGCGGCGCCGACTAACATGGTGACAGCAGGCACGACCAAGGAGCGATGAGTCATATGTTCGAGAGGTTCACCGATCGCGCGCGGCGCGTCGTTGTCCTGGCCCAAGAAGAGGCCCGGATGCTCAGTCACAACTACATCGGGACCGAGCACATCCTCCTCGGCCTCATCCACGAGGGCGAAGGCGTTGCCGCGAAGGCGTTGGAGAGCCTCAACATCTCACTCGAGGCCGTGCGGGCACAGGTCGAGGAGATCATCGGCCAGGGTCAGCAGGCGCCGAGCGGCCACATCCCGTTCACCCCACGTGCCAAGAAGGTCCTCGAGCTGAGCCTGCGCGAGGCCCTGCAACTCGGCCACAACTACATCGGCACGGAGCACATCCTGCTTGGCCTGATCCGCGAAGGTGAGGGTGTCGCCGCCCAGGTGCTGGTCAAGCTAGGCGCCGACCTCAACCGGGTGCGCCAGCAGGTCATCCAGCTGCTCAGCGGCTACCAGGGCAAGGAGACGGCGACTGCCGGCGCGCCGACCGAGGGCGCGCCCTCGTCATCGCTCGTGCTCGACCAGTTCGGTCGAAACCTCACCCAGGCGGCACGTGAGGGCAAGCTCGACCCCGTCATCGGACGTGGTAAAGAGATCGAGCGCGTCATGCAGATCCTGTCGCGCCGCACCAAGAACAACCCGGTCCTCATCGGGGAGCCAGGCGTCGGCAAGACCACGATCGTCGAGGGTCTGGCCCAAGACATCGTCAAGGGCGACGTGCCGGAGACGCTCAAGGACAAGCAGATCTACACCCTGGACCTGGGTGCCC
>JBBRYB010000003.1:0-191216 GCA_038238115.1 Propionibacteriales bacterium | reverse complement strand
TACGTGCGGTCTCGACGAACTCGGGTGTGAGGCGTTGGACCCGCCGGTAGACGGTGACGTGATCGACGTCCACTCCGCGCTCGGCGAGCAGCTCCTCGACGTCACGGTAGGACAGGCCGTACCGCAGGTACCACCGCACCGCGACCGAGATCACCTCGCGAGGGAAACCGGAAACCAGCGAACGCGGAGGCCGACGAGAATGTCATATCAGCATTCTCGTGCCCGGCGGGATCGCTCAACGCAACAGTGTCTTCAAAGCTACTTTCCGCTGAGGTCATACGGATGAGTTCCGGTCAGCAGCCCCGTAACCGACAAGTCCAGCGCAGACGCGATCCCAAGTAGCGTTTTCAAACTCGGTGCCGTTCGGTCGTGCTCGATGTCGTTGAGGTACGACGTTGAAACGCCGATGTTGCTCGCGAGCTTGGCAAGGGTCCAGTCGTGTTCGTGCCGGAGCTGGCGAACACGTTCTCCAAGGGTGACTGACACCGGCATATCCGAAGACTACGACTCTCCGCCGACCGTGAAGTTGCCACCTTGTGTCATACGCTATTTACGTATACGCTAGCAGCGTGACGACACCCCATATCGAAGGTGCGCCGTACGCACCCCGCCGAGTCAACCCTGACAGCTGGGGACAAGTCGCCGAGGCCGTGGGCATAGCGGTCACGGCTACTGCGGGCACCCTGTCCACGGTTCGCAGATACCGATCGCACGCCGCGGCGTTCGCGGTTTGGGCGAATCAGGAGACCGGCGCCATCGCCGTTAGCGAGATCTTCCGGCTCGAGCTGATTGAGCGGTACATCGAGGTCGGCATGCCTGGTGCCAAGGACAGCACCCGGGCGACTCGGCGCTCGATCCTTCGGCGGATCGCGCGACACGCGCACCCGCTGCACTCCCTGGCCCCGGAGCCCGCATCGATCGCATACCGGCGTGTGCGCCCACCGTACGAGCCCCATGTTGTGGCCTCATTTTTTCGGCTCGCGGAGGCGCAGCCGACAATCGGGCGGAAGGCTTCGCTGACGGCGGTCCTTGCCCTCGGCCTCGGCTGCGGGCTCGACTGCTCAGACCTGGGCTGGGTGCGAGGCATCGACGTTTACCCGACGGCCGAGGGCATAAAGGTCGCCGTTGGTGGGCGGCGGGCCCGATCGGTCTTGTGCCTGTCACGGTACGAGGAGCGACTGGCGGAGCTGGCCGCCATTGCCGCTGACGATCTCCTCATCGGCGGTTCGGCGTTGGGCCGGCACAACGTCACGAGCGTGACGCTCGGCAGGCTGCTGAAGGACTCGTCGGTGCCGCCGCTCGTCGTGAGCCGGCTTCGGTCGACATGGCTGGTCTCACACCTCGCGGCGAACACACCGCTGCCGCTGATCATGAGAGCGGCCGGGCTGAAGACCGTGCGGCCCCTGGAGGACCTGCTCGAGTTCGCGCCGGGCTACCCCGACGCCGTGGCCGCCCGGCTGCTGCGGAAGGCGGGCTAGTTGGCCCGGCCGAGGGATCTGCGCGAGGCCGTCGCCTGGGTCGACCGCAGTGGCGTCGCACCGCTGATCGAGGACATCCTGCGACCTACGCGGCGCGGGCGTCCCCGGCAGCTCAGCGTCCGGGCGCTCCTGGTCGGGCTTAAGCTCGCCGTCGACACCGCGAAGACCGCGTGCCTGACCGACGTGCACGCACTGCTGACCGACGGCCTCGCCCCGTCGGCGCAGCGCGACCTCGGCGTCATCGACCCCAAGACCGGCGCAGTAGTCACCTTGCACCAGGTCCGGCGCCTGCTATCGGCCATCCAGGCCAAGCTCGACCCGTCGCCCGCCACGGCGCGCGGATTGAGCCGCGACGAGCTCGTGGAGCGTGCGGCCTCCCTGCAGGAGGTCCTCGACCTGATGCTGGCAGCGACCATGCCCACTGCGACAGTCCACACCGGCGGCTACGCCGTCGACGGCACCGGCACCTGGTCCTGGTCCAAAGGCCGCAGGCGCGAGGACCGCTCCCCCGACCCCGACGCAGCCTGGGGCGTCAAGACCCACAAGTCCGGCCGCACCGAGACCTACTTCGGCTACGAACTCCACGCCGTCGTCCGCATCGGCCCCACGAACGCCGATGGCTCCGACACCCCCTGCCTGGCCGAGCGGATCTCCGTCGTCCCCGCCTCCACCAGCCCCACCCGGCCCGTCCTCGACGCACTCACCCGGATGATCGAGAGCGGAACAAGCGTCAGAGATGTGGTCGCCGACCGCGGCTACACCTACAAAAACGACTGGGCCCCCGGCCTGCACGCCCTCGGCATCGACCCCGTCGCCGACCTCCACGCCAACCAGTACGGACCACGCGGCACCCACGCCGGCGCCCGCATCGTCGCCGGCACACCACACTGCCCTGCCATGCCCGCCGCCTTCGACACCATCCACCGACCCGACCGCCTCGTCCCCACCCCCGCCCTCGACACATTCACCGCCGACATCGAACGCCGCGAGCAATGGGCACTGCGCCGCGTCGCCGGCCCCGACCGGGACGGCAAAGAACGCTACGAATGCCCCGCCCGCGCCGGGAAGCTCCGCTGCGCGCTCCAGCCCGACTCACTCACCCTCCCCCTCGCTACCCCCACCGTCCTCACCCCGCCCGACCCCGACATTGCTCCCACCTGTTGCAGCCAGCGCACCATCACCGTCCCCGGCGACGTCGACGCCAAAGCCCGCCAACGCCACTACTGGGGCAGCCCCAACTGGATCAAGGCATTCAACCGGCGATCGCGTGTCGAGGGCTGGTTCGGCAACCTCAAGAACGACAACACCGAAGCGCTCGGGCGCGGCGCGTTCCGCGTCATGGGCATCTGCAAGACATCGATCATGGTCGCCGTCTTCGCCGCCGCCACCAACCTCCGGCTCCTCCGAGCCTGGGCCAGGCGAACCCTCGGAAACGCCGACCTCCTGCCACTGCTCACCACAAGTGCGCCACAGTCGATCGAGAATCTCGCGCTTGCGCCCAGGAACTGGGCCACAGGCCCGCCGCCGCCCGGCCAATAGAACCAGCTGCACGCAGGCGACACCAGAGGCTGAGACCTGCTTGGACCCGCCGTCTCAGGCGCTTTGGAGCGGGCCAAGAGCCTTTGCTCGATCCAGAACCGCCTTTGCATACGCCAGCGACAGCCGCGCCTGCTACCGATCACTCACCGCCCACAGGAAAACACGCCCGAACGGGCTCAGAAGCCCGTCAGACGCAAATTCCGTGAGCATGCACGGCCCAATACCGTAAACACCCCGTGGTGGAGCTGCCGGGAATCGAACCCGGGTCCCCTGACGCCGAACCAAGTCTTCTCCGAGCGCAGTCTGCTTGACGCGTTTCTCGGCCCCGGCACTTGAGCAGACACATTGCCGACAGGCTCAGTCGCTGTTGAAGTCCCGCAGACCCCCCGCGACCGGGGATCTGCAGCAAAGCCTCCTTAGTGAGGCCGGCTACTGGAGCGGAGGCTTATCCAGACCGACCCTTCACCAGTCGCCTCAGGCGGCGAGGGCGAAGTCAGTGCGCTTAGCGTTGGCACTTATTGGTTTCCAAGGATCGTTAACGAGATAACCCTGGGTCCTCGGCTCGCTTCTCTCGGCTCCAACGACCAAAGTCGAAACCGTTCAGCCCCTATTGAGTTGTCCAGCCCACAGGCTACCTTGTGCAACTACGTCGCCGCACTGGGCATGCCCCGGGCCCGCCCGCACCGGGCATGCCCCGGGCCCGCCCCGCTGGCCCGCCCGTCACGGCGACGCCGACGGGCGCACCCACGACGGCACCTGCAGCGGCGCCGCCAACAACCCATCCCGCCCCTCCCTGAGGTGAGCTGGTCAGCATCCACTTCCTTTCGCTGCGTTTCCCATGTGCACAAGGCATGTGCAGTGTGCACATGGCAGACCTGCCGTGCGGACCAGGCATCTGCCGGGTTGACTTCATGATGCGCCGAGCCAACCCTCCTGCATCACCGAGATCACCGACGTGGATCAGAAACCCTTGGCCTGGCGGCCGAACTCCCGGGTGGCCTCACGCTGAGCGTCCCGCTTCGCAATCGCCTGCCGCTTGTCATAGGTCTTCTTGCCCTTGGCGAGTGCGATCTCGACCTTGGCTCGGCCGTCCTTGAAGTACATGGCTAGCGGCACGATCGTCAACCCTCGCTCGTTGACACGGCGCTCCAGCTTGTCGATCTCGTGCCGGTTCAGCAGCAGCTTGCGCTTGCGTCTGGGGGTGTGGTTGTTCCAGGTGCCCTGCAGATACTCGGGGATGTGGGCACCGTGCAGCCACACCTCGCCGTCGTTGATCTCGGCGAAGCCGTCGACCAGGGATGCCCGACCCGCGCGTAGCGACTTCACCTCGGTACCGGTCAAGACAAGCCCCGCCTCGAAGGTGTCTTCGATGAAGTAGTCATGTCGCGCCTTGCGGTTCTGGGCGATCATCTTCTGCCCGCGCTCCTTGGCCATGGTGCCATTGTCTCCCATCAGCCAAGCCCGTCGGACCGGGCCGGCCGTCGGCGACAACCCTGGGCGGCTCGCCGCCTACAGCCAGGTCATCGGATCCACAGTCAAGCCGTTCACGTACACCATGAAGTGCAGATGGCAGCCGGTGGAGTACCCGGTCGTCCCCGAGTACGCGATCAGCTCACCCTGCTGCACGTGCTCGCCCGCCCCGGAGACGAAGCTCGTCAGATGGTTGTACGAGGTCCAGAGGCTCACGCCATTGACGTAGCCGTGGTCGATGATGATCCGGTTGCCGTAACCGGTGTTGAAGTATTCGTCACTCACCGTGCCGTCGGCCGCGGCGTAAACCGGCGTACCGCAGTCGGCGTGGAAGTCGGTGCCGTCGTGCAGCTTATAGACGTGCAGGATCGGGTGCATCCGCATGCCGTACGGCGACGTGATGTAGGTGTTGGCGACAGGCCAGGCGAGGACACCGCCGCCGGTGTTCAGCGACTTGGGCGGCTTGGGTGTGGTGGTCGTTGTCTGTGGTGCGGTCGTCGCGGTCAGTTGTGCGTGGTGCCGGCGCGCCCGCCGCTCGGCGATCGCGCGCAGGCGCGCCTCGACCCGGTTGCGCTCGTTCTCCAGCCGGTTCAGCCGCCGCAGCTCGTGCTGCTTCGCCGCCGCCACCTGCTGACGCTGGACGCGCAGGCCTGCGACCTGATCGGCGACCTCACGCTTGGCGGCACGAGCCTCCCGGGCGAGACGCTGCTTCGCAGCAAGGTTGTCGGCCGCCACGATGCGCTGTTGGTGAACCTCTTGTTTGGTGGTCAGCACACGTTGCTCGGTGAGCCTGAGGATGACGCCTGCCGCCTGGAGCCGCTGCAGCGCCACGGACTGCTTGTTCCCGATCGTGTCCAGGTCCTGCATGTTGTCAACGGCGTCCTGGGTCGTCTGGGAGTCCAGGCCCAGTCCGAGGCTGAGAGCGCTCAGCCCGCCTCCTTGGTATGCCGAGATGGCGTAGCCGGCTAACGCCGACCGCTGGTCGACGACGTCTCGCCGCCCCTGGACGAGGTCCGTCCGCGCATTGCGTAGCCGGACGACGGCCAGAGCCAGCTTCTTCTGCAACCGCTGGTCACGGACCGCAGCCGCTCGCGCCTGGACTCTCAACACCGCCAGGGCCGAACGCGCGGTCGTGAGTTCCTGCACGGCGCTGTCGACTCGAGCCTGCGCCCTGACGAGCTGGGTGGAGACCTCGTCGACATCGACCTTCTGAGTGTCGATCTGGTGGTTCAGGCTGCTTCTGTGATGGTGCAGATGGGAGTGGTCGTTGGTGGCAGACCCCGGGGCAGGGATAACGAATGCAACGGTGAGCAATGACGCCAGGAGCGCCATCGCCACGCCGATCCGGGCCTGTCCCGCGCGTCCGGTGGGGAAGTGACGGAGCACGTCGGAGACCTCACGTGAGGTGATGTCGGATGCTTGCCTTCCGACGGTAACCGAGGACCCTCAGACATCCAGGTATTTGCGCGTCATCGCGAGCGTCGGAATTATGCCGAGCACGAGCGCGATGGCGACGATCACGTACATCGCCATCATCGCCTGGGCCCACTCCACCCATGGCCACAAGACGGCATAGTCACGCAGCCACGGGAGTGCTGTGACCATGGCGACGGCCAAGGCGCCGCACGCCAGCGCGGCCCCCACGAGCGCCGAGAAGACGATCTCCAGCAGGAAGGGGAGCTGGATGTAGAGGCTCGACGCGCCGACCAACCGCATGATCCCGATCTCGCGGCGGCGCGACATGGCCGCGAGGCGGATCGTGTTCGAGACCTGGAGCACGGCGGCGAAGACGAGGGCCAGCGCGGCCCCGAGGACCAGCCACTTCAAGACGTTCAGGACGTCGTACACCGGGGACAGCTTCGCGCGCAGGTCGATCACGTCCTCCACGCCGGACTGGTTCTGGACCTGTTTCACCAGAGGCACGTTGTCGTCGGGATGCGCCAAAGTCGCCCAGTATGCGGTCGACATGTCGTCCACCTTGAGGTTCAGCGCCCGGGCGATCCTCGCCTGTGGGTTGTCGCTTCCGGAATACTGCGCCTGGAATCCCTCGTAGGCCTGCTGACGTGTCTCGTAGCGATAGCCAGCCACGTATGGGCTCGTGGCGAGTGTCTGCGCGACCGCCTTCTCCTGCTGCGTTGTGGCCTGCCCCGCGACGCAGCTGGGCGTCAACGAGTTGGAGCCGCAGAAGACCACCTTGACCTCGAGCTGACTGCCGAGGTGGTCCTCGATGAGGCCAACCTGGGAGCGCATGAGTAGGCCGGCGCCGACGAGTGTCAGTGAGATGAAGATCGTCAGGATGACGGCCAGCGTCATGGACACGTTTCGCCGCAGGCCGGTCCCGAGTTCAGAGGCTACGTAGCGAAGTTGCATGGGTCCTCAATCAGATCTTTTCGCCGAGTGACGGCCACGGTGTCGGTCGCCAGGGTCCAAGCCGAGGACTCACCCCTGGTAGCCGTAGACGCCTCGCGCCTGGTCGCGGACAACCCTGCCGGACTGGAGCTCGATGACCCGCTTGCGCATCTGGTCGACGACCCCGGAGTCGTGTGTCGCCATCATGACCGTCGTGCCGGTGCGGTTGATCCGGTCAAGCAGCTTCATGATGCCGACAGACGTCGCCGGGTCGAGGTTGCCGGTGGGCTCGTCGGCGATCAGGATCATCGGCCGGTTGACGAAGGCGCGTGCGATAGCCACGCGCTGCTGCTCACCGCCGGAGAGCTCGTCGGGCATCCGGTCGCCCTTGCCGTCGAGCCCCACGAGCTGGAGCGTCTGGGGCACCACGGCCTGGATGGTGGCGCGAGGCTTTCCGATGACCTGGAGCGCGAAGGCGACGTTCTCCGTGACTGTCTTGTTGGGCAGCAGCCGGTAGTCCTGGAAGACGGTGCCGATCTGGCGGCGCAGAGCGGGCACCTTCCAGCTCGCGAGCCGGTTGATCTCCTTGCCCGCCACGAACACGCGCCCGGCTGTGGGTCGAGCCTCGCGGATCACGAGTCGCAGGAACGTCGACTTGCCGGAGCCCGACGCGCCGACCAGGAACACGAATTCGCCCTTCTCGACGGCGACCTCGACGGTGTCGAGCGCGGGGCGGTGCTGGCCGCCGTAGGACTTGCTGACTCTCTCGAACCGGATCACTGGCTTGAGTTTAGGTGACGGCCGCAGGTCAATCCGGCAAGGCGCGCGTCGGCGTGCCCTGGCCATGTTTTGCCCGCGACACGCCGGCGGAACCGGGCCGTTGGTGGCGTCTCGGCGGTTATTCGGTGCGGTCGAAGAGGGCGACGGCCACGCACATGAGGCCGGCGGTGACGACGGCGACGACCCCGAGCTGGACCAGCGTCGGCACCGGCCACCCACCCCAGGTGATCGGCGGGTCGAGCTGCATCCGTACTGGGTCCGGCAGGTCGAGCCGGTCGAAAACGGCGGCACGCATCGGCTGTACGGCGTAGGTCAGCGGGTTGAGCCGCGTCAGGACCGACAGCCACGTCGGCAGGCTCGCCAGTGGGAACAGCGACCCGGACAGGAACATCATCGGCATGATGAGCAGCTGCGACACCGGCATGGCGGTCTGGATCTGCTTGATCCGAGCCGACAGCACGACGCCCATGGCGGTGAGCATCATCGACCCCAGGAAAAGGCACACCAGCAGGATCGCCACCAGGCCGACGGAGTACGGGACGCCGACCAGCGTGCCGAGCAGCAGCACGATGCACGCCTGGAGCGTGGCCGACGTCGCCCCACCGAGCACCTTGCCGACGATGATCGCCGACTTGCTGATCGGGGCCACCATCATCTCGCGCAGGAAGCCGAACTCACGGTCCCAGACGAGGGAGATCCCGGCGAAGGCCGCGGTGAAGAGCACGGACGTCGCGAGCACCCCGGGGAAGAGGAACGTGCGGAAGTCGACGGAGTCGCTCGTCGAGATGACGCTGCCGAGGCCGGTGCCCATCACGAAGAGGAAAAGCAGCGGTTGCAGGAGCATGACGAACATCCGCGACTTGTCCTGCACGAAGCGGATCATCTCCCTGCGCCACACCACTGCTGCCGCGTGCACCTCGTGGCGCCATCCGCCACGAGCGAGCTGAACGCTCGAGATGGGGCCAGGCTGCGGAGAACGTGCAGTCGTCTGTGTGGTCATCGAGCACCCGCCTTGGGTCGTTCTGCGTCAGAGATCGTCTGGCCGGTATAGGTCATGAAGACGTCGTCGAGACTCGGCCGGGTCACCGTGACGGTCGTGATCGCGACGCCCAGGCCGCTGAAGAGCCTCGGCACGAACTGCGCACCGTCGGACACGCCCACCGTGACAAGACCGTTGTGCATCGCCGACTCAAGCCCGAACCGCTCACGCAGACTCATGATCGCCTGCTCGTCGTCGTCGGTGCGGAACTGCACTCGGTCCTTGCCGATGCTCGATCTCAAGACGTCGGGAGCGTCGATGACCGCGATCTCGCCCGCGTTCATGATCGCGATCCGGTCACACTGGTCTGCCTCGTCCATGTAGTGCGTGGTCATGAACACCGTGATGTCCTCGGCGGCGCGCAGATCGGCGACGTACTGCCAGATCGAGGCCCGGGTCTGCGGATCCAGACCGATCGTGGGTTCGTCGAGGAACAGCACTCGTGGCGAGTGCAGGAGACCCCGCCCGATCTCCAGGCGGCGCTTCATCCCACCGGAGAAGGTCTGCACCTTGTCAGCCCGGCGATCCTGCAGACCGACCATCTCCAGCACATCGGCGATCCGGTGCCTGAGGACGGCCCGGGGTACGCCGTAGAGCTCGCCGTGGAAGGCGAGGTTCTGCTCGGCCGTCAGGTAGTTGTCGAGAGTCGGCTCCTGGAACACGAGCCCGATGCTGCGCCGCACACTCGCTCGGGCGCGGACGACGTCGTGCCCCGCCACGCAGGCAGAGCCGGAGGTGGGGTCGGCCAACGTGCACAGGATCTTGATCGTCGTGGACTTCCCCGCGCCGTTGGGGCCGAGGAAGCCGAACATCTCTCGCTCGGCCACGGCGAAGTCGATCCCGCGCACCGCCTCGACCTTCCCGAACGTCTTGACCAGCCTGTGGACCTCGATCGCTGCCGTCATCTCACCTCCGGTTAACACTGTTAGGGAGAGCCTGCCTCTAACGGTGTTAGTCTGTCAAGCATGGCTCTCACGACAGCCCGCATCGTCGCAACGGCGATGAGACTGCTCGAGCGCGACGGCCTCGAGGGCGTCAGCTTTCGCAAGATCGGCGCCGAGCTCGAAGTCTCAGCCCCCACGCTCTACTGGCACATCGACAGCAAGCGCAGGCTGCTCGACCTGATGGCCGAGGAGCTGATGGCGCGCACCGAGGATCTGCACCCTCTTCAGCCAAGTGCCGGCCAACCGTGGTGGGACTGGCTCGAGCGTCGTACCCGCGCCATGTACGAGACCATGATCAGCCACCGCGATGCCCCTCGCGTTGTCGCCGGGAACCGGCCAACCGTTGCAGCCCTGCCCGCCATTGACGGGTATCTGACTGCGCTCGTCGAGGCGGGGTTTCACCCTGGTGAGGCCATCGAGACGATCCTGGCACTCGGCGCCTTCACGACCGGCTGCGCTCTCGAGTGGCAGGCCGAGGCCGAGCGTGGTCTGGCCACGACGACCGACCCGGAGCTGACCGTCCAGGTCCGCTCGGGTGCCTACCCGATGGTGCTGACGGCGTTCGCAGAGCATCGGGCGACACATACGACGGCGACGCCACACGACCAGATGTTCGAGCACGGGCTACGCATGATGATCGACGGGCTCCGCGCCAGGCTCGAGCGCCGGCAGGAGGCGTCACGAGTCGATGTGTCGCTGCCCGGCGCGGACGCCTTCAGTCGTTGAGCACCTGTCCTGCTGACAGGCGCATCTCGTCGAGCTCGCAGAACTGCGCGTCCGACCGTCGGACGAGCAGGTCGAGGGCGGCCGCGTCGAGCCGGTGGTCGTCCAGTGCCAGCTGCTCGAGCAGTCGCCACCCTGCGGCCTTGCCCTGCACCCCCAGGCACAGCGCCTCGAGCTCGATCACGTCGCTAAGCGGTGACCTGCGTAGCAGCGTGCCGTTGGGCTTGAGCCGGCCAACCTTCTCCGCCGCCCAGCCCATGACGACTCGGTGGGGGACTGACTCCACGCCCAGGCGGTGCATGACCTGGAGCAGGCTGTCGCGGTCCCGGCTCGCCTCTGTGGTCAGCCGGGTCAAGGCAGCGCGACGTTCGGGGTTCTGCTGCGAGTTGGCCGCCCGCTTGAACAGCTCGACGCCACCGGTCGCACCGGTGAGGTGGTCCTGCAGGTAGATGCTGAGCAGCTCGTCGGCCGAAGGGTTCGCGTCCGGTAGTAACTTCATCTGCACGGCGTACCCGCCGGGTCGCGCGACCAAACCGTCACTCGCCGCCCGCTGTGGGTGATCGGCTCGCTCAGTCGGGGACGGCGGAGCGGCGCCAGCGGATCCCGGCCGCGATGAAGTCGTCGATGTCGCCGTCGAGGACGCTTGACGGGTTACCGGCCTCGTGGTCGGTGCGCAAGTCCTTGACCATCTGGTAGGGGTTGAGCACATAACTGCGCATCTGGTCGCCCCAGGACGCCGCCACGTCGCCCCGCATTGCGTCCAGGGTGGCCTTCTCCTCGACACGCTTCAGAGCGAGCAGCTTCGCCTTCAAGATCACCATCGCGGTGTTCTTGTTCTGCAGCTGGCTCTTCTCGTTCTGCACCGCCACGACCAGACCGGTCGGGCTGTGGGTGAGGCGGACTGCGGAGTCTGTCGTGTTGACGCTCTGACCGCCAGGCCCGGAGGACCGAAAGACGTCCACCCGCAGGTCTTCTTCGGGGATGTCGATCTCGTCGGTCTGCTCGATCACCGGCACGACCTCGACGGCGGCGAACGACGTCTGACGGCGCCCCTGGTTGTCGAACGGGGAGATGCGCACCAGGCGGTGCGTGCCCTGCTCGACACTCAACGTGCCATAGGCATACGGCGCCTTGACCGCAAACGTGGCGGACTTGATCCCCGCCTCCTCGGCGTAGGACGTGTCGTAGATCTCGGTGGGGTACCTGTGGCGCTCGGCCCAGCGAAGATACATCCGCATCAGCATCTCGGCCCAGTCGGCGGCGTCGATCCCGCCAGCGCCGGAGCGGATCGTCATGAGCGCGTCGCGTTCGTCATACTCCCCCGACAGCAGCGTGCGCACCTCCAGCGCCTCGATGCTCTTCGTCAGCCGCTCGATCTCGGTCCTGGACTCGGCGAGGGATGCCTGGTCGCCCTCCTCGTGGCCCATCTCCACCAGCAGCTCGACGTCCTCGAGACGGCTACGCAGACTGCTCACCCGCTCAAGCTCAGCCTGCAGCACAGACAGCCGTCCGGTGACCCGTTGCGCGTTGGCCTGGTCGTCCCAGAGGTTGGGAGCGGAGACCTGCTCGCCGAGGTCCTTGATCTCCGCCCTCATCGCGTCGAGGTCGAGCACCTGCTCGATGCTCGTCAGTGTCGCGTCGAGCTGCCTGATGCGCTCGGCGAAGTCTTCGTCAGCCACGACGCAACAGTACGCGCCTCGGCCTTCCCGGCGGCCGAGCCTTTCCGCCTCAGCCGCTGGGAGCTGGACCGGGCCCGGGTGGCGTGCTGGGGTCCCGGTTCGGTGCATTGGGAACCCTGTCGGGATCCTCGTCGAGGCGTTCCTCGACGTCGGCGTCGTGCACCTCGGCCGCGGGCGGCGTCTCGCTGTCGCCCACCGGCGGGGGTTCGCTCTGTGGCGTCTCTGTCATGCGCCGGTTGTACCCGCGGCGCGGCATTCCATGTGCCGGGCCAAGCTGTCAGGTGGTGGAGCCCTGCTCGTAGTTGCTGTCGTCTCCGGGCCGCTCGTAGGACTCCGTACCTCGGGGCAGGTCTCGCTCCTCCTCGCCGGGATCGAGTGGCCCAGGGCGCTCCCCGGGGTCGCGTGTCGGGGAGGCTGCTGCCACCTCGTCGTCGTGGGTGATGGCGTCGTCGACATCGTCGGTGCCGACGAGTCGGCCGATCGGCTCGCTTTGCGGATCACTCATCGTAGGGTCCTCCGGTCGTGGTTGCTCGCTGCTGTAGTGCCAAGGGGGTAGGTGCCAACGTATCCGGCGGACACTCGCCTCAGCGGGGCGGCGCCTCCAGCGGATGGGCGCCCAGCGCGGTGCATGGCCAGTCGCCGCCACCCCGGCCGAGACGGCAGCAACGGCCCGCGCCACGCCGAGGCGTTGGCCGTCGTCTGCCGCTCAGTCGGTCTCCCAGGAGAAGAAGCGGCTCGCGACGAGCAGGACCACGACGGCGAAACCGATGAGCACCAGCATGGGCACCACGGCGGCACTCGGCGGCTGGCCCCGCACCATGACGTCGAGCATGCCGTCGTTGAGGTAGCGCAGCGGCAGCAGGTGGGAGACAACATCGAGCCACTTGGGGGCGTTGTCGAGAGGAAAGAACGAGCCGGACAGGAAGGCCATCGGCAGCACGAAGATGTTGGCCAGCGATGTGGCGCCCTCCACGGTCTTGGAGATCGCGCCCGCCAGCAGGCCGAGCGACATGAACGACAACGTGCCACAGATGAGCAGCGGAACCGCCACCCACCACCAGCCCGACAGGCGCAGTCCGAAGGCGGCGGCCGCCAGACCGACGAAGATCACCATCTGCGCGAGTGCGATGACCACTGTCACGCCGATGCGGGCCGTCACCACGGAGCGGGTCGAGACCGGCGCGAGTCGCAGCCGCCGCAGCAGCTTCGTGCTGCGCCAACCCACAAGAGTCGCTGCCGCGCCGAACGTCGCGCTGGTCGCGATCGCCCAGCCCAGCAGCCCCGGCGTCACGAACTGGATCGTCTTGAGTGACTTGTCCTCGACGCGCTCGGATTGGTATTTGTACGTCGGTGGCTGGCCGGTGGCGGCCACGTTGGCCGACTGGACGAACGACTGCAACGTCCCCTGGGCCACCGCCGCTTGCACCTGGTCGGCATCGCTGTAGTGTACGAGGACGGTGTCGCGCTGCTGCTGGATGGCGAGCGACACGTCACCGTCGCGCACCTTCGTCAGCGCCGCGTCGAGGTCGTCACTCTTGTCGACGGCGAACGCGTCGTCGAAGGCGCTCTTGGCCCGGTCGGGCAGGTTGTCGATGAGCCCCACCTGGCCAACCTCGATCACGTCGATCTTGCTGACCCCTTGGTCGGAGAACACCCCGCCGAACAGGACCAGGAACATCAGCGGGAAGAAGACCGAGAAGAAGACGGCCTGCCGGTCGCGCAGATAGCCCTTGAGAATTGCCGTGGCCAAGGTTCTCAAGCCGGTCGTGCCTGCTGCCGTCATGCCCGGTACTCACGGCCGGTCAGGGTGAGGAACACGTCCTCGAGAGTGGCGCTCTTGACCTGCAGCCCCTGGAGCGCCTGGCGTTCGGCGAGCGAGGACAAGACCAGGGACGGACTGTGGGTCGCCATGCTGATCGACGACGAGTCCTCCTCGGCGTGCTCCACGCCGGCCAGTCCCTGTGCGTCCGCCAGGCTGAGCGCGCTCGGCTCCACACTGATCCTTACCCCCGCCTCGAGGTCGCGGATCAGGGCAGCCGGTGAGTCCAGCTGCAAGATGTTGCCCTTGTCCATGATCGCCACCCGATCGCAGAGGGCCTCCGCCTCGTCCATGTAGTGCGTCGTGAGGACCACGGTGCGACCGTTGGACTTGATGGAGGTCAGTAGGTCCCACAAGTTGCGCCTGGCTTGGGGGTCGAGCGCGGCCGTCGGCTCGTCGAGGAAGACGACCTCCGGCTCGTGCACCAGCGCGCACGCGATGGACAGGCGCTGCTTCTGACCGCCGGAGAGCTTCTCGGTGCGGGTGTCGGCCTTGTCGTCCAGACCAACCCGGCTCATCCACTGGTCCGCGGAGGCGGCCGGTACGCCGTACAGGGACGCGAACGTGCGGATCTGCTCGCGCGCCGTCAATCGTTCAAAAAATGCCGACGCCTGCAGCTGAACGCCGATCCGAGGCAGCAGCTTGCTGTTGCGCGGCCAGGGCGACATCCCGAGCAGCGACACCGATCCACTGTCCGCCGAACGAAGCCCTTCGATGATCTCCAGCGTTGTGGTCTTGCCTGCCCCGTTGGGTCCCAGAATCCCGAAGAGCTCCCCCGCCTCGACTTCGAAGGTCACACCGTCGACCGCGTGCAGGTCGTCGTACGACTTGCGCAGGTCGTGGGCCTCGATGATGTGGTCCGACATGGTGCGCAAGCCTAACCAGGCGCAGAGCTAGAGAGTGGAGAGCATCGTGCGGATGACCCGAAGGCCGACCGAGAGCCTGGCCAGGTCTGCTTCCTCGTCGGACAGGATCTCCTCGAGGGTCGAGGTCGCCCGACTGACCACCACCTCGTCGCCGGCCTCCCAGGCCGCGACGCGCTCTTCCGCCGAGAGCTCGCCATCCGTCGTCGTCAGCACTTGTGCGGTCAGAGCGGCATGGACGGCGTAGAAGTCGTCACGCAGCGAGGCTCGCGCCATCGTCTGCCAGCGGTCGTCGCGGGGCAGCGCCGCGATCTTCGCCGCGAACCGGCTCAACCCGAGCCGCTCCGACAAGGTCGCGTGCATGCGGGCTGCCTCGATCGTGTCGACCCCGTTGCGCCTCGCGACCTCCACCACCTCGAGCGTCGCGTAGGCGAACGGCAGCACGGCCACCTCCGTGGCGACGTCATCGGGGACTCCCCGACCGACGAGATGGTCGCGGCGAGCCGAGAACGCCGCCTCTTGGACCCCCGTCAAGATGTCGGGCAGCGCCCGCACGACTTCGATGATGTCGCCGCCGAAGTGCTCGATGGTCGCCTCGGAGTCCAGCGGCGAACGCCTGTTGTTGACCATCCATCGGGTGGCGCGTTCTATCAGTGTGCGCACCGAGAGCCGCATGTCGGTCTGTACGTCGGCCGGCACCACACTGTCGAGGCCGTTGACGCGATCGATCAGCTGGTCGGCGTCATAGACCTCCCGGCAGACCAGGTGAGCCCGGGCCAGCTCCTCGGCGCTCGCGCTCGTCTCCTGGCTCAGCCGGTGGAAGAACGTGATGCCGGCGAAGTTGACAAGACTGTTGACCACCTGGGTGACGATGATCTCCCGGCGCAAGGGATGGGCGTTCATCTGTTCGCGGTAGTCATGGCGCATGGTGCTCGGGAAGTAGCTGAACAGGTCACCTCGCAAGAACGGGTCGTCGGCGAGGTCACCCTCGACCAGCTCTGCGGCAAGCACGATCTTCGTGTAGGCCAGCAGCACCGACAGCTCCGGTCCAGTCAGCCCCTTGCCGGCAGCGCGTCTGGCGTCGAACTCCTTGCTGGTCGGGAGGAACTCGATCGCTCGGTCGAGGAGGCCTCGGCGCTCGAGCCGGCGGATCCAGGAGGCGTGCACGTGGCTCAGTGGCACGGCGACCGCTTCGGAGTTCGCCAGCGCCAGGTTCTGCCCGTAGTTGTCTCGCAGCACGAGACTGCCCACCTCTTCGGTCATCGAGGCGAGCAGTGTGTTGCGCTGTTTCTCCGTCATGTCACCGGACGCCATCACCCGGTCGAGCAGGATCTTGATGTTGACCTCGTGGTCGGACGTGTCGACACCTGCTGAGTTGTCGATGAAGTCGGTGTTGATCCGCCCACCGTTTTGCGCATACTCGATCCGGCCGCGCTGGGTGAGGCCGAGGTTGCCGCCCTCTCCGACGACCAGGCAGCGCAACTGTGCCCCGTCGACCCGGATCGCGTCGTTCGTCTTGTCCCCGGCGTCGGCATGGGTCTCAGCCGCTGCCTTGACGTAGGTGCCGATGCCACCGTTCCAGAGCAGGTCGACCGGGGCGAGCAGGATGGCCTTCATCAGCTCGGGCGGCGACATGGCGGGGACCGAGTCGTCGACACCGAGGGCCTTGGCCATGGCCGATGAGACCGGCACCGACTTGAGGTGGCGGGAGAAGACACCCCCGCCCTCAGAGATGAGCGAACGGTCGTAGTCGTCCCAGCTCGACCGGGGCAGGTCGAAGAGACGGCGTCGCTCGGCGATAGACGTCGAAGCGTCCGGGTCGGGGTCGACGAAGATGTCGCGGTGGTCGAAGGCCGCCACGAGCTGGATGTGCTCGCTCAGCAGCATGCCGTTGCCGAAGACGTCGCCGCTCATGTCACCGATGCCGACACAGGTGAAGTCCTCGCTCTGGCTGTCGATCCCCCGCTCGCGGAAGTGCCGGCGCACCGACTCCCAAGCCCCGCGCGCCGTGATCCCCATGGCCTTGTGGTCGTAGCCGACCGAACCGCCAGAGGCGAACGCGTCCCCGAGCCAGAATCCGTAGTCCTTTGCCACGCCGTTCGCAATGTCGGAGAAGGTGGCCGTGCCCTTGTCAGCAGCGACGACGAGGTAGCTGTCGTCGCAGTCGTGCCGCACGACGAGCGGCGGGGGTACCGTCTCCGCGTGCACGAGGTTGTCGGTGATGTCGAGCAGGCCGCGGATGAGCGTCTTGTAGCACTCGACTCCCTCAGCCAGCCACGCGTCACGATCGGCCGCCGGGTCGGGAAGCTGCTTGCAGTAGAAGCCACCCTTGGCTCCCACCGGCACAATGACGGCGTTCTTGACCATCTGTGCCTTAACGAGGCCCAGGACCTCGGTGCGGAAGTCCTCCCGGCGATCCGACCAGCGCAGTCCTCCCCGAGCGACAGCGCCGAACCGCAGATGGACGCCCTCGACCCGGGGTGAGTAGACGAAGACCTCGAAGCGCGGGCGTGGTTCGGGCAGGTCCGGCACGAGCTTGGGTTCCAGCTTGATCGAGAGGTAGCCCTTCGGGCGGCCGTCGGAGTCGGTCTGGTAGAAGTTCGTGCGCAGCGTCGCCTTGACGGCCGTCAGATAGCTGCGCAGGATCCGGTCCTGGTCAAGGCTCTCGACCCCGTCGAGCCCCTTGCTGATCTGCTCCTCCAGGGCTTCGCTCGTGACGGTGCGGGTGTCCGAGTGTGGGTCGAGGTCACCGCCACGGTCGGGGTCGAAGCGAGCCTCGAACAGCTGCACGAGGAGCCGGGTGATCGGCACGTTCGCCAGCAGCGAAGCCTCGATGTATTCCTGGCTGAACGGCGACCCCCCCTGGCGGAAGTACTTGGCATAGGCGCGCAGAATCGAGACGTGTCGCCATGGCAGGCCGGCCTTCAGCACCAGTGCGGAGAACCCGTCGCTCTCCGCGAGCCCGGACCACACGGCGCTGAACCCGTCCTGGAAGAGGTCGCGGGCACCCTCGGGCATCGAGGTCGAGCGGCGCAGGCCGAAGTCATAGATCCACGCGCGTCCTGTCGACCTCTCGATCTCATAGGGCCGCTCGTCGACCACCTCGACGCCCATGGACGACAGCACCGGCAACACGTCGGACAGGCTCAGCGGGGTGTCGCGTCGGAACACCTTGAAGCGAGACTCCCCCTCGGGCGCGTCGACGGGCACGTAGAGCGACAGGGCGATCGGAGCGTCGCCCATGTCCTCCATCCGGCGTACGTCGGCTGCCGCCACCCGGGCCGAGAAGTCCTCCTTGTAGGCCTCGGGAAACGCCTCGCCGTAGGTCCGGGACAGTCGAGCGCCCGCCTCCTCGCCGAGCAGATCGGTCACCGCCACCGCGAAGTCGTCACTCCACGACCGGGTCGCGTCAGCGAGCCGCTGCTCCAACGCCGCCTCGTCGAAGTCGTTCAACGTCTCACCGGGTGCGGCCCGCACGACGAAGTGCAGTCGGGCCAACACGGACTCGCTGACCCGTGCGGTGTAGTCCAGCGTGGCGGCCCCCATGGTCTGCTTGAGGATCTTCTGCATCCGCTCGCGGACCTGCGTCGTGTAGCGGTCACGCGGCAGGTAGACCAGGCATGAGAGGTAGCGACCGTAGGTGTCGCGGCGCACGAAGAACCGCAGCTGACGACGCTCACGCAGGTGCAGCACCGCCTCCGCGACCGGCAGCAGCTCGGCCACGGACGTCTGGAAGAGCTCGTCGCGGGGATAGGTCTCGAGGATGTCGAGCAGCGCCTTACCGCTGTGGCTCATCGGTGAGAAGCCCGAGCCCCGCAAGAGCTGGGCGGCCTTGTCTCTGAGCACCGGGATGCGCATCAGGCTCTCGGTGTATGCCGCGGAGCTGAACAGGCCGAGGAAGCGCCGCTCACCGAGGACCTCACCGGAGGAGTCGAACGTCTTGACGCCGACGTAGTCGAGGTAGACCGGGCGGTGCACCGTCGAACGCGAGTTGGCCTTCGTGATGATCAACAGCTGCTTCTCGCGGGCCCTCGCAGCGACTGCCGGGGGAAGTCTCCCGAAGGAGGACGACGACATGTCCTGGTCGGACCGCAAGATGCCGAGGCCGGTGCCCGCCACCGCCCTCAGTACCTCGGCGCCGTCGACCGTTTGCAGCTGGTACTCCCGGTAGCCGAGGAACGTGAAGTGGTCATGGGCAAGCCAGTGCAGCAGCGCCTGGCCCTCCTTGATCTCGCTCTTCGACAACGGGGGCGGGTGCTCGTCCAGGTCGGCAACGATCGCTCGTGCCTGAGCACTCATCTTCTGCCAGTCCTCGACCACCTCGCGGACGTCGCGCAGGACCTGCGTAAGCGACTGCTCGATTCTCTCGAGCTCCGCTGGATCGCTTTGCCGGTCGATCTCGACGTGCATCCATGACTCGCGCAGCACGTCGGGGGCGGCACTCGCCTCTTTGTCATCGGCGTCGCATACGGCCAGGAGCTTGCCGGTGACATCGCGACGTACGAGTAGCTGAGGATGGATGACCAGATGGATTGGGCGGTCCTCCGATGTCAGGGCCATCGTGACGGAGTCGACGAGGAAGGGCATGTCGTCAGTGACGATCTCGACGACGCTGTGGCCCGCCGCGGCCCACTCGTTGTCCTCGACGGAGGGGGTGAAGACGTGGAGAGCCGCCGTGCCCTGGGGCCGGCGGGACGCGAGCCGGTATTGGCTCATCGCGGCGCCGTAGATGTCGACGGGACTGCGCTCGACCAGGTCCTCGGGCGCGGAGTGGCGGTAGTAGAGCTGCAACAGCTTGCGGGTAGTTGCCGGGTCGGCTGCACGCCCCTTGCGGCCCTCGGCGAGTTGCGTCGCCTGGTCGAGCAGCTGCTGTTTGGCGTCGTCCAACGTGGTGTGCATCTGTCTGCGACCCTGTCCTGACACGACGGCGCGGCGCGGGTGGGAGCCACGGCCGCACGCCCTTGTGCGGCATCAACCGACCCTAGCCCCGCCCGCCCTTCAAGACATCACCACTGGGCGATTCGACGCGGGCGGCTCGCCGCCGCAGTCGCTACCCCTACGATCCATCCGCCGAGACGCCACCAACGGCCCAGTTCTGCCGGCGTGTCGCCGGGCAGGAGGCGACTACAGCTCCGAGCGCAGGTCCCACAGGAGCGGGTAGTAGCGCAGCGGTAGCCGACTGCGCAGATACGCGCCTCCGGAGGAGCCACCGGTGCCGCTCTTGGTTCCGATCATCCGCTCGACCATGGTCACGTGCCGAGCCCGCCAGCCCGCCGCGAGCTCGTCGTGCTGGATCAGCGCCTCTGCCAGCTCCCACACCTCGAAGTGGTGTCCGCGGTCGTGCGCGGCCGTCCTCAACGACGCCCGGACATTGTCGTCTGACCCCGTCGGCAGGCCCCGCTGTTCGAGTACGGCGAGGAACGCGTCCCACAGGGTTGGTTCGTCGAGCCTGCGGCGCAGCCGGGCGGACTCGTCGTCGGTCAGCCCCTTGAAGCGGCGTACGAACGACGGGTCCTTCGCGCCCGAGATGAACTCGAGCTCGCGGAACTGCACCGACTGGAACCCGCTCGCGGGCGACAGCAGCTTGCGGAACGCCAGAAAGTCCTGGGGCGTCATCGTCTCGAGCACATCGACCTGCTCGACGAGCACGTGCTCGATGACATGCATGCGCTTGAGGAGGTGCTTCGTCCACCACAGCTGGTCGCCGAACATCGCCTCGCGAGCGGTCTCCGCCTCGTGCAACAGCTGCTGGAACCACAGCTCGTAGACCTGGTGGATCGTGATGAACAACAGCTCGTCGTGGGCGGGCGGGGAAGACTCGAGCTGCTGGGAGGCCAACAGCCGGCCGAGCTGGAGGTAGCTACCGTAGGTCAGCTTCGCGCCGGCCTCGCCGAAGTTGATGTCGTCGCCCGACCACTCACCGACCGTGGGGTCGACCTCGCCCGTTCGCTCGTCTGTGCTCACGCGCTCAGGCTATCCCGGTCAGGGGCGGCGCTCGGGGGCTCTGCTCGACCCGAACGGTGGTGGCATGATCGGCGCATGGACGTGAGCGCGGACATCAGCTACCCCGCCGCGTCGCCCGACGAGACATTCGCGATGCTCATGGACCCCGACTTCCGCCGGGCCGTCTGCGAGGCCACTGGCGCACTCGACTACGACGTCGACGTCGACGAGCACGAGGACGGCAGCGCGCGTGTCAGCGTGACCCGAACCATGCCGGCTGATGTCCCCGACTTCATGAAGGCGTTCATCGGCGACACTGTCCGCATTCGGCAGACCGAGACGTGGGACGCTCCCGACGCGTCCGGTGGACGGGCCGCGGACCTTGTCGTCGAGATCTCCGGACAGCCGGCGAAGATGCTCGGCAGCATTGTGTTGGCCACCGACGGGGTTGGGTCGCTGGAGCGCATCCGCGGCGACGTCAAGGTCTCGATCCCGTTCTTCGGCGCCAAGGTCGAGCCGGAGTTCGCCAAGGGGATCGTCGCGGCCGCCGCCGAAGAGCAACGTACTGGCAGCACCTGGCTTGCCCGCACCTAACGCGTCAAGGTGCGGATCGCGTCGGTCTTCGGGTGCGCCCTGGCGAGCCTCATCGATTCTGTCGGCAGCATCTGGCAACGTTGCCCACATGGATGACCCGGCTGACCTGCTCATGACCAGTGGCGTCGTGCGACTATGCCCTGACTGCGCCGATAACCGCATCTTCGTCCCCGTCGGCGGCTGCGTCGACGACCGATGCGAGTTCTGCTGTACGACGTGTGGGGCGGCTCTGCTCATCGATCCCGCCTTTTCCGCCGACGCGCCTACTCGGCGGGTCGCCTGAGGTTGGGTCAGCCTCCAGTGCACTCAGCCCATGTGGGGATAGCGGTAGCCCGTCGGCGGCGCAAATGTCTCCTTGATCGAGCGCGGTGAGGTCCACCGCAGCAAGTTGGAGGCGGCACCCGCCTTGTCGTTGGTGCCCGAGGCACGAGCCCCACCGAAGGGCTGCTGCCCGACCACGGCCCCCGTAGGCTTGTCGTTGATGTAGAAGTTGCCCGCCGCGAAGCGCAGCTTCTCCCTCGTCCAGGCGATCGCCCGGCGGTCCTGGGCGATGATCGCACCGGTCAGCGCGTAAGGAGCTACCGACTCCATCTGGCTCACGGCGGCCTCGAAGTCGGTGTCGTCGAAGACGTGAACGGTGAGGATGGGCCCGAAGTACTCGGTCGAGAACATCGCATCGGCCGGGTCGGTCGACTCGACGACGGTCGGCCGCACGAACCAACCGACCGAGTCGTCCACCTTGCCGCCCGCGACGACCGAGAGCTTGGTGGAGCGCTTGGCCCGGGTGATCGCCGACTTGTGCTTGGCGAACGCCCGGTCGTCGATGACGGCGCCCATGAAGTTCGACAGGTCGCTCACGTTCCCCATCGCCAGCGCATCGACCTCGGCGAGGAAGTCGCTACGGATGCGGCGCCACACCGACTTCGCGATGTAGGCGCGCGAGGCGGCCGAGCACTTCTGACCCTGGTACTCGTAGGCGCCGCGGATCAGCGCCGTACGCAGAACCTCGGGGTCTGCGGAGGAGTGCGCGACGATGAAGTCCTTGCCGCCGGTCTCGCCGACGATGCGGGGATAGGCCTTGTACGTGGTGAGGTTCTGGCCGACCGACTGCCACAGGTGCCGGAACGTGGGGGTCGACCCCGTGAAGTGGATGCCCGCCAGGTCGGAATTGCCCAGCACCACGTCGGAGACCGCGATTCCGTCGCCGGGGAGCATGTTGATCACTCCGGGAGGCAGGCCTGCCTCCTCCAGCACTCGCATCACGAAGTGAGCGGAGAACTGCTGGGTCGGTGAGGGCTTCCAGAGCACTGTGTTGCCCATCAGGGCGGGAGCTGTCGGCAGGTTGCCGGCGATCGCGGTGAAGTTGAACGGCGTGATGGCGTAGACGAACCCCTCGAGCGGCCGGTGGTCAGTGCGGTTCCACACTCCTCGGGAGTTGGCGATCGGCTGGTCGCGGAGGATCTGCTGACCGTAGTGCACATTGAAGCGCCAGAAGTCGATCAGCTCACAGGCCGCGTCGATCTCTGCCTGCCACACCGTCTTGGACTGCCCGAGCATGGTCGCGGCGTTGACTTTCTGCCGCCAAGGGCCAGCGAGCAGGTCCGCCGCCTTGAGGATGATCGAAGCCCTGTCGTCGAACGACATCGCGCGCCACTGCGGAGCAGCCAGCGCCGCAGCAGCGATCGCGGCCCGGGCGTCAGCGGCGTTCGCATGGCGGGCGCTGCCGAGGACGTGCTGGTGGTTGTGCGGCTCGACGACCTGGAACTCGGCGCCCTTGCCCAAGCGCTGCTCGCCCCCGATCGTGGCGGTCAGGTCGATCGATGTGGCCCGCAGCTCGACCAGCCGCTGCTCCACCGTGGCCCGCTCAGGACTGCCAGGCGCATAGTCCAGATTGGGTTCGTTGACGGGCGCTGGAACTGTCGAGAGGGCATCCATGGGCGCATCTTGCCATGCACGCCATGGTCGTGCGACCTCGCTCAGGCGGACTTCTTGGCGGCTGCCTTCTTGGCCGGCTTCTTCTTGGCAGCCGTCTTCTTCGCCGACTTCTTGGCCGCCGGCTTCGTGGACTTCTTGGGGGTGCTCGCCTGCTTCTTGGTGGTCTTGGAGCTGGCCGCCGGTTCGCCATCACCGCTGGACGCAGCCTCGCCACCGCCTCGGCGCCGCTTCGCTTCGTCGACGCTCGCACGCAGCGCGGCGACCAGGTCGAGGACGTCGGCCGTCTCGCCTTCCTCGTCCTCCTCGGGCTCGGGCATCGGCAGGCCGGAGACCTTGGACTCGACGAGCGACTCCAGGGCCTCGCGGTACTCGCTGTGGTAGCGGTCGGGGTCGAAGTCGGCGCGCAGGGTGGCGATGTAGGACTCAGCCATCCCGACCTCGTCCTTGCGGATCTGGACGGACTCATCGGGCACGGCGAAGCTGCTGTCGCGCACCTCGTCCGGCCATAGCATCGTCTGGAGCACGAGTGTCCCGTCGTGCTCCCGAAGCAGTGCCAGCGTCTCGCGGGTCCGGATCGCCACCTTGACGAGGGCACACTGGCGCGTCTTCGTCAGCGCATCGCGCAGCAGCACGTAGGGCTTACCTCCGACCGCCCCATCGGCGGCGAGGTAGTAGGCCTTCGCGAAGTACAGCGGGTCGACCTGGTCGATGGGTACGAACTCCAGCACTTCGATCGCCTTGGCTGTCGGCAGCGGCAACGTGTCGAAGTCCTCGTCGGTCAAGACGACCATCCGTCCGTCTGGGAGCTCATACCCCTTGCCGATGTCGGAGTAGGGGACCTCGTTACCGTCGACCTCGCAGACCCGCTTGTAGCGAATCCGACCGCCGTCGGCCTCGTGCACCTGGCGGAAGGAGATGTTGCGCTCCTCGGTCGCCGAGAAGACGCGAATCGGTATCGTCACAAGGCCGAACGAGATCGTGCCCTTCCAGATCGCCTGCATGGCACCTCCCGCTGCATCACCGGATCGCTGTCGAGGTCAGACCTCGTGACTTGGCTTCACGCTAGCAAGTCACCAATTTCCTGGCTCGCAAACCAGGCCAGCGCGTCGTCGGGTCGCCGCGTGAGGTCGACGTCGTCGGTGTCCGCGAGTACGGCGTCCACGCGCGCGAGGCCGATCGAGGTAGGCACGACCACTGCACCGGCCGCCTGATCGACCTCGCCGACGGCACCATTGGGCATCTCCGTCACGATCACCACCCGCCTTCGGCTGGAGGCATCGCGCTCGCCGAGCAGGGCGAGTGATGCCTCAGCCGCGGCGCTCGACACGAGGAAGTCGATCTCCTTTTCGGTCAGCTCGTCGAGCGCGCGGAGCAGCTCGTCGGTCGCCGCGAAGCCCTCGGCGTGGGCCTCGATCTCGCCGTTGCACATGAGCCGCTGGAGCCCCTCGACGGTCGAGGGCACGTAGACCCTCATGGGGAACCCTTCGTACGCGGCCCACGCCCGCGGGGAGCACGCGCCGGGGAGGACGCGTCAACCAGCTCGTCGACCGCCTCAACAATGCACTGACCAAGCACATCGATGTCAGGGACGGCGTCCCGGTCGGCGTCGAGGCCGTAGAACACAATGCCGTCGTACGACGTGACGCCGATCGCGAGCGCGTGCCCCGCGACGAGGGGCAGCACGGGGTAGCTGGCGGTCATCCGAGCGCCCGCCGCGTACAGCGGAAACTGCGGACCGGGCACGTTCGTGATGAGCAGGTCGTAGGAGCGTGGCGGACGACCGGCGGCGACCCGTGAGCCGAGGGCGTGGAACGTGGTCGGAGCGAAGCCGCTGAGCTGTGCGAGTTTGTCAGCCCCGACCGCCCGACCGGTCTCCGTGTGCGCCTTGAAGGCGTACGACACCTGGTGCAGGCGCATGACCGGGTTGGCCTCGTCGAGCGGCAAACGGAGCAGATGAGGAGTCACCTGGCTGCCGACCGAGGTCGGCTCGGCGAACTTGTCGTCGACGACGCTCATCGGGACGAGCGCCCTGACCCTGGTCGCCGCGGTGACCGGCTCGGCACGCGTCAGCATCCAGCTCCGCAACGCCCCGGCGATGGCGGCCAGGATGACGTCGTAGACACTGCCGCCGTGCTTGGCGCGGACCAGATGGTAGTCCGCGAGCCGGGTATCGACGGTAGCGAAGCGGCGCTGCTCGCAGACGTCGACACTGAGTGGCCCCTCGGGCATGGGCCGGCGGCCGAGCACCTGCCCCGCCGCTGAGCGTGCGACGTCGGCGAGGTGGCGCACGCCGAGCAGCTGACCCCGCACGTGGTCGGCAGCGGCATCCGGGTCACGCAGCGTGTCGAAGGTAGCCTTGGCCAGCATCTCGAGGCCGCTGCGCGGACGCGCGGCTACCCAGGTGACGGCAGGCATCAGCGGGGCATCCGGCGTGTCATCGACGATCAGCTGGCCGAGGTCGACCGTCGCCCCGTCCACCAGGGCATGGTGCGACTTGGTCAGCACGGCATACCGGCCGTCCTCGAGACCCTCGACGAGATAGGTCTCCCACAGCGGACGGTGGCGGTCCAGGCGGCGGCTCATGATGCGCGCGGTCAGCTCCCGCAACTGCGGCATCGAGCCTGGTCGAGGCAGCGCCGAGCGGCGTACATGGTAGGCCAGCTCGAAGCCGTCGTCGTCGACCCACACCGGGTTGGCCAGCCCCAGGAGAAGCCGGACCTTCTGTCGGAACCGCGGCACGAAGCCGATCCGGTCGTCGATGAGGGCGATCAGGCGCTCGTAGTCGAACCCGTCGGGAGGCGCCTGGAAGATGTCGAGCGTCGCCACGTGCATGGGCGTGCGGGCAGACTCCATCGCCAGCAGGGCCATCTCCTGCGGACGCAACCGCTCCATCGGGGCTCCTGTCCTGACGCGGGACGTGACGAGAGTCGCAGGCACTCGACGACACTCCAGGAACCAACATCGTGCCACGGGCGTAAGACGTGAGTGGCCGCGCGCGTCGGCATCCACGCCGAGGGGCACCCAAGGTGGCCGTCACACGGCTCACGGGGCCTCGACCTCAGCTTTCACTGAGTCGGCTAGTCGACAGCTCATCAGCGACGCAGCACGGCGAGTACGTCGGCGGCTGCCTGGTCGGGTGGGAACACGGGGTAGATCATGTGCTCGACACGGCCGTCAGTGATGACCAACGTGAGCCGACGCAGCAGAGTCATGCCGTCGACAGTGACCGAGGGCAGCCGTAGTGCGGCGCTGAAGCGCAGTTCCGCGTCGCTGAGCAGCGCGTAGGGCAGGTGCAACCGAGTGGCGGCCTCGAGCTGGTAGGCGGCGTCTTGGGTCGACAGTCCGTAGACGTCCGTGTCCAGCGACGCGAACTGCTCCGACAGGTCACGGAACGAGCACGCCTCGGGAGTGCATCCGCGAGCACCCGGGATCGCGTCCCAGCCGGTCGGGAGCTCGACGCCGGGGCGTCCGGTCCTGGGGTAGGCGAAAACCACCAGGCGCCTGCCCAGCCCACGATGGTGAAGATCGACGCTCCCGCCCGTCGTCGCAGGCAGTGCGATCGCCGGCACCGACATACCGACGAGGTGGTCCGCCGCACCGTCGTCGACGGGGACTGGCAGGTCGTCCGGCAGCACAGCCGGGTCATGGGTCATGACCCCGACAGTAGAACGTCGGTGGTCACAGTCGCCACCTGCCGCCCCAGCCACACCCAAGATCCAGCGCCGCCTATCGCAGTCGAGGTACCGACGGTGAGCAGCACGGCATCAGGCATTGTGATAAGCCACGACGCCGGTCCAGCGCGTCCTGCACTGGCTACCGGCATGCCTGCTACGAAAGAGACGCCATGCCCGACCCCGAGAACCCGGACGAGCTCCTGCTTGCCTTCTTGGAGTCGAGCTTCCAGGCGGCGGCGACGCTCGGGAACTGGCCGACCCGCTGATCGATTCCTGGGCCGCGGGCTCACCACGACGTCTGCGCGGCACCGATCAGGCTGCGCGTCGTAACCGTCACGGGATGTCTGCGCGTGTCACGACGACTGCCTTGTGGTCGGAGGCGTTCGTCAGCAGGGCCACGGTGGTCGAGGGGCCAGGGCCGTGGACGTCGTCGATCTTGCGGTGTGACCCGAGGGTTCCCGGTTCGCTCCCACGTCCCTCCCACGCCGACGTCAGCCCAGGCAGCCGCAGTCCGTCGAAGTTCGAGTCCCCCACCGCATACACCACGCGCCCCCGGGCCAGTTGTTCAGCGACGAGCTGGCTGAGGTTGCGCACCTCTGCCTGGTGTCGCGCCACGAGCCGGGGTCGGTCCTGCCGGTAGCGCCCGCTGGCCTGGACGCGGGGACTCAGATGGAAGTTCAACACGGTCAGGACGCGGTCGCTGCGCTGGTCACGGAAGACGGCGATGGTGATGACCCTGGGTACCGCGATGGATGGCGGCCCGGCACTGCGGTCAGCTCGCCCGAACCAGCCGAGGATGCGGACATGGCACTCGAGCAGCTCGAAGCGGTCCCCTCGCGCCCCAACCGGACAGCCACCCAGCAGCGGGACGGCCCAGACATACCCAGCAGCACCCCCGCCGCCGCTGCGGCGCAAGCGGACTCCCCGCAGGAAGGGCAGTCGAAGCCAGCCGGTCTCGCTCAGCAGTGGATACCGGGAGACGCCCCACTCCTGCAGGCCGACCAGGTCCGGCTCGCGATCCAAGATCGCGTGCAGCGCCTCAGCGGCCTCGTCGTCTCTCAGCGTGAAGAGCACATTGGCCGACGCCACGACTGTGTGACCGGTCACCAGCCCAGTCTGCCGCCAAGGACGCAAGCCCGTCTCCCTCACACCAGCGAAGTCATGTGACCGGCGGGCCTATCCGCCGCCTGCCTGGCTCGAGCGACCGGTGACCCTGACGCCCGAGGCTCGGCTCGAGCTCCATCCGTGTCCTAACGGCGACGCAGCGCCAGCTTGCGCGGTCGAGCGGCGTCGACCCGGCCGGAAACCTCGACGGCCAGCCCGCGCATCGCCCTGGTGATCTTGGCGTCGGGGGCGCACTCGGTCAGCGTCCTGCCGTGCACCAGGGCACGATCACACGTCGCCCGGTCGTCGGGTACGAGGCTGACCCGCGCGTTCCCCGTTGCCCGCGCGACAGTGCTCACGATCTCGTCGCCAGACCAGCCGAGTCCCGGGCGAACCCGGTTCACCACGATGTACGGCGACGCGGCGGGCAGGACGACCGAGAGCTCGTGCACCGCTCGGATGAGCCGGGCCAGACCGACTGGATCGGCCGCTCCCACCACGACGATCGTATCGGCGCGCTCGAGCGCCTCGACGGTGGCGCCGTTGCGACGCGGAGCTGCCGTGTCGTAGGAGATCTCCTCGTCGAGCTCGAGGCTGAAGCCGCAGTCGACCACTGTGTAGGCAGCCAGCGCCCGGGCCGCCTCCAGCACCCGGCGCAGCAGCACAGCCTTCACCTCGGTCCAGCGGTCGGCGCGCGGGATGCCGGTCAGCACGCGAAGCGCGTCGTTGATCTGCCGGGCGTGGCACGCGAGCTGTGCATGGTGCAGCGCACCCACGTTGGCCTCGCGGGCAGCCGCGAGCAGCCCCGACGACTCGTCGAGCATGCCGAGCATCGCCGCCAACGAACCGCCGTAGACGTCGGCGTCGACAACCAGCGTGGATGCCCGCAGTCGGGCCAGTTCCGCACCGACGCCGAGCGCGACAGTCGAACGGCCCGGTGCACCAGTGGCGCCCCACACGGCCACCAGGCGGCCACGTCGCACCGGACGCCCCTCCGCGTCAGGAGCAGCCCTGCCGTCCGACGTCGACGTGATAGGCGTGTCGAGCGGCAACGGGTCGAGCACCGACCGGACGACGTGGCCGGCGAGCGTCGCGAGCTCGTCTGCCGAGACAACCGTCTCGATGCCGATCTCCCGCAGTGCGGCCTCATCGGCACTGGCCGCCTCCGCCGTGACCCCGACGATCGCTACCTCCTCGTCGTGGAGCCTGGCCACCACCTCGGCGTCCAGACCGTGGAGGTCCGCTGATACGACGGCAGCTTGGGCCAGCCGGCTTGCGGCGGTCGCGAGCAGGTCAGCAACGTCGACGCACCTCCGGACAACGTGCAGGTCGCCGTGCGAGACGGCATCGAGGATGCGCGGCTCGAATGCTGCAGCCCCTACCGCCACGAGAACACCAGTCGACATACCTCACGAGCCAATCCGGATGAGCACGACCGACGTACCGTTGAGGAGGTCGAGCGCGGCGCCCACATCAGCGTCGGATGGCAGTGCCACCAGGACCGAGCGATCGGAACCGAGGCCTCCAGCTCCGGCTGCCCCGACCGAGAGCACCAGGACGTCGTCCAGCACCTGTGAGGAGGCCCCCCGAGCGGAGTCGTCCAGGGGCACGGCCCACACGTTCACGTGGTCACCGGCGGCGAGATCACTGGGCAGGCCGGCACCTCCGACCCCAAGCGGCAGCTGCTCGGGCGGGACGCCGGGGTCGGTGGTGATCGCCGAGCGCGTCAACAGCTCTCCCGCCGACACGTCGCGAGTCAGCGTCACGCCGGGCGGCAGACCTCCACTCGTCACCAGGTAGCTTTCGGCCGTGCTCTCGTCGGCGAAGTGGACGCGGGTCGTGCGGAGGTCGTCGCTCGTGAGCGGCAGTCCGGCCGGGACGTCGCGGTCAAGCTGCCAGACCGCAATGGTGTCGTCGGCGGCCGCGAGCAGCTTGGCGCCGAGAGCCACCGATCCGAGCACCAGCAAGACGCCGAGCCATAGTCGCGGGTCGCGCCATCGCGAGCGGCTGCCCCTGACGGCGACGGGAGATTCCGTAGGGGCGTGCGTGGGCTCGCCGCTGTGCTTTCGCCGTGACACCAGCTCCGAGATGGACACGTCCCAGATTCTGCTCACAACCGGCACGTTGTGCAAAGAGTTGTCCACAAGAAATTGGTGGTCTCTGGACGCCCCCTGCCCGCGTGGGAGACTCGGTGCCATGGCTCCCAGCGATGCGCCACGGTTCTTGACGTTGGCCGATGTCGCGGAGGTCCTGAACATTTCGGCCAATCAGGCCTACGCCTTGGTACGCCGTGGCGACCTGCGTGCCATCAAGATCGGCGGTCGCGGCCAGTGGCGGGTTGAGGGCACGGAGCTGGAGCGCTACATCGAGGCGATGTACTCCTCCACACAGCAGCACATCAGGGACCATCCGTTCGTCGGCGACGAGGCGCAGGCGGCCGCCGAGATCTCCGCCGACGACGCCGCTCTCGACTGAGGGCGAGTTTGCCGCGCTACTCCCACCCTGTGTGATGGCGCCGGACGGCCGCGATCGCGTCGAACCGCACCGTCAACCGAGTGCGTACGCCGGACGGTCGCGGCACCTCTCCCGGCTCATGAACGGCCAGGTCCAGGAAGTCGAACCCGACGCGGTCGGGTGTGCCGACGACGACCACGCTGTCGCGCAGGTGCAACGCCACACTTCCGCGGTCACGCGCCACCGCCCGCAGCACCGAGCCGAGCCCTAGCCGGCTGGCCACAACACCGACCCCTTCAGGGCTGACGGCCGCCGGTGGCAAGTCGGCCGCCGCGGACACCGCGCTCAGCGGCACGATCACCTCATCCGGCGCCGCCACGAGGAGCCAGTCGGCGCCGACGCGACGAAGCTGGCCCGTGATGTCGCCAGCACCGACCACCATGAGCGTCACGGGACGGGAGACGTGAGCGCGTAGCCGGTTGATCAGCGAGATCTGCCCAACCTCGGCCCGCGTGCGTTCGGCCACCTCGCTGCGCTGGTCAGCCTGCTCCAGTGAGCGCGCCTGGCCCTCGAGGTCCGCGAACAGCTCCTGCCAGCGCATGGCGTCGACGCTATCCGACCCGGCCAGTTCCTCCGCGGTTGTGCACAGGCGCATTGACACTGCAACAAACCAAAGATAGAAAAGGCAAACACAAGCAAACGCAGAGAAAGACCCGCCATGTCGCTCCTCACGCGCTCACTTCGCGTCCTGTGCCTTCCCGTGCTGGGTGTGCTGGCCGGCCATATCCTGTGGTGGGCGGCGAAGCCGGCCGTGCGGGAGGCCGCCGCCGGTGTCCGTCACGGCACCGCACCCGCCGGCGGTTGGACGCTCGATCGACTCGTCACCGATGCCGCCGCCTGCGGTGCGATCACCGTGTTCGCACTGCTCGCCGTGTCCGGCACCGTCACCGTCTGCACCGGCCTGACCCACCGTCCGGCGGGTCGGCTGTTGATCCCGCTCAGTGGCCCCGGCTGGTGGCGTCGCATGGTGCTGAGTGCGTGCGGGCTCGGCCTCGCGGTGCCAGCTGTCACGTCGACGGGCTTCGCGATTGACGAGGCCGATCAGCATCCGTGTCCGCCCGAGTGCACCACCTCACTGTCCGGGCTCCGGCTGCCCGACCTTCCGGCGAGAGGCTCTCCGCAGCCGACCCTGCTGGCGCATGCAGCGTCGACGCCGACGGCCAGCTCGGACGCGACGCCGTTGACAGTGCGTCCAGGCGACTCGCTGTGGGCGATCGCCAGCCAACAGCTTGGCCAGGCGTCGAGTGATGCCGACATCGCCAGACGCGTCGTCGCCCTCTACCGCCTCAACCGCTCCATCATCGGGCCCGACCCGGACCTGATCTTCCCCGGCACACAACTGTTCGCACCCGGAGGTAACCATGACATCCACCCGTGACACCGTGGCGCCGCTGCGATCGTTGGCGCTCCCGCGACACCGCCAATGGCAACGCATTGACGACCGCCTGGGCGCAGCACGCGGCGATGTCTACACCCAGGGGGCGCTCGCGCTGAGCTATCCCCTGTCGTCGGGACTGGATGCGGTGCCGAGGTCCAGTGCGCTGACGATCGTCAAGCCGCCGGCCGCGGTCGACGCGACGATCCCCGACCCGCAGACGTGGGCGTGTCGCTTCTTGCAGGCAGTCGTCGAGGTCGTCTCGAGCGAGAGACCGCTCAGCCAGCTCGCTCGATGGACCGATGCGAGTGTGTACGACGACATCGCCCGACGCCAGCGGCGCGTCGCGGCGCATCGCCAGGCAACTGCCGTCCGCCCCAGGCGACAGCATGTCGCAACGGTCCACATCTTCCAGGTGGCACCCACGGCGGCCGAGGTGGCCGCGCGGGTGACCTTCGGGCAGCGGTCCCGCGCGCTCGCCGCCCGCCTGGACTACCAGCGTGAGCGCTGGACCTGCACGGCCCTTGCCTTCGGCTGACTCTGGCCGAGACATCCGGTCGGTCAGCCGCGCCGGACCTCGATCCGGCGGACCTCAGGACTGGTGCGCGGTGACGTCGGCGCTCGGGCGCTCCGTCTGCTCGGCGTCCCCGATGAAACCGTCGGCAAGTCGAACCGCACGCGGCAGCGCGGACTGGATCCCAGCAGACTGCCACACCGGGCTGGCGACCAGTCCCGAGTGGACCGTTCGGCAGGCGCGACCACTGAGGTTTCGGGGCGGCAGCAGTCACAAGTCGTGCGCCGACGGCTCGTGCGCCATATGCGAGGCAGCCTCGAACTGGATCGTCGAGTGGTCGACGTCGAAGTGGCCGGCCAGGCAGGCCTGAATATCGTCGAGCAGCCGGGTCAGATGACCGTCGTGGAAGCACGAGTCGTCGACGACGACGTGCACGCTGAAGATCGGCAGGCCCGTAGCCACCTGGCTGGCGTGCAGGTCGTGCACCGCGTGCACGTGGTCGATGCCGAGCATGTGTCCACGTACGTCGGCCAGGTCAAGGTGCTTGGGGGTGGATTCGAGCAACACGTCGACGCTCTCGCGCAGCAGCCTCAACGTGCGCGGCAAGATCAACGCGCCGATCAGCACCGAAGCCACCGCGTCGGCGCGCTGCCAACCGCTGGCGGCGACCACCACCGCGGCCACCACCACGGCCGCCGACCCGAGAGCGTCACCCACCACCTCGAGGAAGGCGGCTCGCATGTTGAGGTTGTCGGCGCGCGCACCCGTCAGGACAGCGATCGCCACCGCGTTACCGGCTAACGCCACCAGGCCGAAGCCGATCATGCCGCCCGATGACACATCCGGAGGTGAGACGAGGCGGCGTACTGCTTCGACGAGGATGTAGCCGCCGACCGCCAAAAGAACCGACGCCTGAGCGGCGGCGGCGAGCACCTCCGCACGCCGAAACCCCCAGGTCCGCTGGTCGCTGGCGGGGCGGTGCGCGAGACGGGCCGCGACGAGGGCCAGGCTCAGTCCCGCCACGTCAGTGAGCATGTGGCCCGCATCCGCGAGCAGAGCGAGGCTGCCGGTGAGCCACGCTCCGACGACCTCGACCGCGAGCACCCCGAGCGTGATGGCAAGGACGACCGTCAGCCTGGTCTTGTTGCCCGTGCCCGACGGGACCGAGTGCTCATGGGCGCGCTGGGCAGCCATGACACCCTCGTCCCCGACCCGGCTCGATGCGGAGGCTCACGCGCTCAGGCGTTGCGGCGCGCCGGGTCGCCATGGCAGCGCTTGTACTTGCGACCTGACCCACATGGGCACGGCTCGTTACGGGAAACGTTCGCAAACTCGTCAGCGGCCTCGCCCGCGTGCACCTCGGTGCCGGCATCACCGTCGACGGTCGGAGAGGAGTAGGACAGCGTCTTCGGCGCGGACGGAGCCGACAGGCCCTTGGCCCTGATCTGCGGCTTGTGGTCATGGACATCGTCGCGCGTCGCGTCATCTCGACCGACTCCCGGATCGTGATCGAGGTCGCCGCGGCCGGAACGCGCATGGTGAGGCTCAGCAGGCGCCTCACCCGCCACCAAGGCGGCCTCAGCATTCTGCAAGCGGGCTGCCTCAGCCTCGGCCTCCTCGTCCTGCACCTGCACCTCGACGTTGAACAGGTATCCCACCGACTCCTCTTTGATCGAGTCCATCATCGCGCTGAACAACTCGAAGCCCTCGCGCTGGTACTCCACGAGCGGGTCGCGCTGCGAGTAGGCGCGCAGCCCGATCCCTTCGCGCAGGTAGTCCATCTCGTACAGGTGCTCGCGCCACTTGCGGTCGAGCACAGACAGCAGCACGCGGCGCTCGAGCTCGCGCATGACCTCGTCACCCAAGGCCTCCTCACGGCCGTCATAGGCCTTCTGTGCGTCAGTCTTCAGCTCGTCGACCAGGAACTCGCGCGTCAAAGCCTCCCGCCCGCCGACCTCGTCCTCGAGCTGTTCGACGCTGACGCCCACGGGATAGAGCGTCTTGAGCGCAGTCCACAACTGCTCGAGGTCCCACTCCTCCGGGAACCCCTCGGTGGCGCCGGCGACATAGCCGTCGACGGTGTCGTCGATCATGCCGCGCACCTGGTCGTGCAGGTCGGCGCCCTCGAGTACCTGGCGGCGCTCGCCGTAGATGACCTCACGCTGGCGGCTCATCACGTCGTCGTACTTGAGGATGTTCTTGCGGGTCTCGAAGTTCTGGCTCTCGACCTGGGCCTGCGCCGACGCGATCGCCCCGGTGACGCGCTTGTTCTCGATCGGTACGTCGTCGGGAATCTTCATCGTGGTGAGCACCCAGTCAACCCAGTCGGACTTGAACAGCCGCATCAGGTCGTCTTCGAGGGAGAGGTAGAAGCGGGACTCACCAGGGTCGCCCTGGCGTCCGGACCGACCGCGCAGCTGGTTGTCGATCCGGCGCGACTCATGCCGCTCGGTGCCGACGACATACAGTCCGCCCGCGTTGTTGACCTCGTCGTGCTCGGTCTGGACCTGCTCCTTCATCCGTTCGAGGGTGTCGGACCAGGCGGTCTCGTAATCCTCGGAGTGCTCGATCGGGTCCAGGCCCTTGCGCCGCAGCTCCTCGTCGGCCAGGAACTCCACGGAGCCGCCGAGCATGATGTCGGTGCCTCGGCCGGCCATGTTGGTGGCGACGGTGACGGCGCCCTTGCGCCCGGCCTGGGCGACGATGTGTGCCTCGCTCGAGTGCTGCTTGGCGTTGAGTACGGTGTGAGGGATGCCGCGTCGCGTGAGCAGCCCGGAGAGGCGCTCGGACTTCTCGACCGATGTGGTGCCGACCAGTACTGGCTGGCCCTCGACGTGCCGCTCGCTGATGTCGTCGATGATGGCGTGGTACTTGGCCTCCTCGGTGCGGTAGACCAGGTCGGCCTGGTCGGTGCGCACCATTGGCATGTTGGTCGGGATCTGGATCACACCGAGCTTGTAGATCTTGTCGAACTCCGACGACTCGGTCATCGCCGTGCCGGTCATGCCGCCGAGCTTGTCGTAGAGCCGGAAGTAGTTCTGCAGTGTGATCGTTGCGAGCGTCTGGTACTCCTCGCGGATGACGACCTTCTCCTTGGCTTCGATCGCCTGGTGCAGCCCCTCGTTGTAGCGGCGGCCGTGCAGGATGCGGCCGGTGTGCTCATCGACGATGAGCACCTCACCCTCGAGGACGACGTAGTCACGATCGTTGCGGAACAGCTCCTTGGCCTTGATGGCGTTGTTGAGGAACGAGATCAACGGCGTGTTGACCGCGTCGTAGAGATTGTCGATGCCGAGGTGGTCCTCCACCCGCTCGATGCCGTCCTCGAGCACCGACACGGTGCGCTTCTTCTCGTCGACCTCGTAGTCCACGTCGATCCGGAGGCGGCCGACGATCGTGGCGAACTCGTCGTACCACTTCACCGACTCGTCCGACGGTCCGGAGATGATCAACGGGGTGCGGGCCTCGTCGATGAGGATCGAGTCGACCTCGTCGACGATCGCGTAGTGGTGGCCGCGTTGCACAAGCTCTTCGAGCCGGTTCGCCATGTTGTCGCGCAGGTAGTCGAAGCCGAACTCGTTGTTGGTGCCGTAGGTGACGTCGGCGAGGTAGGACTCACGACGCTCGGCCGGCGTCATCTGCGGCAACACCATCCCGACGGACAGGCCCAAGAAGTGGTAGACGCGACCCATCCACTCAGCATGGTACTTGGCCAGGTAGTCGTTGACCGTGACGACGTGCACACCCTTGCCGGCCAACGCGTTGAGGTACGTCGGCAAGGTGGCCACCAGCGTCTTGCCCTCGCCGGTCTTCATCTCCGCGATGTTGCCATGGTGCAGGGCCGCGCCGCCCATGAGCTGCACGTCGAAGTGACGCTGGCCGAGGACACGCTTGGCGGTCTCCCGCACCGTGGCGAAGGCCTCAGGCAGCAGGTCGTCGAGCGTGGCACTGTCAGCAAGCCGCTGCTTGAACTCGTCGGTCTGTCCCCGCAGCTCCGCATCGGTCATCGAGACGAAGTCGTCCTCGATCGCGTTGACCTGAGCGGCAGCGGCTTGGAGCTTGCGTAGCTGCTTGCCTTCCCCGATGCGAAGTACCTTGTCGAGCAATGCGGGCACGGGTGGAACTCCCCTTGTCAAGGTGGCAGTCGGCTGTGGCGCTTCGTCGCTGCAGCCGTGAAGGTGACGTCGTGGCCCCATGATAGGCGAGAGCGCAGATCGGTCACGATGTCCACAGGTGATCCCGCAACCCCGGCGCGAGATCTCCGCGCGGCGCCACGGCGACGTCGTCCAGTCCGAGCCAGGCGGCCAGAGTGCGCAGCTCGGCACCCAGCTCCGCCGCGGTTCCCTCGGGTGCTGCCGGTTCGGAGTAGGCACCCTTGACGACGAGAGTCCGGGACCTGCGGTCGGCCTTGAGGTCGACCCGGGCGACGAGATCCTCGCCCAGCAGGAACGGCAACACGTAGTAGCCGTGGACCCGGGCCGGCTCCGGGACGTAGATCTCGATGCGGTACCTGAAGTCGAACAGGTGCTCGGTGCGACTGCGCTCCCAGACCACCGGGTCGAAGGGGCTGAGCAGCGCCCGGGCGGGCACCCTGCGGGGAACTCGGGCGTCTCGGTGCAGGTAGGCGGGCTGTCGCCAGCCCTCGATGGACACCGGGAGCAGCTCACCGGCTTCCACGAGCGCCCGAACTGCCGGTTTCGACGCCTCGTGGCGCATCCGGTAGTAGTCGCGCAGGCACTGCTCGGTACCGACCCCGTGGGAGATCGCTGCACGCCGGATCAGCTCAATGTGCGCCTCCTGGAGCGTTGGCTCCGGCTGACGCAGGATGTGCTCAGGGATGACCCGTGCGGGTAGGTCGTATAGCCGCTCGAACTGGCCGTTGCGCCCCGACGCGGTCACCTCGCCCGCGAAGAAGAGGAACTCCAGCGCCTGTTTCACCTCTGACCAGTTCCAGCCCCAGTCGACCTTCACCTGCGGAAGGTCGTCGTCGATGTCTCGAGCGGTGACCGGACCGTGTCGCACCACGTCTCGCAGCACGTTGGCAACGAGGTCGGGTTTGCGGGCATAGATGCTCCGCGGTCCACCCCAGGCATCGCTGTGCGCCCGGGCCATCCGGTGCCGCATGAACGGCCAGAGCTCGACCGGCATGTACGCCGCCACGTGTGCCCAGTACTCCACGAGCCGGCGTGGTTTCCTGCCTGCGGCACGCTCGAGCAACGAGGTGTCGTAGGGGCCCATCCGACTGAAGAGCGGCATGAAGTGCGCTCGTTGGAGCACGTTCACCGAGTCGATCTGCAGCACGCCTGTGCGAGCCACCGTGCGGAGCAGGGTGCGCATGGTTGGCGGTTCGTGCCGCGAGTCGAGGAACCCCTGCGCTGCCAGCGTGATTCTGCGTGCCTGAGACCGGCTGAGTGAGTCCCGTCTCACGGGAGGTCGAGGAGCTTCTCGCGCACGGCATACATCACGGCCTCCATGCGCGAGTGCAGCTGGAGCTTCTCCAAGATGTTGCGCACGTGGTTCTTCACCGTGTTCTCGCTGATGAACAAGTCCTTCGCGATCTCGCGGTTGTTGAGCCCCCGGGCCACCAGGTTGAGCACCTCGAGCTCACGGTCGGTCAGCCTCGGCGTCATGGCATCGGCCTTCGAGCCGGGCCGCGAGATCGTCTTGAACTCCTCGAGCAGCTTCGCCGCCATGGCGGGGCTGATCAGCGAATGTCCGTCAGCCACGACTCGAATCGCCTGGGCGACCTCGTCGATGGAGGCGTCCTTGAGCAGGTAGCCCGACGCGCCGTTCTTGATCGCGTCGTAAAGGTCGCTTTCCTCGTCCGACATCGTGAGCATGATGATCTTCGCTGATGGGGCGACCTCCTTGATCGACGAGCACGCCTCGATGCCCGACTTCCTGGGCATCCGCACGTCCATCAAGATGACGTCGGGCACCGTCGCCTCGGCCAGCGCGGCGGCCTCGTCGCCGTCCGATGCCTCACCGACGACCTCGATGTCGTCCTCGGCGCCGACCAGCATGACCAGTCCGCGGCGGAACAACTCCTGGTCGTCGACCACCGCGACGCGTACAGGTTCGCGCTGCAGATTGATCGCCACCACGTCGGTCATGACCGAAATCATGGCATGGCCACCGCCAGGGGATGGCTTGGGCGGCAGAAAGGCCGCTGTGTCGGCGCCGCAGGTGAGGGATTCTCGCGGTGGCTCATGAGGTTGCCGACGCGGCGATCTCCGGCTAATCAGTCTGTCAGTCGGATGACACCGTAGTCGTAGCCACGCCGGCGGTAGACGACGGACGGACTGTCGTTCTCCTTGTCGATGAACAGGTAGAAGTCGTGGCCAACGAGCTCCATCTCGTAGAGCGCCTGGTCGAGCGTTATCGGTGCCGCGGGGTGCGACTTCTCACGCACGACCAGCGGACCGTCGCCCATCACGGTGAGGGGGCCCACCTTGTGCTCCAGCGAGTCGTCCTCGCCCTCCGGGGCGGCCGCGTCGTGGTTCCCGTTGGTCGCCATCGCCTGGGCCAGCGACGTCGGCGTCCGTGAGCCGTGGTGGACACGTTTGCGGTCGTGCGCCTTGCGCGCCTGGGAGTTGAGCCGTTCGACCGCCTTGTCGAGGGCGGAGAGCTTGTCCTCCGCCGATGCCTCGGCCCGGATCACAGGGCCCTTGCTGCGGATCGTGATCTCCACACATACCGATTGGCTCGACTGCCTGGGGTTGGTTTCCTGCGACACCTCGACATCGACGCGGATGACACGCTGGTCGTACTTCTCCAGACTCGCCAGCTTCTCCTCGACATGGTTGCGGAACCGGTCCGACACCTCGCAGTGACGACCCTTGACCACGATTTCCACACTGCCTCCTCAACGCGAAGGAGCGCACCGGGTCGTGCCGGTTGCGCTCCTGTGAACAGCGGACATGGCGACCCGTCCGTCCGACCTGGTCTTCGTCCCCACACTCGCCTGCTGAGGTTTTGCGGCTTGTGCCACGCAGACCTTCTCCCGCCGGCGGAGGACATCGGTCCTCCGACGGGGCAGGGCTTACTGCTAAGCCGCTCCGTGATCGGCTGGTGCGACCGTGCACGGTCACGTCAGCCTTACGTGGGCCGTTTTGCCTGCGGCTGGCATCGGCTTGCCTCTCGGGGCCTCGACGGATCGAGACCCGGTCAGCGCAACCACGGACCCGGACGGGTGCCATGGACCAACATTAGTCGCTATCGGTCAAAGCCGACGCCGAAAGGGTCCCGAGTCCATCAACGTTGCTCGTCGTGAGCGGCGTCGGGCGGATGACCATGCAAGGCCGAGCAGGAGATCGATGCGAAACATCGGGCGATGACGAACTTCGTGCGCGGAGGATGCGCGTGCGGGACACCCGCCACCCGCGACGCAGATCGCCGGGGACGTCCCGCAACGCCGGCGGAACTCTCGCGGACGGGGTGCCACATATCGATGACTGCGGTCACGCAAGTCAGCGCCGGTGGACCGCACGCTCATCGACCAAGACAGCCACGGCGGGCGGTAGCCGCCACGACGGCGACTCCTAGCACATCGGCTCCCGCCTGCCCGACGGCGCGGCTCGCCTCGAGAGCCGTCGCTCCGGTCGTCACGATGTCGTCGATCAGCACCACGAAGTGGCCGTCGAGGCGACGGCGCCGTTTCACGGTGAACGCGCCGGTCAGGTTGGCCGCCCGGGCGTCGGCGCCGAGGCCCGCCTGGTCGGCAACTGTGCCCACTACCGCGAGGACGGGCGCAACGGTGGTGGCGACGCCTGCTGCGCGCAACGCATTGCCACACTCCCGCGTCATCCGCAGCAGTGGGTCGTGCCCGCGCTCGCGCGCCCTGGCCCGCGACGACGGGGTGGGGACGAGGGTGATGACGACCGGCCGGGCGGCTGTCGCGGTGAGTACGCCGAGGACGCTCAGGGCGAGAGCGCGCCCCAACGGCCGCGTCAGCGTCAGCCGGGCCTCCTCCTTGTGGGCGACCAGCGCGGCGCGGGCGGCACCCTGGTAACCGCTGACGCAGTACGTCGGCGGCAACCCAGGCGGACATGGGGATGGTCGGGTGCGATAGGGCAGACCCTCCAGACAGGCGCCGCACCGCGAGCACAGCGGTGGCCCGGGACGCGTGCAGCCGACACAGGCGCCACCCAGGAAGAGGTCCGCGGACGCCGCGAGATAGCCATGACGAGAGCCCATCCCCCGATGGTCGCCCTCGCGTCAGCCGCCGGGAATGCCCCTCCTGGCCGTTGTGGACGAGCAGCGCCACTAGCGACGGCTGTGGACTCGCGCACGCGTCAGCCTGGGTAGACCGGTGCCCGCAGCCTGCTGGTCCCGCCGAACCGCACCCAGCTGAGGTCGGCCGTCTGCACGTAGATCTCGCCGTTCAGCGCTCCCACGGCAATCGGCGCGTCCAGGTTGGGACCGGCGGCAATCCGCACCGGACGCACCGGCAGGAAGCCGCTTGCCTGTTCGGTGTCGGATCCGTCGATCGCAACCTCGTAGGGCTGCAGGCTCACGTTCGGCTCTGATCCCAGAACAGCCAAGGACGTGGGGCCCACCCAGGCCAGGCCGGTCATCTGCCGGACATTGACGTCGGCGCTCAGGATCTGATGCGCGTCGCGAAGGGACACCCGCGTAGGGTCTTGTGGGTTGCGGTTGATCATCGACACGACCAGCTTGGTGTTGGCGCCCGAGCGCACGATCGCCGCCAGGCGTACCCCATCGCGCGACACAGCGAAGGCCACCACGTCCTGGTCGCTCAAGCCAGGCGCCCGCACTGGCCGGGCACCATCGGCCGTGACCGCGTAGAAGTTCGACCCGGTCGTCGTACGGTCGACCACCCACAAGACCGTATGGACGTCCCAGGACGGCCGCAGCAAACGCGTCCCGTCACTGAACCAGGTGGACACGGCGTCATCGGACCCGGTGGGCACCCCGGCGACAAGGATCGTGCGTCCCCCCGGGTCGACGATCGCGGCCAGCGACCCCGACGTGTCGATGGCCGCGGATCGGCCGGGGGGTATGGCGCGCACAGGCCCTAACACCGGTGCCGCGTCTGCGGAGGCGACGGTGACGAGTCCCTGCTTGTCGAAGGCGAAGAGTCTGCGCTCGCCAGCGAGGCCGGCGGGGTCGTAGCCGGCATACTTGTCCACCGAAATCTCAGCGCCCACATTGGGGACGGAGAGCTGGATGCCGTCGACGGTGATGGAAATGGCCTCGATACCCGGGACCTGGCGAAGGGTCCACACCAGCTGCGCAGCGAACAGCTGCCTGTCGTCCGCCGACAGGCTGAGCACGTCTGCGCTAAGCGGGATCTCCGCGACTCCGGTAGCGGACGTCGAGACCGACACGTCTACTTGAGCGCCGCTCGGTGCTGCCGAGCCGGCCACGCCTGCGAGGTCGCTGGTGGGCCCGCCCAGCAAGTCCTTGACGAGCGTCGTCGCGGTGCTGTCGCTCTTGACGAGATAGACCGGGTCCGGAGTGAGCACCGTGCGGGTCGGGTCGAAGAAGTACAGCGAGTAGGGGTCGTAGCCGCGCTGGAAGAAGTCGCGGTCGACATAGATGCCGGGCAGCGGGTTCTCGATCCGCCACTCTCCGTCGACCCGCTTCACGCGCAGGTCGGCGAGGATCTGTCTGTGGGCGGGGCGCGCCGAGGTCCACGAGCCGCGCTCGTCGAGCGAGCCCAACGCCGTCGCCGCGAACGAGACAGACGTCTTCGACCGTTGCCCGACGCTCGGCTCGGCGTAGACGACCAGTCCGTCCTGCGGGTTCCACGCAGCCGCGGCCGCCGGCGTCAGGTACTTTCGCGCGATCGTCGCCGTCTGTGGATAGGCCAGCATGGCCTGGAAGAAGCCTTGGACGACGGCGGCCGGCTCCGCGCCCGCTATCGGGTCGGGGGGCGTGTTGATGAAGATCGGCTCGTTCTGCGGGCCGACCGCCCGCCCCTCTTGAACCGACGAGCTCGTGGGGATGGACACGCAGGCCGAGGCGACCAGCAGCACCAGCGAGACCGCCGCCAGTTGGGCGAGGCGGGTCGTTACGGACGTCATCGGATCCCCCGACGGGTCTCGTGCACGAAGCGTGGGTACGGCGCCACCGTCGTCAACGGGCGCGGCTCCAACGGCTCAAGCGGCAGTGGTGACACGGCGAACTCTCCACCAGCCCGTCGGGGCAGGGTCAGCCTGAACACCGAGCCCGTGCCGAGCTGACCCCAGGCATCCAGCTTCCCGGCGTGCAGGGCGGCGTCCTCGACTGCGATCGACAACCCGAGGCCGGTGCCCCCCCGGGTCCTGGCCCGAGCCGGATCGGCCCGCCAGAAGCGGTTGAACACCATCACCTCTTCACCCGACTTGAGTCCGACGCCTTGGTCGCGCACGGACAGAGCCACTGCGTCGGCGTTGGCCGCCACCTGCACCTCGACATCGTTGCCCTCGCCGTACTCGATCGCATTGACGACGAGGTTGCGAACGATCCGCTCGATCCGGCGTGCGTCGGCCTCCACGAGGACCGCCGTGGGAGGCACGACGAGGCGGACCCGGGAGCCACGCCGTTCTGCCACCGCGGACGCAGCGTCGATGACACGGCGCGCCACATCGCGCAGGTCGACGTCGGACAGGTCAAGCAGGGCAGCGCCAGCGTCGAAGCGGCTGATCTCCAACAGGTCGGTCAGCAGAAGCTCGAAGCGGTCGAGCTGCGTCTGAAGCAGCTCCGCCGAGCGTTCGGTGACCGGGTCGAAGGACGCGCGGCCGTCATACAAGACGTCGGCGGCCATCCGCACCGTGGTCAGGGGCGTGCGCAGCTCATGGCTCACGTCGGCGACAAATCGACGCTGCACGCGCGACAACTCCTCCAGCTGGCGGATCTGGCGCTGCAGGCTGTCCGCCATCTGGTTGAACGACAGGCCGAGTCGCGCGATGTCGTCCTCGCCCCGCACGTGCATGCGCTCCTCGAGGCGCCCCGATGCGAGCCGTTCGGCGATGCGTCGTGCCAGCCGGACCGGCGTGACCACCTGTCGCGTCACGAGCCACGCGATCGTGCCGAGCAGCACGACGAGCAGGGCGCCGGCTGTGATCAGGGCGCTGCGGACGACGAACAGCGTCTGCTGCTGCTCTTTGAGCGGGAACACGTAGAACAGCGAGTAGAGCTCGCCGGTGTTGGGGTCGAGGACCTGGGACCCGACCACCAGGGCCGGTTCCTTGGGTCGCTCGTTGCTGAAGAACGTCGCCTGCGAGTACGCGTACCAGCTGCCGGGCTGTGAGCGGACGTGGTCCCACAGGTCGTCGGGGACCGTCTTCGTGACGTCGAGGTTGGCCGACACCCGGGTGCCCGCCGCCACAGCGGAACTCTGGTAGGGCAGCGACGGCCCGCGAATGACGACGTAGTAGTCGTTGCTGGCATTGTCGCGCGGCGACAGCACGCTGATGAGCCCATTCAGGACGTTGCCAGCGTCGATGAAGTTGCTGACATCCGATGCCTCCAGCTTCGACCTGGCCGTGTCGACGCCGGCGACGGCCTGGGAGATCGCCGCCTGCCGCTTACCCTCGAGCAAACCGTCGGTAACCCGGTTCATCAGCATCCAGCCCGCCAGGATCGACAGCACCGCCGAGAGCGTCAGCGTGCCGATGACGACTCGCGCCTGGATAGAGCGCCGCCACAACCCCGCGGTGGCGCGAACCGGCGTGACGGCGGCGTGGGCGACACCGGCAGCCACCCGGTCGCCGGCCAGTTTGAGCTGCGACCGCCGCCGGCTCCCTCCCTCAGTCTCACGGTTGTCCGACACAGTGCACTACCTCAGCGCCTTCGCCTCGCCGGCCCTGTATCCGACTCCGCGCACCGTGAGGACGATCTCCGGGTTCTCGGGATCGACCTCGACTTTCGAGCGCAGCCGCTGCACGTGCACGTTGACGAGCCGGGTGTCAGCCGCATGGCGATAGCCCCATACCTGCTCGAGCAGCACCTCGCGCGTGAATACCTGCCACGGCCGACGGGCCAGGCATACCAGTAGGTCGAATTCGAGCGGAGTCAACGACAAGAACTCATCGTCACGTTTGACGGTGTGCCCCGCGACGTCGATGACCAGATCACCGATCTCGATGGATTCGGGTGCCATCTCCTCGAACTTGCGCAGCCTGGCCCGGATCCGCGCAACCAGCTCCTTCGGCTTGAACGGCTTGACGACGTAGTCGTCGGCTCCCGACTCCAGGCCGACCACGATGTCGACGGTGTCGTTCTTGGCGGTCAACATGATGATGGGGACACCGGACTCGCTCCGGATCTCACGGCACACGTCGACGCCGTCCTTGCCGGGCAGCATCAGGTCCAGCAACACGATGTCGGGCCTGAACTCGCGTGTCATCGCGAGGGCGCGATCGCCGGATCCTACGACCCGAGGCTCGAATCCCTCTTGGCGCAGCACGATCGTAAGCATCTCCGACAGCGACGAGTCGTCGTCGACGACGAGCACCTTGCCCCGATGAGTCCGTACCGCTTCCAAGGACCTGTCCTCTGATCGATCACTGCGATCCGACCTGCGTCGAGATCAGCACCGTAGAGAAAGGGTACGTCGTGGGACGTTTCGTGGCGTTCAACTGGGAGCGTCGAGGCGCCTTCCGCATCGCGGCCGGAAATTGAAGCGCGGTCACATAACGCAGCACATTAGCGTTCATCAGGACCCCGCCGATGGAGGCCACCCGCGCAGCACTGCATTCGGCACGCTCGCGCCAGTCAGCGCTCCGGGGTGTTCGCTGGCGGGGTGGACCCAAGACGCTGCGTCGGTATGTCGCGCTGATCATTGTTACCCGAGCCGCTTGCCGCATTGCCCGCAACCGTTGCCCGTCCGGCGCGCTGACTGCGTCGCTTGCGGTCGTCGGCAGTCAGTGCGCCGGCCGGCGCTGTCGGTGACCGTGCCGTCGGCGCGGACGCCGGGGACGGTGGCTGCGACGTGGTAGAGCGCGCGTCGCAGCGACGGGGAGGCCGGGCTCTCGCCTAGCAGCTCGGCGCACGTGCTGAACAGTTGCTGGTCCGGGTTTCTGCCCTGCCCTGTGTCGCAGCGGCGCAGCACGGTGGCAAGCGCGGTCGGGTCGGTGGGCAGCGCATACAGCTGCTCCCACGTCAGCCCCGCGCCGAAGGGGGCGTGGCTCGCGAATGTGATGACGCCGGAATCGACCCCTGGATCGATGAGCATAGTTTTCCTGTCATGGCCGATCCAGATTTGCCGATGGAAGGTCTCGCCGTACCGCACGTACGTGGAGGTCGAGCGCCAGTACGCGGCGTGCTGATAGCCGCCGGTTTGGGAGCCCGCACTGTCGGCCGCAGCGTTGAGCACCGCAGCGGCGGCGGGGCCGGTCGGGTGGTGGTGGCCAGGGACGTCGACGGTGGGCCCGACGACCACGGCGGCGGCCGCGGCTACACAACGCCAGCGACCACGGCGAAGCGGATCCGACGCCGGCGGCGGGTCGCCAGCTCGTCGCGGGTGGCGTCGAGCGCCGCATCCAGGACAGCGCGGCCGACCGCCAGGGTCGAGTCGGCGGCGGGCGGAACCATCCGGGCGGCGACCAGGAGCAGGTCGAGCTCGCGGTCGTTCATGTCTGCGGTCATCAGCGGATCTCCTTCGAGGGGTCAAGCGGCTGGCGCGCGGTGAGCGAGGTACGTGCGCGGGTACGCGCCCGGAGTAGGCGACTGCGGGCCGCCACCGGTGTCAGGCCAAGCACGAGCCCCGCCTCGGCGGGGGTTAGGCCTTCCCAGGCGACAAGCAGCAAAGCTCGCGTTCGCCCTCGGTCAGGTCGGCGAGGACCACGCGAAGCTCATCGCGACGGGCGCCGGCGTCCAGCCGATCATCCACCGCGTCCCAGTCGACGGCGCCGTCGTGGCCGCCGTCGAGCGCGGCACCCGGGCCGGATAGTGCCCCGGACGGGACTCGCGGGATGCGGCGCAGGTGCGCGCGGACGAGGTTGCCCGCGATGCCGTAGAGCCAGGGCAGCGCCGAACCGCTCTCGTGCGGGATGACCCGCATCCGGGCACCGAGCGCCGCGGCGAAGACCTCGCCGAGCAGGTCGTCGGCGGGCGCCGGCCCGACCCGCCGCCGCAGATACGCATGCACCGAGGGAGCGTGCCGCTCGTACAGAGCCGCGAAGACATCGGGTCGCACACGCGCCTGCCGGAGCAGGTCGGCGTCTGGCAGCTCGCTGGTGGTCACACCCCTCCTATGTGCCGGGCGGCCCAGGCGTTGCGTCGGCGGCGCGACCAGACTGCAAGTAAACACACCGTTGTTGCCCCCGACGACGAGAGACACAGCAGCACGGCGAGACAGCCAACGGCGGCTCTGCTCGCCAACATGGTTGCGCTCACCGGCTGCGGCGGTCCGCGCACCCGACGAGCGGCCGGGAGAGTCCGCCGCTTAGTCCGGCTCCTGCCTCGTCACACGCCGCCGCGCTCTTCCGAAGCCTGAGCAGTTCATCTCGTAGGCGGAAACCTCAAACGGTGCAGGCCGGCGGAGGTCAGTCTGCCTATCGGAGCTGCTAATGAGCAGCAGTCCTCGACTCGTGCTCTGGGCGCTCCGGTGCTGGTTGCTTTGTAGGACTTCAGGATGGGCCGCATTACCCGCGGGACGCGCGACTCTGCCGCTAGAGAGGGGTTCGTAAACCCGGATCTAGCGCACCGCCGCAGGCACTCCGACGAGCGAAGCCTTCTCAGTAGCGGTACTGGTCGGACTTGAAGGGGCCGTGAACGGGAATCCCGAGGTACTTCGCCTGCTCGTCGGTCAGCGTGCTCAACGAGACTCCGAGCGCGCCCAGGTGCAGCCGGGCGACCTCCTCGTCGAGGTGCTTGGGCAGGACATAGACGTCTGTCGGATATTGCTCCGGCTTCGTGAAGAGCTCGATCTGCGCGAGCACCTGGTTGCTGAACGAGTTCGACATCACGAAGGAAGGATGGCCGGTGGCGTTGCCGAGGTTCATCAGCCTGCCCTCGCTGAGCACGATGATCGTGTGGCCGTCGGCGAACTTCCACACGTCGACCTGGGGCTTGATCGTCACGCGCTCGATACCCGGAGTGGCTTCGAGTCCTGCCATGTCGAGCTCGTTGTCGAAGTGTCCGATGTTGCCGAGGATGGCCTGGTGCTTCAGCTTGGCCATGTGCTCCGCGGTGACGACCTTGTAGCAACCGGTCGCTGTGATGATGATGTCGGCGCTCGAGACGACCTCGTCGAGGGTTGATACCTGGAAGCCGTCCATGGCGGCCTGCAGCGCACAGATCGGGTCGATCTCGGTGACGATGACGCGCGCACCCTGACCGCGCAAGGACTCCGCACACCCTTTGCCAACGTCGCCATAGCCGCAAACCACTGCCACTTTTCCGCCGATCAGCACGTCTGTCGCCCGGTTCAGACCGTCGATCAGCGAGTGGCGGCAGCCATACTTGTTGTCGAACTTCGATTTCGTGACCGAGTCGTTGACGTTGATCGCCGGGAAGAGCAGAGCGCCTTCACGCTGACGCTCATAGAGCCGGTGCACTCCCGTGGTCGTCTCCTCGGTAACACCCACGACTCCGTTGGCTATCGAGGTCCACTTGGTCGGGGCATCCACGAGCGTGCGCGTCAGCACCTTGAGCACCTCACGCAGCTCGGCGTTGTCGGTCGATTCCGGCGAGGGGACCGACCCCTCCTTCTCGTACTCCACGCCGAGGTGGAGCAGCATCGTCGCGTCGCCCCCATCGTCGAGGATCATCGTGGGGCCGTCCTCGGGCCAGGTGAGCGTCTGTTCCGTGCACCACCAGTACTCTGCGAGGGTCTCGCCCTTCCAGGCGAAGACGGGCACGCCCTGCGGCTCGTCCGGCGTACCCTCCTTCCCCACGACGGCGGCAGCAGCCGCGTGGTCCTGGGTTGAGAAGATGTTGCAACTGGCCCACCGCACGTCGGCACCGAGTGCCGTAAGGGTCTCGATCAGCACCGCTGTCTGCACGGTCATGTGCAGCGAGCCCGCGATCCGCGCCCCAGCCAGCGGCTTGGAGTCTCCGAACCGCTCGCGCATGGCCATCAGGCCCGGCATCTCATGCTCGGCAAGGTTGATCTCCGCGCGCCCGAACTCGGCCAGAGACAGATCAGCAACTTTGAAGTCCATGCCACCCAGGCTAGGGCAGCCGTCGCCGATGCCGAAACGGCCACTGCTCAGCGGCGGATGTCGGGCTCGATGAAGATGTACGCCGCCTCGGGCACTGCGGCGCGGATGCGCTCCTCGGCTTCGTTGATCGCGTCGCTCACGAGCTGTGCGCTGCTGGTCGGGGTGACCGCGACCTTCACCGCCACGAGGATCTGCTCTGGTCCCACGTGGAGCGTGCGCAGGTTGATGATCTCCTGCGCGTGTGAGCCGCCGAGGATGGCGGCCTCGATGAGTCGTCGGTCATCCTCGTGAGCCGACTCGCCCAGGAGCAGGCTCTTGGTCTCGACCGCCAGCACGATCGCGACCACGACCAGGAGGATGCCGATCGCGGCGGTCCCGACGACGTCCCAGTAGCCGTTATCAGTGAGGAGCGTGAGTCCTACCCCGAAGAGGGCGAAGGCGAGCCCGGTAAGCGCCGCGAGGTCCTCGAGAAGGACGACCGGCAACTCGGGTGCCTTCGCGTTGCGGATGAACTCCCACCATGACACCTCACCGCGCACCTGGTTGGACTCGTGGATCGCCGTCCGAAGCGAGTAGCCCTCCATCACGATGGCCGCCACCAGCACCACGATCGGCACCCACCACCACCTGCTGGTCAACAACTCGTTCTCGTGACCGGCGTGCACGTCGTGGTACTTGTGGTACGCCTCGTAGAGGGCGAACAGGCCGCCCACGCTGAAGAGCACGATCGACACGATGAACGCGTAGATGTAGCGCTCCCGCCCGAAGCCGAACGGATGGTTGGGGGTCGGTTCGCGCCGGGCTCGCTTCGATCCCAGCAGCAACAAGGCCTGGTTGCCCGAGTCGGCGATCGAGTGGATCGCCTCGGCCAGCATGGAGGATGCGCCGGTGAGCAGCCACGCGACCAGCTTTGTCACCGCGATGCCGATGTTGGCGAGCAGCGCGGCGATGATCGCCTTGGGAGAGCTCTCGGTGCTCACGGCCCCTCTCTCTCGTCCTGGTCGATTCGGGCCAGCCCGACTCCGAGGTAGGTCGCGGCGTAGAGGCCGATGTTGAGCAACGCGGCGTAGCGGGCCATCTCCGGGCCTTGAGCCGCCTCGATCGTCTCGGCGCGCACGTCGTGGGCTTCGGCGGTGCTGAGCAGCCGGCCGCGGTGCTCCCGTATCGAGGCCTCGTCGGCACCGTCGTCCAGGACCAGCAACCCCGGCCTCGACGAGCTGGCGTCGTCGTCCGCGAACGGGTCGGCGAAGAGGTCGCGCGAGCCGGTGACCGCCAGGACGGGAAGCAGATGGTCTGCATCGGCGGCCAGAGCGGGCCGTCCCGACGTACGTCGCATGGCCTCGGCCACCCGACGCGCGGCGCGCGCAGCGAGGACGGAGCCGCCCCACACGAGCGGCATCGAGTCCGCCAAGGCCAAGGCCACCTCCTTGGCGGGATTGCTGGCGATGTCGCGGTGTGGGGAGCATTCGATCGCGACGTCGTCGAGCATCCGGGCCACCTTTTCCGGGTGGATCTCGGGTCCGACGCCCAACCTATGCAGCGCCTGCAGCATGACGACTGCGACCGCCAGCGTGTCATCGGTCTGGGTGGGCAGCACCTGGCTGTGCCGGCCGGCGGCATGTTCGGCCAGCATCGAGTGCGGCGGACATGCCGTGATCAGCGAACAGCCCCGGCGCACCGCCTCACGCACGGCCGAACCGGTGTGGGCGTCGCCACCACCGGGGGCAAGCACGACGACGAGGTCGAGCGCACCTGCCCACCCAGGCAGGCTTGGCCCCGGCCAGGCCACGAACGGCACGGGGCACCACGGTTCGAGGACAGCGCGCAGCAGGCGGGCATCGGCCCCGGCGGCCACGATCGCCCGCGGGGAGCCGTCGGACTCCAGCGCCGCGACCGCCCCGGCAGCCTCCCCAGCCTCCATTCTTACGCGGGCTCCAGCCTCCGCGAGGCGGCGCAGGGGAGGGTCGGCGGCGGCCAGCACATCGGGGTCGTCGAGCCTGCCGTCGTCGAACACGTCGGCCCTTAGTGGGCAGACCCGGAGTCGGTCTCTGCGTCAGCAGCCACGTCGCCCTCCTGGTCGCCTGTGGCTCGCGTCTCTTCGCCTGTGGCTCGCGCGTTGTCTGGGCGCTTCTTTTCGGGACGGCGGGCCTCCTCGACGAGCATGACCGGGATGTCGTCGCGCACCGGGTAGATCAGGCCGCACCGGTTGCAGATCAGCTCGTCGTGGTCGTGGTCGACCGTCAACGAGCCTTTGCAGTCCGGGCATACCAAGATCTCGAGCAGTACGGGATCGAGCTTCACGTTTGTCTCCTCATCAGGGACAGCACCCGGTCGCGGACCTGCACCATGGTGCGTTCGGTTTCGGCCTCGACGTTGAGTCTCAGCACGGGTTCTGTGTTGGACGCCCTCAGGTTGAACCACCAATCCTCCGCGCTCACGGTGAGCCCGTCGAGATGGTCCAGCTGCACGTCGTCTCGCGGCGCGTATGCGTCGACGATCGCCGCGATCTCGCCGCTGGTGTCGGCGACTGTCGAGTTGATCTCGCCGGACGACACGTATGGGTCGTAGCCGGCGAGGAGGCGCGAGACCGGCTGCGTTGTCGCGGCCAGCGCGGCGAGTAGGTGCAGGGCTGCGAGCATGCCCGAGTCTGCATACCAGAAGTCCCGAAAGTAGAAGTGGCCCGAGTGCTCCCCGCCGAAGATCGCGTTGGTCTGCGCCATGGTCGCCTTGATCAGCGAGTGGCCGACCCGGGTGCGCACAGGAACCCCGCCGTGGCGCTCGATCACCTCGGGGACCGCGCGGCTCGTGATCAGGTTGTGAATCACGTGTGCGCCCGGCTCACGGGAGAGCTGCTGTACGGCGATCAGCGCGGTCACTGCGGACGGCGACACGGCCACTCCGCGCTCGTCGACCACGAAGCACCGATCTGCGTCGCCGTCGAACGCCAGCCCCACGTCGGCGCCGCAAGCCACCACCGCCCGCTGCAGGTCGACGAGATTGGCGGCGTCGAGCGGGTTCGCCTGGTGGTGGGGAAACGTCCCGTCGAGCTCGAAGTACAGCGGTGTCACCTCGATGTCGAGCGGACCGAACACGGCTGGTGCGGTGTGGCCCGCCATCCCGTTTCCCGCGTCGATCACCACGCTGAGCCGGCGGCCGCCGACGGGCACGAGCCCGTGCAGATGGGCGGCGTACGGCGCCAGCATGTCGCGGTGTTCGAGCGCGCCCCTGCGCTCGGCGGAGCCTTGAGCTGCCGTCCCGGCGGCGACCAGGTCGCGAACCGCGTGCAGGCCGTCCGTGGCCGACAGGGCTACGGCGCCCGCCCGACACAGCTTGATCCCGTTGTAGGCGACCGGGTTGTGCGAGGCCGTGAGCATCGCTCCCGGCAGGCCGAGGCGCCCGGAGGCGAAGTAGAGCATGTCCGTCGAGGCGAGCCCGATGCTCACGACGTCGACCCCGGTGCCACGCACCCCAGCGGCGAACGCCGCGGCCAGACCGGGTGAGGAGGGGCGCATGTCATGCCCCACGACGACGGCGGGATCGCTCGTGCCGTCGACCACCTCGCGCGCGAAGGCCGCGCCGATCTCCTGGGCGAGCGGCTCGTCCAGCTCACTCGGCACGAGACCCCGAATGTCGTACGTCTTGAAGATCCGTGCCAGGTCACCCACGGCTGACATCTTTGCAGAGGCTCAGAGCAGCACCCGACGCAGGAACTCTCGGGTGCGGGGTTCGGTCGGGTCGGAGAGGACCCGGTCGGGCCTGCCGCGCTCGAGCACCCTCCCGGCGTCGAGGAAGCAGACCTGGTCGGCGACCTCCCGACAGAACTGCATCTCGTGGGTGGCCATGATCATCGTCATCCCGCCCGCCTTGAGCGACCGGACGATCTCCAGCACCTCGCCGACCAGCTCGGGGTCGAGGGCGGACGTGACCTCGTCGAGCAGCAGCACCTCGGGGTCCGTCATGAGAGATCGGGCGATCGCGACGCGCTGTTGCTGCCCGCCACTGAGGCGATCCGGATAGGACGACTCCTTGCCGGCCAGGCCGAACCGACCCAGCAGCGTGGTGGCCTTGTCGGCAGCGTCGCGTCGGCTCATGCCGTGCACTTTGCGCGATGCAAGCGTGACGTTCTGGACCGCCGTCATGTGCGGGAAAAGGTTGAACGACTGGAAGACCATTCCGACCCGGCGGCGGATGCGGTCGGGCTTGACGGCGGGGTCGGTGATCTCGTCGCCACCGAGCCAGACCTGGCCGTCGTCGACCTGCTCGAGCAGGTTGACACATCGCAGCAGCGTCGACTTTCCGGAGCCGGACGCGCCGATGAGGGCGACGACGTCGTGCGGGTCGACGTCGATGTCGACGCCCCTGAGAACCACATGGTCGCCGTACTGCTTGTAGACGTTTCGCAGCCGTACGGCGGTCATGCCGGGCCGGCCGAATGCTGGCGGCGAAGTGCCCGGTTGCCCAGCGTGTCGGTGAGACGGGCCAACGGAACCGTGAGCGCGATGAAGAACACGGCAGCGACGAGGAGCGGGGTGTAGTTGAAGTTGAACGACGTGTAGACGTTCGCCTGGCGCAGCGCCTCCGCCGGTGCCAGGCCCAGCACTGCGACCAGCGCCGTGTCCTTCTGCAGCGAGACGAAGTCGTTGAGCAGCGGGGGGGCGACGCGACGCAGGGCCTGCGGAAGCACCACGCTGCGGGTCGTCTGGCCCTGGCTAAGCCCGAGGGACCGCGCTGCTGCCCGCTGGCCGGGGTGGACCGACTCGATGCCGGCGCGGATCACCTCGGCGACGTAGGCGCCGTAGGACATCGTGAGAGCGATCAGCCCCAGCCAGAAGGGGTCGACCGGTACGCCCTGCAGGGCCAGCGCGGGAAGCCCGAAGCCGACGAGATAGACCAGGAGCAAGGTCGGTACGCCCCGGAAAAGGTCGACGTAGACGACGGCGAGGGCACGGAACGGAAACATCACGGCCGACCGGGTCCCTCGCGCGAGGGCGACGACCAGCCCGAGCACCAAGATCACCGGTTCGGCGATCAAGAACATCTTCACGTTGACCAAGAAGCCTCGGGCGATGTCGGGAAACGACGCCTTGGCGTCGGACCAGGACAAGAACGTCTCCCTGACTCGGGGCCAGCCCGGAGAGGAGGCGATCAGCCAGCCGAGCAGGGCCAAGACCACGATGGTCGAGATCGTGGCGACCGCGAGCGACCGCTGGGAGCGACGCCGCCGCGCCTGCTCACGCTCGAGCTGCAGGCGGCTCTTGACCCAGCTCGCCTCAGCCGACGTGCTCAGAGCGGATCAGCTCAGCTCGGGAACGTTGGCGTCCTGGCTGAGCCACCGTTGCTCGATCCGCCCGAGCATGCCGTTGTCCTTGAGGGCGGTGATCGCCTGGTCGACGCAGTCGACGAGCGGGTTCCCCTTCTCGAACAGCAGTCCGAACTCCTCCGGGTTCCCGCTGGTGGCCTGGAACTGGCCGAGGATAGCGGAGCCCTGGATCTGGGCGGCGGTGATATAGAAGGCCGTCGGCAGGTCTGCCACGAAGGCGTCGATCTGGCCGTTGAGCAGCGACTGCTTGGCGGCGTTCGTGTCGTCGAAGACGGCAACCTGCTGGCTCGGCGCGATCACGTCCTGCGCGGCCAGAAGCGACGTGGTGCCGACCTGGGCGCCGATGCGCGCGTCCTTGAGGTCGGCGAGCGAGGTGGCGTTCGCGAACGACGAGCCGTCGAGAACGATCACGGCCTGGGCGGCCGAGTAGTAGCCCTTGGAGAAGTCCACGACCTGCGCGCGTGCGGGGGTGATCGAGATCTGGTTGATGTCGAAGTCGAAGTCCTTGGGACCTGGTGCGTAGGACTTGTTGAACGGTTCGGTGACCCAGCTGACCTGTTGGTCGCTGAAGCCCATCTGTTCGGCGACGGCGTACGCGACGGCGCTCTCGAAGCCCTGGCCGTTGGTGGGGTCGTTGTGCTGGAACCACGGCGCGTACGCCGGGGAGTCGGTGGCGATCGTCAGCTGGTCGGGCTGAACCAGGTTGAGCTGGTTGACGTCGCACGGGCTCGAGGAGCCGGAAGAGCCGGCCGAGCCTGTACTCGACTGGCTCCCCGACGTGGGTGTTGGCGGTGTGCTGCTGCTGGTGCTGTCGCTGACGGGGGCGCAGGCGCCGGCAGCCAGCGCGACGGTGGCAACAGCGACCGCAGCCCAGGCGCGGTGGGGTAGGCGACGACGGAGATTCATGGGCCCCAGGGTAGAGCCCAGAAGCGTTGCCCCGCGAGGCCAGCGCCGGCGAGGTCGCCCAACTAGGGGTCGATCTCCGCGGGGTCACGGCCCAGCAGGTCGGCGATGTGTTCGACGAGAACCTCGTTGGCGAGGGCCGTGCGCTCCAGCCTGCTCTTCGCGCGCAGCTCGATAGGCCGGCGAAACAGCACGATCCGGGCGGGCGCGTGAGGTCCGGCACGGACCAGCGAGCCGAACGGTACCGGCTCGTCGGCCCAGTCGTCGGGAAGCTGTGGCACGTCCTCGGTGCCGAACTGCACATCACCCAGCTCGGTGCCCCATCGGCTCGACAGTCGGTCGACGAGCGACAGCACGAGCTCGTCGAAGTCGTCGCGCCGGGTAGGACGCGTCATCGCACCGCTCGGGTTGAGCGGTCCCGGCAGTGACAACGGGCCCCGCACCCCCCGCCCGCGACGCTCGCGTGCCGACCCGTCCCGTCTCGGCACGATCGGAAGGCGTGCTGAACCACCCACGAGCACAGCCTAGACCGACATCCGGCCCGCTCGAGCGACACATGAGCGACTGAGCCGACACGGCATCACAGCGTCGGCCAATCCGGGGCACCGACTGGGCTGGGCGGTAGCGTCTCACCGTGAGTCTACGTCGCACCTGCTCCCGGAGCGGCTGCGGTCGAGCCTCTGTGTCCACCTTGACCTACGTCTACTCCGACCAGACCGCTGTGCTCGGTCCGCTGGCGACCTACGCGGAGCCGCATGCCTACGACCTGTGCGCTCTGCATGCCGAGAAGCTGAGCGCCCCGCGCGGCTGGGACGTGATCCGGCTCGCGCAGGATTCGGAGAACCTGACACCGACCGAGGACGATCTGCTCGCCCTGGCCGATGCCGTCCGTGAGGCAGCCCGGCCCCGTGCCGATGAGGAGCCCCTGGGACGCGCTGTAGAGGTCGGGCGGCGCGGTCATCTCCGGGTGCTGCGCTCGACCGACGTCTGAGTCGGCCGCCTCAACCGGGCCGGCCGGCGCACGCGTGCCGGGGCGTCACCCTAGACCGCGCGCTTCTTCAGCTTGCGGCGCTCGCGCTCCGACAGGCCGCCCCAGATACCGAACCGCTCGTCGTTGAAGAGTGCGTACTCCAGGCACTCCCCGCGCACGTCACAGGACAGGCATACCCGCTTTGCCTCCCTGGTCGATCCGCCTTTCTCAGGGAAGAACGCCTCGGGATCGGTTTGCGCACACAGGGCGCGCTCTTGCCACATCAGTTCGTCGGCGTCGCCGTCGAGCACTTCTAGTTCCCGCACGTTGCGCCTCCTCGACCCGGTACCACCCAGATTAAATTTGTTGCCCGTTGATCCACTGTCTCACTCTTTGTTACTTCCTTGTCACAGGCTGTCTCTCGCGCCGACGCCTTTAGTGAATTACAACGGTGTAAGCAGGGTTCGTCAAGCCAGTTGAGCGAATTTGGCCGCGACACGCCGCAAATTCATCCCGAGCACTCGGCGGTGGCCGTGCTAAAGGACCCAGCTCGCCATCATTTCGACGGCCGCTGCCACCAGCCCTGCTGCTGAGGAGGCTCGTCGCTGTCTGCTCGGTCGGTGTCTTCCCGGTCTGTGTCGTCGCCGTCGGTAGCACCCTGGTCGGCGGCGGCGGCCGGCTCCTCGCTCGGACGGTTCACGCTTGTGGTGCCACTCGGGGAAACGTCCTCACCAGGCTGACCCCACGCGGGTTGCTGCTCGGCCGGCTGACCCCACGCGGGGTGTTGCTCGGCCGGCTGACCCCAAGCCGCCGGTTCCTGCTCGGCCGGCTGACCCCACGGCTGCTGCTGCTCGGCCGGCTGACCCCAAGCGGGATGCTGCTCGGCCGGCTGACCCCAGGGCTGCTGCTCGGCCGGCTGACCCCACGACTGCTGCTGCTCGGCCGGCTGACCCCACGACTGCTGCTGCTCGGCCGGCTGACCCCAGCCAGGGCCAGCGGCCGTTGCGCCGGTGGGCGGGCCGCTGGGGTATCCCTGGCCCCATGACGGCTGGCCCTGGAAGTTCGACGGCTGCTGTGCCCAGCCAGGTTGTTGTCCAGGCTGTCCATAACCCTGGTTCGGCTGGCCCCAGCCTTGCTGCTGCTGGCCATACCCCTGCATCGGCTGGCCGTAGCCGGGCTGCCCGCCCCACTGCCCTGCCTGGATCCGCTGGGGCAGGCTTCGCTGCACGCTGAGCGCGAAGAACACGCCGAGGGCGAGGAAGCCGAGCTGGGCCAGCCCCAAGAAGATGCTGACGATCTTTCCGGCACCAAACACACCGTTGAAAGGTCCGCCCCCGCCGCTACCGAGTTCATCGGCTCCGAAGGCCGCCAACCAGCTGATCACTGCGAAGAGCAAGGCCACGGCGCCGACACCGAGTGCCGCGAGGACGACGGCCCTCGCGTTCTTGCTCGCCTCCCGACCGACCTCACCACCGCCGGAGCCGGCCACCAAGGCGACGGCTACCACGAGAGAAATGACCAGGATTGGATCGTCGAACAGGTAGCCGAAGGCCGCCGCGCGGCCGGTGAAGGCGAGTCCGACGGAATCTTGGCTCTTGAACAGCAGGGACAGGCCGCTGATGACGTAGAGGGCGGCGACGCCCAGCAGCCCGTACGCGAAGATCTCGCGGAACTTCTTGGTCGCATCGGTGACCACGGTGACCCCCTCGGAGGTGTGGAATCTCCGCTTAGCCTGCCACAACCCCTGTCTGCGAGGTGGCGCACGACCCCGATGGCATGCGCGGTGGCAGGGCCGTGGGGCCTACCCTGCCTGCATGCGAATCACCGTGCTCTCCGGAGGTGTTGGCGGTGCCCGGTTCCTCACCGGGCTCCGAGACGTCATCACGCCGACCGAGGACCACATCACCGTCATCGGCAACACGGCCGACGACGTGTGGATGTTCGGCTTGAAGATCTGCCCCGACCTGGACACGGTGATGTATACGCTCGGGGACGGTATCGACATCGAGCGTGGATGGGGTCGACGTCACGAGTCCTGGAACGCCAAGGACGAGCTGGCGGCGTACGGCGTCGAACCGCGCTGGTTCGGACTCGGCGACCGTGACATCGCAACCCACCTCGTCCGTACGCAGATGCTCACCGCGGGCTATCCCCTGTCCGACGTGACCGCAGCCCTGTGCGAGCGTTGGCGCCCGGGGGTGACGTTGCTGCCGATGACGGACGACCGGGTGGAGACCCACGTCGTCGTGGACGACCCCGACGCCGAAGGCGGCCGCCGCGCCGTGCACTTCCAGGAGTACTGGGTGCGCCTGCACGCACCGGCGGCCTACGCCGTGATACCCGTGGGCATCGATGACTCACAACCGGGTCCGGGCGTCCTCGAGGCCATCTCTGCGGCCGATGTCGTCATCGTGCCGCCGAGCAACCCCGTCGTCTCGGTGGGCACGATCCTCGGCGTGCCCGGCATCGCGGCGGCTTTGCGCAGGACCTCCGCCCGCGTAGTCGGAGTCTCCCCGATCATCGACGGGTCGCCGGTGCGGGGGATGGCAGATCGGCTGCTCCCCGTGATCGGTGTCGAGGTGAGCGCTGCGGCAGTGGCTGTCCACTACGGCGCCCGCGAGTCCGGCGGCCTGCTCGACGGATGGCTCGTCGACGAAGCGGACTCCGCGGCGGTCCCGGACCTGCTGAAGCAGCAACTGGCGGCCCGCGCTGTCCCCTTGTACATGGCCGGCGCGGAGGCTACCAGCGCGCTGGCGCGTGCCACCCTCGACCTCGCGACCTCGCTGGCGTCGACAGCATCTCGATGAACCGGCTCGAGGTCACCGCCTGGGAGTGGCCGGAGATAACCGCGGGCACCGATCTGGCCGCACTGGTATGCGCGTGTCCCGACCTGACCGACCAGGACGTCGTCGTCGTCACGAGCAAAGTAATCAGCAAGGCCGAGGGCCTGGTGACGGCCGGCGACCGCTCGGACCTCATCGAGTCGCAGACGGTCCGGGTGGTGGCCCGACGCGGCGATGCGGTGATCGCCGAGACGGCCCACGGGCTGGTCATGGCTGCGGCCGGGGTGGACGCATCCAACGTGGCGGCCGGACAGGCGCTGTCCCTGCCAGGCGACCCGGACGCCTGGGCCGGCAAGCTTCGCGAGCAAGTGTACGCGCGGCTGGGCATCAACGTCGGCGTGGTGGTCTCCGACACGGCTGGGCGCGCGTGGCGGTTGGGTCAGACGGACATCGCGATCGGCTGCGCCGGCCTGCCGCCTCTGGTCGATTTGGCCGGCACCCGAGACACCCACGGCAACGTGCTCCAGGTCACCGCCCCGGCGGTCGCTGACGAGCTGGCGGCTGCTTGCGACCTCGTCAAGACGAAGACGTCCGGGCGTCCGCTGGCCGTGGTACGCGGCCTGGGCGGGCTGGTGCTTGCCGTCGGCGTCCACGGGTCAGGCGCCGCGGCGCTCGCCCGGCCGGCGGTGAACGACCTCTTCGGTCTGGGGGCTCGTGATGCCGTCGTGGCGGCGGCGCTTCGCGACGACGAGGTCGCGCTCGCCCACTTCCCTCGCCGGCTCGCCAGTGACCGGCCGCCTTTCGACTCGTTGGTCTCGACCCGACCAGCGATCCGGCTGCTCGTGGAAAGGGTCACCTCCGACCCGGGCAGCGCAGACGGCTGGGTGGTGCAGATCGACGTACACGATCACGCCGAGGGGGCCGACTGGGTCGAGGTCGGGCGGCTGCAGGAGCGGATCGAGACGCTGGCCGCTGCGCACCGCCTCAGGGCAGACTGCACCGCTACCCACGACCGCTTGACCGGCGGCTGGCGAACAGAATCCAGGACCGGGTGGCTCGCCACGTAGACTCAGATGTCGTCCACACCCGAAAGGCCGCACCCCGTGAGCAAGTCCAGCACCAACCGCGAACGGCGCGACATGGTCGAGCAGATGCGCAAGCAGGCCAAGGCCGCGGAGCGGCGGCGGACCCTCACCGTCGTCGCGATCTGCGTCGTCGTCGCCCTGGTCATCGTCGGCTTCGCGGGGTACACCGTGCTCAAGGACCGCAGCGAGAAGAACGCGATCGCCGCCCAGGACCTGAGCCAGATCGGGACCACCGCTGCGAGCGCGGGTTGTACGTCTGTCAAGGAGGAGGACGCGACAGGTGCGGGACAGCACGTCACGACGCCGGTCACCTACCAGACGGTGCCGCCGGCATTCGGCCCCCACAACCCGACGCCCGCGCCCGGAGGCGTGCACTTCTACACGGCAGACGACCGGCCCAGCCTCGAGATGCTGGTGCACAACCTGGAGCACGGCTGGACCATCGTCTGGTATGACGAGACGGTGGCGGGCGACGGCTCGCAGCTGAACACGCTGGAGGCCACGGCCAAGAAGTTCGATGCCCACGGCCAGGACCCTCGCTACAACGTGATCATCGCGCCCTGGACGGCCAACGACCAAGGCGGCGCCCCGATCCCCGACGGCAAGCACATCGCCCTCACGCACTGGTCGATTCACCAGCCGACATTCGACCCGGCGAACTTCAGCAGCGGCACCCCACCATCGTTCGGCGAGAGCCAGTACTGCTCGAGCTTCTCCGGCGCCGCCCTCGGCGAGTTCATGAAGAGGTACCCGTACGACGACGCGCCCGAGGGCTTCCTCTGGCATCAGTGAGTTCGACCGGTGGCAAGATCGGCACTGTGTCGTCGACAGGGTTCACCGCCAGTGAGGTCTGCGCACATCGAGAGTGCGCCGACCCTGGGGCCGAACGGGTCTTCACACTGGCAACCATCATCACGTTCGTGCGGACCGCCTGCACGCTGGTGTTGGCGCTGTGGGGCGCTCACGAGCACTCGCTGACGCTGCTGCTTTGTGCGCTCGCAGTCTACTGGGTCGGCGACATGGCCGACGGTGCCATCGCCCGGGTCACCGACCGTGAGACCCGGACCGGGGCAACGCTCGACATCATGTGCGACAGGGTGTCGGCGGCCGTGTTCTACGTCGGGTTCGCATGGTACGACCCGACGATGGTCGTACCGGTCGGCATCTACCTCGCCGAGTTCATGGTCATCGACATGTACCTGTCGATGGCGTTCCTTGCCTGGCCGCTGTCCAGCCCGAACTACTTCTATCTCGTCGATCGCCGGATCTGGCTGTGGAACTGGTCGAAGCCCGGAAAGGCGCTCAACTCTGCCCTCTTCGCCGTCTTCATGGTCTGGACGCGGGACGCCTGGGTGGCAGGGTGCATCGCGACGGCACTGCTCGGCCTCAAGATCACGTCGCTGGTCTGGATGACCCGACTCGGGCTGCCCGTCCCGAGCGGATGCGCGCACCCCGCACACCAGGGTGGCGTCTCGGCAGCTGTCGACGCCGTACCACCGGAAAGCGGGACGCGCAGGCGATGAAGCTGTTGCTGGCGACGTTCGGTGTAGCGGTCGCCTCGGCACTCTTCCCGCTGATCAACATCGAGGCCTATATCGCGACGGTCGGTGCGCTCGTCGACCACTTCGGGGTCTGGCTGGTCTCGATCGTCGCCGCGGCGGGGCAGGTGGTCGGCAAGATCTTCTGGTACGAGGTCGGGCGGTCGTCGATGAAGTGGAGCTACATCCAGAAGAAGATGGAGTCGCCGCGCTGGCGGCAGCAGTACGACAAGGTCAAGACCCGCACCGACCGGCGTCCCTGGACCGGCATCGTGTTGTTGTTCCTCTCCGCAACGACGGGTTTCCCGCCCCTGGCGATCATGGCAGTCCTGGCCGGCCAGCTGCGCTTTCACCGGGTCTGGTTCTACGTCACGACGTTTGTGGGACGCACCCTGCGCTTCGCCGCCGTACTCGGCGGGATGTCTCTGTTGACCCACAGCGGACTCTTCAGCTGACGGCCACCGGGAGACGCCAGACGTGCGGTTGGACTGTCACGAGAACCGGATAGCCCGGTCGGGAAGCACGACGTCTGACCCGACCCGCGCTCCGCGAACCAGCTCGCACCCGGCACCGACTGTTGCGTTGTCACCAACCACAGCGTCTTGAAGCACGACGTCGGGTCCGACCACGGCCCCCGGCCCCACCACGGAGTCGACGATCCGGCTGCGTGAGCCGACCGTGGCGCCGTCGTAGATCAGCCCACCCTCGATGCGCACCCCGGACTCGACCTTCGCCCCAGGACCGACTGCGGTTCCGCCCCGCACCGACGCACCTGGCGCAATGAAGGCGGAGGCAGAAAGCCACGACTCAGCCGGCGGTGCCGAGTGGGCGGGACTGGTCGCTATCCCGCGGACGAGATCCGATGACGCCTGGCACAGGGCGCTTGGAGTGCCGACGTCGAGCCAGTAGGACGGGTCGACCCAGCCTTGCACCCGCAGGCCTTCGGTCAGCAGGTGCGGAAACGTCTCCCGCTCGACCGACACCATCCGGCCGACGGGGATCGAGTCGATCACCCGTCTGGCGAAGACGTAGCAGCCGGCGTTGATCTGATGTGAGATGGGGTCGGGTGACTTCTCCAGGAAGGCGGTCACGTTGCCCGCCCGATCGGTCGGGACGCAGCCGTACGCCCGAGCGTCGGTGACCTCGACCAGATGCAGGGTGATGTCCGCCGCCTGGCCTTGATGCCAGCTCAGCTGGCGGCTCAGGTCGTGCCCGCTGAGGATGTCGCCGTTGAGGATGACGACGGGCTCGTCGGGGCCCGAGCGCAGATGTGGAGCCACGTGGCGAATGGCGCCCGCCGTGCCCAGCGGCTCGACCTCGCGGGCGTAGATCAGCTCGATACCCCACGCCCTGCCGTCGCCGAGCACGGGCTCGAAGAGTTCGGCGTGGTAACTGGTCGCCAGCACTACCCGGGAGAGCCCGCTGGCGGCCAGCTTGGCGATCTGGTGGACCACGAACGGCTCACCGGCCACCGGGAGCAGGTGCTTCGGCCGGTGCGCGGTCAAGGGCAGCATCCTCGAGCCCAGCCCGCCTGCGACGATCACCGCCTCCACACCGCCATCAAACCACGGGCCGGCGTGCCGACGAGCCCGCCGGCCGGCCAGCGCGCCCGCCTGCACCTGCCATGCTCGCAACGCAGGCGCCTTGTGCACATGGCAGATCAGCCGTGCTGGCCAGGCAGCTGCCATGCTCACTTAAGGTGGTGCGCGTGCCCTCCCCTCCCGACACAGTGGTGGCGGCGCTCGCCGACGCCCTCGCCGCGGACCCGGGCCGCCCACTGGTGACGTTCTTCGACGGCGCCACCGGTGAGCGGATCGAGCTCAGCGTCAAGACGTTCGACAACTGGGTCAGCAAGGTGGCCAACTTCTTCAGCGACGAGCTCGGGCTCGACGCGGGCGCGACGGTTCGTGTCGACCTGCCGGCGCACTGGCAGTCGACAGTGACGTTGATGGCTGTGTGGGCTGCCGGCCTCCGCGTGGCTCTGGATGGCGCTGCCGACGACATCGCCGCCAGCGTGGTGGGTCCGGACTCCCGCACCGACTTGGCAGCCGTCGAGGGTCAGCCCATCGCCTGCTCGCTGCGGGCCCTGGGTGGCCCGTTCGTCGAGCCGCTTCCCGACGGCTGGCTCGACTTCGGTCGGGAGGTGCCTCCCCAGCCGGACGTCCTGCTCATGCCGGGTCTCGTCCAAGGCGGCGACGTCGCGCTCGAGACTTCGACCGGCGCGATCACGCACGCCCAGCTCGTCGAGCACGCAGCCAGCACCGCCGCCGACCTCGGGCTGGTTCCCGGGGGTGGCCTCATCACCGACGCGAACCCCACCCGATCGAGCCAGCTCGCTGCCGGCCTGGTGGCGCCGCTCGTGGCGGGCGCACGCGTCGTACTCGTCGCGCATGCGGACGCCCCGACGCGGGACCGGATTGCCGAGGAGGAGAGAGCTACCGCTGTGCTCTGGCTCACCGGCTGACACCGCGTCCCCACCACGCCGCACAACAGGGCAGACGCAGGTGGACGGGGCACTAAGGTGTCGCCATGACGGTATTGGTGACGGGCGGCGCTGGCTACATCGGAGCTCACGTGGTGCGGCTGCTGCGCGAGCGCGGTGATGCGGTCGTGGTCGACGATCTGAGCACGGGGATGGCCAGCCGGGTTGGAGACACGCCGCTCGTCCAGGTCGATATCGCCGCCGACCATGCCGCCGAGAAGCTCGTCGCGTTGATGCACGAGTACGGCGTCGACGCCGTCGTGCACGTGGCCGCCAAGAAACAGGTCGGCGAGTCGGCCGAGCGGCCCGCGTGGTACTACCGGCAAAACGTCGGGGGCATGGCCAACCTGCTCATGGCGATGGAGATGGCACAGGTCGACAAACTGATGTTTTCGTCCTCGGCAGCCACCTACGGGCTTCCCGACCTGCCAGAGGGCGCCCTGTGCTCGGAGGACGTCGACTGCAAGCCGATCAGCCCCTACGGCGAGACGAAGCTGATCTGTGAGTGGATGTGTCGCGATGCCGCGGCCGCCTGGGGGCTGCGCTGGGCCGGGCTGCGCTACTTCAACGTCGCCGGTGCCGGGTGGCCCGAGCTCGGCGACCCCGCCGTGCTCAACCTCATCACGATGGCACTGCGGGCGCTCACGACGGGTGAACAGCCGAGGGTGTTCGGAAACGACTACCCCACCCCCGACGGCACCTGCATCCGGGACTACGTGCACATCCTCGACCTCGCCGGGGCACATACCGACACTCTGGACTACCTCGGCGGCGACGACCGCCCCCACGAGATCTTCAACGTCGGATCCGGGCACGGCGCCTCGGTGAGCGAGGTGCTGGAGCAGATCGCGGCTTCGACCGGATACGACGTCGATGCGCCGGTCACCGAGCGTCGCCCCGGGGACCCGGCTGTGGCCGTCGCGGACGTGCACCGCATCCGCGACACCCTCGGATGGTCCACGAGCAAGACACTCAAGGAGATGGTGGACTCCGCTTGGCAGGCCTGGGAGCCGATCCACGGCACACCGCAGGTGCTTCCGCCGAGTCCCTGACATCTCGTTGACGGGGGTGCGACCGTCAGCGCAGGAGCTTGCCACCGAAGGCCACCCGGCCGACACCCGCTTCGCTGAAGATCACGTGCACACACTCGACTGGTCGGCTCACGACCTCCGCAACCCCCCGCGCCAGCGATGCAGCCAACTGCTCTGCGTGTTCGCCGGTCGGCCGGGCGGACAGGAGCACGGACACGAAGACGGGCCGACTGTCGTGCGCCGCGTCCGGTGTGGCGTTCTCGGCATACTGCGTTGGTGCGATGCTGCGGAGCTTCACCCACGTCGAGCCGGCGGGGGACCCGCACAGTTCGCCAGCCGCATCCGCGAGCCGCTGGGCGAGATCCGAGGGCAGCCGCTGTCTGCCCACGATCTCCACATCGAGGATCGGCACCGCTCCATCGTAAGACTGGCTACAACCACGGGTGCCCCGCCTCGCTGAGCGTTCAGCCGAGGCCGGAACAGGTCAGCGCGTACGACGCGAAACAGCTGGTACGTCGAAGAGCGACCTCGTTCAGCGCGCGGGGTCGGTCCCGCGACCTCGGCGGGCGACCTGGAGCCGCTTCCTCAGCATGTGCACGAACGGCAGGCCCAAATCGACAGCCGAACCAGAAAGCTCCGAGCGAGCACAGATGGCGGAAGGCAGGCTCAGTCGTCGTCGTCATCATCAAGGTTGAGCTCGTAGCCGAGTGTCTCGACGGCCCCGTGCGCGCTGCCCTCGTAGATCATCTTGCCGGTCTCGAGCACCAGTCCTCGCTGGCACAGCTTGAGCACCTGCTTGGGGTTGTGGCTCACGAAGACCATCGTGCGGCCCTCGGCCTTGAGCTGGTGGATCCGGGCCATGCACTTCTTGCGGAAGGGCTGGTCGCCGACGGCGAGCACCTCGTCGATCAAGAAGATGTCGCAGTCGGTGTGTACGGCCGTGGCGAAGGCGAGCCGCATGAACATGCCCGAGGAGTAGTGCCGGACCTCGGTGTCGAGAAACTTCTCCATCTCGGAGAAGTCGAGTATCGCGTCGAACTTCCGGTTGATCTCGGCCTCGGTCATGCCGAGAATCGCACCGTTGAGGTAGATGTTCTCGCGCCCCGACAGATCCGGATGCAGACCGGCACCGACGTCGATGAGTCCGGCGATGCGTCCACGGGTCAGCACCTGGCCCTCGTCGGGCATCATCACGCCGGAGATCAACTTGAGTAGTGTGCTCTTGCCGGAGCCGTTGAGGCCCATCAGTCCGATCGCCTCGCCCTGCTCGAGCGTGAAGGCGATGTCTTGGAGCGCCGTGAAGGAGTTGGACAGCGGCCGGCGCTTGAGGGCGTTGACTGCCAGCTTCTTGAACGTCTTCTGGTTCGCGAGCTTGAACCGTTTCGTGACGTTCTCCACCACGATCGACGCGCTCATGGCCGGGTCACGAGCCTGGTCACATCTTCTCCGCGAAGCGGCCCTCGAGCCGCGAGAAGACGACCTGCGCGAACCACAGACACAGCAGGCCGAGCACGATCATCACCAGACCACGCTCGAACAGGTGCGACGGCAGCTCCTTGACCGCGGCCTCCGCGGGCTGTTCCGACGCCGGTGTCCAGAAGGCGCGGTTGTTGAGCAGCACCGCGTTGCAGAGCGGGCTCGCGAGGTAGATCTGATAGAGGAAGTCGTGCCCAGTGTCGAGCACCTGCTGCTTGACGATGATAAACGGGTAGATCATCGGGACGGTCCACGTGATCACCGTCTGGATGACATCGACGACGTTGGACACGTCGCGGAAGTAGACGTTCCAGGCGCTCAGCAGCAGCGCTGTCGCGAGACCCCAGACCATCACGAGCACGAGCGCCATCAAGGCGGCGAGGAAGGCCATCGCGTCCGGGTGCCATCCGGACAAGAGGCAGCCGATCAGCACGATCACATACATCGGGATCATGTGGTACGCCGAGACCATGACCGACGCCACCGGGAACATCTCCCGGGGCAGGTTGATCTTGCGTACCAGGGACTTGTTCCTGACGACCGACCGCGAGCCCGAGGTCAGTGCGTCGGTGAAGAACGACACCATGATCATGCCGGAGAAGATGTGCAGCGCGCGGTCCTCGAGCCGGTGCTGCAGGAGCAGTCCGATGACCCAGTAGTACATCGCGAACCGCACGGCCGGCTTGACATAGGACCAGGCGAGTCCGATCGGCGATCCCTGGTAGCGCACGCGCAGCTCCTTGCGCACGAGCAGCCTCAGCAGGTAGTGCCGCCGGAAAACGTCCATCAGGCCGCCGACACGGCCGGGGTTATGCAGTGGACCGAGCGGGTGCGCCGGTTGGGTCGACGTGTCAACGCTCATTCGACGCCACCGCTCTCGAGATCTGCTCCGTCCGCGAAGTGGGGACGAAGGGAGTTGTCGTACATCGACAGCGCCGAGCCGATTGCCATGTGCATGTCGAGATACTTGTAAGTGCCGAGGCGTCCACCGAAGAGCACGTTCGTCTCAGCCTTGGCGAGGTCCCGGTACGCGAGCAGCTTGGCCCGGTCCTCGGGGGTGTTGATCGGGTAGTAGGGCTCGTCACCAGACTCCGCGAAGCGGGAGTACTCGTGCACGATGACTGTCTTGTCCTTCGGATACCAGTCTCGCTCGGGGTGGAAGTGCCGGAACTCGTGGATCCGGGTGAAGGGCACGTCCTCGTCGGCGTAGTTCATGACCGACGTGCCTTGGAAGTCCCCGACGTTCAGCACCGACGGCTCCAGGTCGACCGTCCGCCAGGACAGCTCGCCGGCCGAGTTCGAGAAGTACGCGTCCAGCGGTCCAGTGTAGACGATCGGGACGTTGCCGACATACTCCTCCCGCACGTCGAAGAAGTCAGTGTTGAGCCGCACCTCGATGTTGGGATGGTCGACCATGCGCTCGAGCCAGGCGGTGTAGCCGTCGACGGGCAGGCCCTCGTACTTGTCGTTGAAGTATCGGTTGTCGAAGTTGTAGCGGACCGGCAGCCTCGAGATGATCTCGGCCTGCAGCTCCCGCGGGTCGGTCTGCCACTGCTTAGCGGTGTAGCCGCGGATGAAGGCCTCGTAGAGCGGCCGCCCGATGAGGGAGATGCCCTTCTCCTCGAGGTTGGCGGCGCTGGCCCGGTCGAACTCCCCCGCCTGCTCGGCGACAAGTGCGCGCGCCTCGTCGGGCGTCATCCACTGCCCGAAGTACTCGCAGATCGTCGCCAGGTTGATGGGCATCGGGTAGACCTTGCCCTTGTAGATCGAGAACACCCGGTGCTGGTAACCCGTGAAGCGCGTGAAGCGGTTGACGTACTCCCACACCCGCTCGTTCGAGGTGTGGAACAGATGGGCGCCGTACTGGTGCACCTCGATGCCGGTCTCCGGCTCGGGTGCGCTGTAGGCGTTGCCGCCGACGTGGTGGCGTCGGTCGAGGATGAGCACCTTGAGGCCCAGGTCGTTGGCGCAGCGCTCGGCGATGGTCAGGCCGAATAGGCCCGAGCCGACGACGACGAGATCTTGGTTCACTCACGCTCCTGCTCGATGGTCCCGACGAGGACCGATGGTAGGCGCCGGCAGAGTCCGCAACGCGCCCGATTGCCTTTGCCGCCGCCGCCAAGGCCCGCCCAAGTCTAGTTGCTGTCGGGCTCAAAGGCGTTTCACCGCTCGCCCCTGCGCGCGATCAACATGCGGTACGTCGTACGACGGATACCTTCCGGGACCAGTCGGTAGCCACCGCGAACCACGACATTGCGAAGAAACTGTATGCGCGAGGTGAAGCACATCCTCCTGAGCTGGCGCTGCAGCCGCCACTCGGACTTGAGCAGAGCCACACCGCCGCGGCGCGCGTAGGCGCCGGCCCCGACCCGGTACAGAACGAGCGGCTCCTCGACGTTCGCGACGGAGCAGCCTTGGTCGATCATCTTCGCGAAGAGTAGGTAGTCTTCCATCAGAGCCAGGTGTCGGTATCCGCCGGCCGCCTCCACCGCGGCGCGCCGATAGACGACGCTCGGGTGGTTGAACGGCTGGTGAAACCTGGCGTAGCGCACGATCTCTTCAGGCTCGAGCGGTGGCACCCGCTTCCCGACCACATCCTTGGCGTCGGTGTCGAACTCCAGCAGCGACGATCCCACCAGGTCGACGCCGCCCTCGACCAGCGGCACTTGCACGGCGAACCGCCGCGGTAGCGCGATGTCGTCAGCGTCCATCCTCGCCACGATGTCGTGGGCGCACGCAGCAATGCCCTGATCGAGCGCGACCCCAAGACCGACGTTGGCGTCGAGCGCGAGCAGCGTGGTGCGAACCGGCGAGGAACCGATCAGGCGGCCGATCACCTCCGACAGCTCCTCCGACACCGGGCCGTCCTGCACCAACACCACGTCGTCCGGCCTGCGGAGCTGGTCGTGGACGACCGAGCGGAAGGCCGCGTCGAGAAAGCTCGGCTCGTCGCCGGCCCACACGCTCATCAGCAGACTGAACTGCTCAGCCATCTGGCCCGCCGGCCCGCATGGCGTCGGCGATGACGAGCTCTGACGGCTTCGGGCGGGTGCGCACGCCGTCCGCGAGTCCGCGGCCGGCCGCCCGCAGCAATGTCGGCCGGTCAGTCGAGGCAGCCAGCGTGCTTGCCCAACGGCGTACCGTCGACCCGCCGTAGAGGACCTTCTCCACCGGGCTCAGACCACCGGAGCGGCTGAACAGCCACACCTTGTTGCGTACCTCGAAGTAGAAGCGCTTTCCCGGGTCGGCGTTGGTCGAGCCGAATGACTTCGTCTTGTGCACCGCCACGGACGCGGGGCAGTAGAGCGCTCGCCGGCCCCGTACGACCCGGGTCGTGAACTCGAAGTCGTCGTTCCACAGGAAGTAGTCGGCGACCGGCAGCCCTCTCTCACGCGCGACGCCGGCGTCGACCAGCACCGACACGAAGGAGGCTGACCGGATCGGCACACATCTCACCCGGGCGGCCTCGGCCACCTCCGCCGCCCCGACGCCGGGCTTGGCTCGGGGCGTGTTCATCGGGTGGTCACGCCCGTCGGTCCAGACGACACGTGACGCGACCAGCGCGGGAGTCCCGGGGCGGTAGTCGCGTCGGGCCGCCAGCAGCGCGCACAGCGCGCCCGGCTCAGGCACGGTGTCGTCGTCCAGCAGCCAGAGCGCGTCACACGCCACCTGCAGAGCCCGGTCGATGCCAGCGGCGAATCCACCCGCACCGCCGATGTTGCGACCGAGCGCGATGACCTCGAGGTGCGCAAACTCGGCCGCGAGCAGGTCACGGGTGCCGTCGTCGGAGGCGTTGTCGACGACCACGATGTGCGCGGGCGGCGGGCGCTGGCTCTCGATCGCCCGGAGCGACTCGACGAGCAGGTCCCGGCGGTTCCAGGTCACCACGACAGCGACAACGCGTTCGCTCTGCGACACCACACCGGCCCTCTCCGACGCCCCGACTCATGGTAGAGGCTCGCCGCCCCCGCCGATTCGTCCTGCCGCACCAGGCGGCTCGATTCGTCCCGCTGCACCAGGCGGCACGTCCCCGACCTCGACAGGACGAATCCCGGCGGCTCGATTCGTCCCGCTGCACCAGGCGGCACGTCCCCGACCTCGGCAGGACGAATCGTCGGGGCTAGCAGCTTGACGCGAGATTGGTGCTGAGGTTGGCGTCGTGAGGATGCGTCGTCTGCCCGCCCGCGCCACCGCCGCCCCCGCCGGCGCCACCCGACGCCCGGCTCTCGCCACCGCCATACCCCGCCGAGGCACCGCCACCCCAGATTCGTCCTGCTGCACCAGGCGGCACGTCCCCGACCTCAACGAGACGAATCCTGGCGGCTCGATTCGTCCTGCTGGACCAGGCGGCACGTCCCCGACGTCGGCAGGACGAATTGTCGGGGCTAACAGCTTGACGCGAGATTGGTGCTGTGGTTGGCGTCGTGAGGAAGCGTCGTCTGCCCGCCCGCGCCACCGCCGCCCCCGCCGGCGCCACCGCCCCCGCCGGCTCCACCTCCCTCGCCATTCCCGCCGCCGCCCCCACCGCCGTCACCGCCACTCCCGCCGACGCCACCGCCACTCCCACCGGCGTCACTACCGACCGCCCCGGGCGGCGTGCCCACATCGTGAGTCTGCGACTTTGCGATCGCGTCAGTGACCATCGACCGGATCAGCGCCCAGTCGGGGTCGCCGGTGTTGATCTTCGGCGGCACGAACGACACAGATGAGACGGGCAGGTCCTTGGCCTTGAGCGCGAGGCCGACGAACGTGTCGACCTCGCTCGCCGGGATCGACGTCGAGATGATCTGCTTGCCGGCCCTGGCGATGTCACCGAAGTGTGTGAGCACGGTCTTGGGGTCGAGCTGCTGCAGCATGGCGCTCATGACGCACTTCTGCCGTGCCATCCTCGAGTAGTCGTCAGAAGTCGCCCGGCTGCGTGCGTACCAGAGCGTCTGGAAGCCGCCGAGGTGCTGGCGTCCCGGCTCAATCCAGCCGGTGATCCGGCCGCCCACGCCTCCGATGGGGATGCGTTCTCCCACCCTGATCGTCACCCCACCGACCGCGTTGACCAGGTCCTGGAAGCCCTTGAGGTCGATCAGCGAGTAGTAGCTGATCGTCAGGCCGGTGATCTCCTCCACCGCGTCGGTGGTCGCGACGATGCCGGGGTTCTTGACATGCGGGAAGAGGTTGGCGTGGTCGACTGCCCAGGTGTTGACGCTGTTGAGGTAGCAGCCGTCGCAGTCGAACCCGTGCGGGAACCGCCGGTGCATCGGGCTGTCCGTCGGGAACGGCACGTCGGCCAGGTTGCGCGGCAGTCCCAGCAGGACCGTGCGGCCGGTCTGCTCGTCGATGCTTGCCACCGTGATGCTGTCCGGACGGAGGCCGACGCGTTTGGGACCGGCGTCACCCCCGAGCAACAAGACGTTGTAGCGCCCATCTGTGGCTGCTGACACGTCGTGGGCACCGAAGACGGACGCGATGAAGTCACGCTGTACGGCGACCAGGTGGCTCGCGAACAAGAGCCCACCGCTCAGCGACAGGCACAGCACGCCGTTCAGCGCCGTCATCGCCAACCGCTGGCGCTGACGCAACCCCAGCGGCTCGGCGATCCGCCAGGCATCGATGATCAGGTAGGCCCAGCACACCGCCAACGCGATCAGCGCGAACCGGATGAGCGAGAGCAGCAGCAGGGACGTCAAGACGGTAATGAGCAGGCCACGCCACAACAGCGCCAGCGCGGCACAGACGAGCGCACATCCGAGCACCCCGGCGAAGACCCGCAGGGCAACTCGTCCGACTCGCTTGTTGCCGGCCGCCAGCTGTGCACTGCCGGGCGCCACCACTGTCATGACGAGCAGCGTGACGGCCCGACGTAGCCGCACCCGGCTGGCGACGGCAGAGGCGGAGGCTCCCCCGCTGAGCGACAGCGGCGGACGGGCGACAGACATCCCGCCCAAGTATCACCAGTCCCACCTGTCACAGCTGTCCGACCCGCCGAGCTTTCGGCCACGAACCCGCCGGCCCGGCCGCGGATCCTGCCGCTGGAGCGGTCAGATGCGCAGCTACCGCCGACCCGGCGGGTAGCGTGATCGCATGTCCGACAAGCGCGACCCCGATGGGCCGCAGTATGACTGGCTCTACTCGGGCCAGCGTCGTAAGCCGCACGATGTCGATCCCGACGAGACTCGGATGATCCCTCGACAGCAGGGCGACGACGACACCGAAGCCACCGGGCCGGTGTCGGACGCCAGCGAGCACACCGCGGTGCTCGACGTCACTCCACCCGGGGCCGCGGCCGGCCCGCCGTCCGCTGCGTCGGGTAACCCTCCCAGCTTCGGATCCGCGCCGCCGCCTGCGGACGAGCGAGCGGCGAACCGTCCGGCGTCCTTCGGAGGCACATACGCCGCTCCGCAAGCGGGTTCGCGCTACGCCAGCCCGTCGCCTCAGCCACCCAGCGGCCACGGGCCACCTCAACAACCTCCCGGAGCCAGCAGGCAACCCCCACCCAGAGCGCCGCGGCGCCGAAGCAGGCGCAGGTGGTGGCTGCGCGGCATCCTCATCCTTGTCCTGGCGTGGGTGGTCTTCTTGGTCGCTGTGCCGATCTGGACGCTGCAGAGCATCACCAAGGTGGATGCCGACCCGGGCGGCAACCGGCCCGCGGACACGCCAGGGACGACGTACCTGCTGGTGGGCTCGGACAGCCGAGCAGGACTGAGCCAGCAGCAGCGCCAGGGCCTCGGGACCGGGCAGGCGGCCGGACAGCGCACCGACACGATCATCATGCTGCACGTCCCCGACGGAAGCGGGCCAACGCTGCTGCTGTCGATCCCGCGTGACTCGTATGTCGACATCCCCGGCCATAGCAAGGGAAAGATCAACGCCGCCTACGCCTACGGGGGTGCCGACCTGCTGGTCCAGACGGTCGAGCAGGCGACCAACGTGCACATCGACGACTACATCGAGGTGGGCTTCACCGCGTTCGTCGACATCGTTGATGCCGTGGGCGGCATCCAGGTCTGTCCACGGACGTCGATCAACGACCCCAAGGCCGGCAACCTGAAGCTCCAGAAGGGCTGTCAGGAGGTCGACGGCACGACTGCGCTCGGGTACTCACGCTCACGCGCCTTCCCTTTGGGCGACATCACCCGCGCGGAGCACCAGCGCGAGGTGATCAGCGCGGTCGGCAAGAAGGCCGCGTCGTGGCAGACGATCGTACTGCCATGGCGCTACCTGCAGGTCAACCGGGCGGCGGCCGACACGCTCCAAGTCGGCGACAACGTCGGCCCCATCGACCTGGCGAAGTTCGCGTGGGCGATGGCGCATACGAGCGGAGCCGACGCCAAACGCTGTGTGGTCCCCTACAGCGACCTCGGTGCCTCCACTCCGGCCGGAACCGCAGTGATCTGGGACCAGGCCAAGGCGGACGCGGTGTTCAAGGCGATCCGCGACGATAACACCGCATCGGCAACCTGCTCCGCAACCGGCCAATAGCCCCTGGAGCGAATCCGAAGGCGACCAGCGCACTCGTCAAGGTGACAGCGGTGGCTGCCGCTACCCCGACCACCAGGTTGTTGATGAGCCACTGCGGCAGCGAGATCTGCTCCCAGACAGTTTTGTAGTTCAAGTACGGGACCTCGGTGAGCGCGGCGAGCAAGATGATCGTCACAGAGAAGTCAGAGCACGAAGCGCGGCGTCCTTCCCACGCTTCAACGCGCACGTGCGGGCTTCTCGGCCGAGTCTCGCGGCCTATCAGCTCGACGTGCCACGAGCCTTCGTGCGGGCGCGGTCGCGGCCTCTGAGTACGAGCGCCATGACCCTCGCGGCCACCGGGCTCCGGTCGGCGAGTTGCGCTGCCGCGCGCTGGCCGCGGAAGAACGTCCCTCGCGCCCGGCTTGCGAGATCACCCCCCTCCTCGACATCCTCGACCGAGGACTTCTTGCGGACCCACCACGAGGTGGCGTACCTCTCCGACAGCAGCGCCAGCGCGTCAAGCGACGCCTCGAGCAGCTCGGCGTCGGTGGCGTCGTCAGGGCGTCGACCGCCCTCACGCAACCGTGGCCGCAGCTCGGCGAGGTCTCCGGTGACGGGGTAGCCGCGCGAAGCCAGCTCGGCGACCATGGCGTTGGCGCGCTCGGTGGCCCAGCCGATCTCCTCGCGCGGGAGGGTGAAGCGCACCGGCTCGGTTCGCCCGGCGAGCATCTGGACGAGAGTCATCTTGATGACCTTGTCGTGCTCACGCTGGTTGAGCCTGCCGCCGAGTCGCTCGTTGACACGCCGGATCACCTCGGTAGCGGCCACCCCGACCGTCTCGTTGTTCCAGGCCGGTTGCTCGGTCAGGGTGGCCGGATCGAAGCCGACCACGGACGCCATCCGCCGCAGCAGCTCCTCCGGAGACGCACCTGACGGCGGCACCGTCACGACATGAAGCCGCTGCGCCGGCACCGCGGCCTCCCACGTCTCGCAGATCTTCGCGACGTCCTGGCGAAGCCAGAAGCCGCGCGCCGGACTCTTGGCGACCTGGGCAGGATCCTTGATCGCGTCCACGAACTGCTGCCACGTCCACGTCTGATCGTTCTTGACCTCCTCCTGCCAGGCCGACACGACGACCCGTCCGATGTCGCGGACGGTGACGACGACGTGCACGTCAGAGTCGGGAAAGGCGTTGACTGCGGCCCGCGCCTGTTTGAGCGTGGCGAGGCTGAGACGTTCCTCCGAGACCAGGGCGCTCGGCATACCGCACCCGTTCACGTGGCTGACCAGAGCATCCCATTGCCCAGAGATGCGCCTGTCCTCGACGCCCCGGGGCCGACGACCCTGCAAGTCCCAGACGGCGAAAGCCTGCACCGGTTCGCCCGGACCGCCGGGAAACTCGATCTGCTGAGCCCGTAGCTGCTCGCGGTTGGCTCGCCAGATGTTCTGCAGGTACGTCGTTCCGGTCTTGTGCAGCCCGATATGCAGGTACGCCGTCCGCGGGGGGGTCATCGCGTCTCTCGCCCCGGCCGGTCGGCGCGCATCGCCGCACCCTTGCTCCGCGCCGTTTGCGCTAACGCCTCCTGGAAGTCCTCCATCGAGGAGCGGAGCGACTCGTTGCCGGTCCCGAGGATGCGGACGGCGAGCAGGCCGGCGTTGCGCGCGTTGCCGATGGCCACCGTCGCCACCGGCACGCCGGCCGGCATCTGCACGATCGACAGGAGCGAGTCCATCCCCTCGAGGTGCTTCAGCGCGACGGGCACGCCGATCACGGGCAGCGGGGTTACTGCCGCCAGCATTCCGGGCAGGTGTGCAGCTCCCCCGGCGCCGGCGATGATCACTCGGAGCCCACGCCCGTGGGCGCCACGCCCGTAGGCGAGCATCTCCTCGGGCATCCGGTGCGCTGACACCACGTCGGCCTCACAGGGCACCCCGAACTCGCCCAACACTTCGGCGGCCGCCCGCATCGTCGGCCAGTCAGAGTCCGACCCCATCACGATGCCCACCAGGGGGACGGCGGCCGCGGGCTCGGTCATTGGATCACTGCTCCCCCGGGGTGTCGCCGTCGCCGAGCTTGCCCTCGAACCATTGGGCCGCGTGGCGTGCCCGCTCCCGCACCTCGTCGAGGTTATCGCCGTAGGCAGTCAGATGACCCACTTTGCGGCCCGGTCTGACCGCCTTGCCGTAGAGGTGGACCCGCAGATCGGGATCCCGCGCCTGCACATGGGGGTAGCCGTCATACAGCGTCGGAGCCGACCCACCCAAGATGTTGACCATCACTGTCCACGGGGTGCGCGCAGAGGGTGAGCCGAGCGGTAGGTCGAGCACGGCCCTCAGATGGTTCTCGAACTGGCTCGTGACCGCGCCGTCGATGGACCAGTGCCCGGTGTTGTGAGGGCGCATGGCGAGCTCGTTGACGAGGATCCGGCCGTCCCACGTCTCGAAGAGCTCGACAGCGAGGATGCCTGTCACGTCGAGCTCGGCCGCGATGCGCATGGCGATCTGCTGAGCCTCGACTGCCAGCCCAGCGTCGAGGTCCGGGGCGGGCGCCGTCACCTCGACGCAGATGCCGTCGCTCTGCACGCTTTCAACGATGGGGTAGGCGGCGACCTGACCGCTGGGAGCCCGTGCGACGACGGCCGCCAGCTCGCGCGCCAGGTCGACCTTTTCCTCGGCGAGGACGGGTATGCCGTCGGGCGCGTCCCGCAACACCGCGCTTGCGGCTTGGCGGCCGGCGACGTTCCAGACACCCCTGCCGTCATACCCGCCTCGGCTCGTCTTCAAGATCACCGGGTAGCCGCCCACCTTGGCAGCGAACGCGTCAACGTCCAGGGGCGTGGCCACGACTGCGTTGACCGGGCTCGGTGCGCCCAGCCGTGCGAGCCGCTGACGCATCACGATCTTGTCTTGGGCATGCACGAGCGCCGCCGGACCCGGCCGGCACGCGATGCCGTCGGCGGCCAGCACCTCGAGATGCCCTGTCGGTACGTGCTCGTGGTCGAAGGTGACTACAGCGCAGCCGCGAGCCCAGGCACGCAGCGTCTCCAGGTCGGTATAGTCGCCGACCTCGGCGCGGGGGATGACCTGCGCGGCGGAGGCGTCGGCGGCCTCGGCCAGCAAACTGAGCGGGACACCCAAGGCGATCGCGGCCTGGTGCATCATCCTGGCCAGCTGGCCAGCGCCGACGACGCCGACGACCGGTGTCTCCACGATCGCAAAGACTAGTCGCCGCTCGGATCCGCTCTCAGCGAGGGTTCAGCCGGTCCGCCTAGGGTGGAGCGACAAGGCGGCCGCCAACGTGCTGGACAAGCCGACTGCCAACCTGCTCACCGACCCGGCCTCGCAACCTGCTCATCGACCCGGCCTCGCGAAGGGACTCCTCGTGCTCGACAAACTGCGGAGTCTTGCGCACGAGGTCGTGAGGTTCGGGGTCGTCGGGGGCGTCGGCTTCATCATCGACGTGGGCGTGTTCAACGCGCTGCGCTACGTCGGCGACACCGGCGTGCTCGAGCACAAACCGCTCACCGCCAAGGCCATCTCAGTGGCGGTGGCGACCGTCTTCACCTATCTGGGGAACCGGCGCTGGACCTGGCGCGACCGGGAACGCTCAGGCACCGGGCGCGAGGTCACGCTCTTCTTCGTGCTGAACGGGGTCGGCATGCTGGTCGCAGTCGGGTGCCTGGCCATCTCGCATTATCTGCTGGGCCTGCAAAGCGCCTTCGCCGACAACGTCTCGGCCAATGGCGTCGGTCTCGTGCTCGGCATGGCCTTCCGGTTCTGGAGCTACCGAACCTTTGTCTTCCGCCGCGCCGGCACCGCTGAGTCGCCACCCGCGCTGCCCGAAGCGGTCGTGACGCAAGTGTTGGTGGACGACGGCGACGGCGACCGGCGCGACGGCGACGGCGGCCGGCGCGAGGAGACCGCTCGCATCCCCTGATCCACCCCTCCCGTCTCCCTCTCCCGTCGCCAGCCCATCCCTTTCTCCCCAGCCCTTTGCCGCCCGTCCCCTCTCCCACTCCCTTCGCCGGCCCCGCTGCCGCCGCCTCCTCGGTCAGCTGCTGCCTGGGCGGCCGCTGCCGCCGTCGCCTCGGTCACTTGCGGCCTGGGTGGCGGCTGCGCACAGGCGGCAGACTGCGTCCAGGCGGGGCGCTGCGCCTGCCATGTGCACACTGCGGACGCAGTGTGCACATGGCAGATCCGCCGTGGGGAGAGTGCGTTGCCAGGTCAACATGGCAAACGCACCGCTCCCGATCCCCGTGGCCCTGTGGCACCGCCCCGTGGCCACAGGGCGGCGCGGGTGGTGGCCCGCGCGGCACCGGTCCCCGAGGCCTCGGGGCGGGCACGGGTCCGCGGTGCGGCGGGGCGACCTGGCTGCTTGCGCGTCGAGCACCAGACGGACCAGCAGAGGATGAGCTCCCGGAGCGCGAGGGCTCAGACGCGGCGTACGGAGATCGGCTCGACGGTTCCGAAGCCGCGAACCGTTCGCTCGGCGAGGGGCCGCACGGCGTATCCGCCGACCGCACGGACGGCGTCCGCGGTCGCGAGGTCACAGATGACCCGGTTGCGTCGCGCCACCGCGGTGAGCCGGCTGGCCAGGTTGACCGGCGGCCCGAACACGTCGCCGAGGCGCATCACGACCAGCCCGGTGGCGAGGCCGACATGGACGTCGGGGCGGGCCGGGTCACCGCCGATGCGCTCGACGATGTCGCTCGCGATGTCGACCCCGGCGACAGCGGTGGCGGCGATGAAGAGCACCGAGTCGCCGAGTGTCTTGATGACGCGTCCCCCTCGGGCGGTGACGAGGTCGGCGCACGCGGACTCGTAGTCCTCGACCAGGTCGGCCAGATGATCCTCGTCGATGCTGTTGGACAGCCGGGTGAAGCTGACCAGATCGGCGAAGCCGACGGTCACCGGCACGGTATGCAGGTCGGAATCCTCGGCCCCGAGCGCCTCCACCCTGCCGACCGCCGCGGCAAGGTGGCGCCGCCAGGCATACATCATGAGATGTTCGAAGGAGGGCTCGACGCCGCGCACCACAGCGAGGCCGGTGCTGAGGCGGGAGCCGGTGCCATGGCCGGCCTGTTCGAGCTTCTCGACGTACCCGCTCAACGTCGCGACCTGCCAGTCGGCCAGCCGGGCCATCGTGTGTCCGACGGCCCGAGTGAGCCTGATGGCGGTGTCCAGGTCGAGCGCGTCGGAGCTCACCAGGTCCGACAGCATGGCCATCGCATCCCGGTCGGACTGGGTAAAGGCGGCGCTGCCGCCCGGATCCGGGAAGCCGAGGGCCCGCCAGAGCCGTCGGGCGTTCTCGAGCACTCCTTCGTCACCGCCGGCGACCTGGTCGGCGGTCATGTTGGGCCGTTCGCCGAGGATGGCGCGTTCGAGGTCCTCGCGGGTCGGGACCGGCGCCTCCTCGGGTCCGGGCGGATCCAGGGGACTCACCAGTGTCGCGGCTGTGACGGAGGCGTGCCGTCGTCGTCGCGCCCGTCATCGGTGCTGAACAGCAGGTCCGTGATCACGAGTTGCAGCCGCTCGACGTGAGGCACGTCCGGGAGCACTGAGCGCCCCTCCTCGCTGGCGTCGGAGATCACGAGGGTTCCGCAGCCGAGCATCCGGTCGGAGATGCCGCGCTCGTAGGACACGTCGTTGATGCGGTGCAACGGGATGTCCCTGCCCTTGCGAGTGAATACGCCTGACCGGTTGATGAGCCGTCGGTTGGTGACCGTGTACGACGCGGTGAGCCAGCGGACAAACGGGCGCAGCGTCAACCAGATGATGGAAAGCAGCGCCAGGGCGAGGACGACCCACAGCAACACGTCGTGCGAGCTGCCAGCAGGCAGCACGGCGACGGCGAATCCGGCGACAGCGCAGGTGACGAGCAGCGCGACCACTGGCAGCACGAGCGCCTTCCAGTGGGTGCGAGTCGACACGATGACGTGCTCGCCCTCGCCCAGCAGCCTCGGTGAGATACCCATGGTTCCTCCTGCGGCGCGCACGTCGGCGTCTGTCGGGCGCGGCTGGTGAGTCGGCGCGCGCACTGAGTCGAATCGTGTCATGCCTTCGGCCGAAGATGCACGACATCGCCGGCCCCGAACGCCTCCCGGCCGCGCGCTGTGCGGACCAGCAGCCGGCCCGCGGCGTCGATGCCGTCGGCTCGGCCCTCGGCGTGCGTGCCGCCCGGAAGCTCGATCCGAACGTCTCGACCGAGCGTCGTACACGCGTCGACGTAGGCGGCGTGGAGGCCGTGGTGCGCTTCTCCTCCCGCCTGCTGCCACCCGGTCAGGAGGCCTTCGAGGTTGCGCAGGATCGCCCTCGCGAGCAACGAACGGTCGGTGGTGGCGGCGCCTTCCAGGGCCAGGGAGGTTGCGCTCGGAACGGGCAGCTCCGCTCGCCGCAGCGACACGTTGAGGCCGATGCCAATGATGGCGGCGGGCGGCTGGCTCGGCGACTCGACACGTTCGACGAGCAACCCGGCCAGCTTGTGGTCCGCCACCACGACGTCGTTCGGCCACTTCACGCCGGCCGGCACCTCTGCCTCGCGGCGCACCGCGGCAGCCACGGCCAGTCCGGCCAGCAGCGGGATCCAGGACCAGCGCGACACCGTGACGTCATGCGGCCGTACGAGCACCGACATGGTGAGCCCGGAGCGAGGCGGCGCCGCCCAGCTCCTGTCCAGTCGCCCACGACCGAGCGTCTGGTGCTCGGCGATCACCACCGCCCCAGAGGCCGACGAGTCATGTACGCGGGCGGCCAGCACCGCGTTCGTCGACGGAGTCTCGTCGAGCAGCGTCACGCTCGTCCACAAGGCGCCGGGGGCGATGAGAGCGCGGCGCAACGAGTCGGCGTGCAGCGGCGGTCGATCGAGGTCGCCGTAGCTCGAGGCCATCGCTTCCCACGCTACGCTGCCCTGCGTGAGTGACATCGACATCCACGCCACGGCCGGCAAGCTCGCCGACCTGGGCGAGAGACTCGACGCAGCGGTGCACTCCGGCTCCGAGCGTGCGATCGAGAAGCAGCACGCCAAGGGCAAGCTGACGGCCCGGGAGCGGGTCACGCAACTGCTCGACGAGGGCTCGTTCGTGGAGCTCGACGAACTCGCCCGGCACCGCTCCACGAACTTCGCGATGGAGAAGAACCGCCCCTACGGCGACGGCGTCGTCACCGGCTATGGCACGATCGACGGCCGACAGATGTGCGTCTTCGCGCAGGACTTCACGGTCTTCGGCGGCAGCCTCGGCCAGGTCTTCGGCGAGAAGATCGTCAAGGTGATGGACCTGGCGATGAAGACGGGCTGCCCCGTCATCGGGATTAACGACTCCGGCGGTGCGCGCATCCAGGAAGGTGTCGTCTCGCTCGGCCTGTACGGCGAGATCTTCCGCCGCAACGTGCACGCGTCTGGCGTGGTGCCGCAGATCTCGCTCATCATGGGACCCTGCGCGGGCGGCGCCGTCTACTCGCCTGCCGTCACCGACTTCACTGTCATGGTCGACAAGACCTCCCACATGTTCATCACCGGTCCCGACGTGATCAAGACCGTGACCGGTGAGGACGTGTCGATGGAGGAGCTTGGCGGTGCGCATACGCACAACTCCAAGAGCGGCAACGCCCACTACCTCGGCTCCGACGAGGATGACGCGATCGACTACGTCAAGGCGCTGATCTCCTACCTGCCGCAGAACAACCTCGAGGACCCGCCGTCGTACGACGCCGACTACACCTGCGGCGCCGCCGACCTCGAGCCGAACGACTCCGACCGGGCCCTCGACACGCTGATTCCCGACTCGCCGAACCAGCCCTACGACATGCACACAGTGATCGAGTCAACGCTCGACGACGGCGAGTTTCTCGAGGTGCAGGCGCTCTTCGCGCCCAACATCGTCGTCGGCTTCGGACGGGTCGAGGGCCGCTCGGTCGGCGTCGTCGCCAACCAGCCTCTGCAGTTCGCCGGCACCCTCGACATCGACGCCTCGGAGAAGGCCGCGCGGTTCGTGCGGACGTGTGACGCGTTCAACGTCCCGGTGCTCACGTTCGTCGACGTGCCGGGCGTCTTGCCCGGCACCAGCCAGGAGTGGGGCGGCATCATCCGACGCGGGGCCAAGCTGCTCTATGCCTACGCCGAGGCGACCGTCCCGCTCATCACCGTGATCACCCGCAAGGCCTATGGAGGGGCCTACGACGTGATGGGCTCCAAGCACCTCGGCGCCGACATGAACCTCGCCTGGCCGACGGCACAGATCGCGGTGATGGGAGCCCAGGGCGCTGTCAACATCTTGTACCGGTCCGAACTGCAGGCTGCCGACGACCCCGAGGGCCGGCGCGCCGAGCTGGTCCTGGACTACGAGGACACCCTCGCGAACCCCTATCAGGCGTCCGAGCGCGGCTACATCGACGCCGTGATCTTCCCGCACGAGACGCGGTCGGAGATCGTCCGCTCGCTGCGGCTGCTGCGCAACAAGCGCGAGATGCTGCCGCCCAAGAAGCACGGGAACATCCCCCTGTGAACGACCGCGACCCAGCCTCGCCGGCTGAGTCGGCGCAGGCGCAACCCGGGCTGGTTGAGTCGGCTGAGTCGCCGCCGGCTGAGTCCGCCGAGGAGCAGGAGCCCGTGCTGCGCGTCCTCACGGGCGTTCCCACCGCGGAGGAGACGGCAGCATTGGTCGTGGTCCTCGCCGCCAGACGGGCCGCGGCTGCGGCTGCGGCGAGGCTGGCCCCGGACGTACGCCGATCGGGGTGGTCTGCACATCACCGCAGGGTCCGCGGCATGCACCGCCACGGTCCCGGCGGCTGGCGAAGCAGCGCCTGGCCCCGCTGACCCTGCCGGGCCCGTGGAGGTTCCGTCCAACCAAGAGCGGGGCCGAACGTGTTGGCCCAACGCGCACGACCTGACGGAGGTCGTCATTCTGGGACGCTCATCGTGGAGTCGGCGCGTCGCGGCCGCGCGAGTCGTTCGTTGTCAGAGGCTTCACCGGTGGGCGCCAGGACGCCGGGCTGACCATCGTCAACCCGTACGTAGAGCAGCGACTGCGGCGCGTTCGACCAACTGTGGTCGCTTCAACGGCAGCGCCCGGCATGTGGTGGGAGGGCAAACGACGCCGCGGGATGCGCTCTCTGCGTAACCCGGCGAATCTGATGACTCACTGAGAGGGGATGCCGATATCCCCGGCGACTGGAAAGATGACGACCATGCGCCTCAAAGTCCTGCTGCCCGACGGCAGCGTCAAGAAGTTTCCCAACGAAGCCCGTCGCAACATCAAGGAGGGCGGCCTCAGCATCGTCGACGCCAAGGGCAAGGAGCTCGCCAGCTTCCCCAAGGGCGGTTGGAAGGCGGTCGGACGGATGCGGTTCGCCGAGGAGTCGTCGGACGACGAGTAGGCGGCTGCACCTACGCCGTATTGGCCAGGACACAGAAATGACTGACGTGGCCGGACAGCCCGTTCACGGAGCACCCGGCACGCGACCTGTCGACGCGATCGCAGACGCGTTCGTCGAGGACTTCGCCGCCCTCGACCCGTTGTCGGCTACGTACTTCGGAATCGGTGGCCACGAGGACTCGCTCGCTGATCTCAGCCCGGACGGGTTCGCCGAGCGCGACCAGCTGACTCGCCGGGCACTCAGCGCCATGCAGGTCACCGTCGCCTCAGGCATCCGTGAGCAGGCCGCCAAGGCCGCGTTCGTCGAAAGACTGTCGGTGAGTGTGGACCGGTACGACGCCAGGACGCCTCAGTCGCAGCTCAGTGTCATCTCCAGCGAGCTTCACAACGTTCGTGGCGTCTTCGACCTGATGAGCACCCACGGCGAACACGCCTGGCACGACATCGACTCACGACTTGCCCAGGTACCGGCCGCGCTCGACGGCTATCGCACCACACTGTCCGGGTGCGCCGACGACGGCCACGTAACAGCAAAGCGCCAGATTGCGGCCGTCGCCGCCCAGGTCCGCGCCTGGACCGGCCAGGAGGCTACTGGCGGAGACTTCTTCAGCGCGTTGGTGAGCCGGGCCGACGCGCCGGCTGGCCTGCAGAGCCAGCTGGGGTCGCATGCCGAGGCGGCGAGCGCCGCGTTCGCGCGCTTCGGCGCGTTCCTCGCTCGCGACCTGCTCCCCCGCGGCCACGACCGGGACGCCGTCGGGCGAGACACCTACGCCCCTGAGTCGCGCTACTTCCTCGGCGCCGACATCGACCTGGACGAGACGTATGCCTGGGGCTGGGAGGAGCTCAACCGGATCGAGAGCGAGATGGCCCGGATCGCGACCCGGATCGTGCCCGGTGGAGGTGTCGACGACGCCGTGGCGAAGCTCGACGCCGACCCCACTCGGCGGATGCGCGGCAAGGACGACTTCCGGGCCTGGATGCAGGAGCTGGCCGACGCGACGATCGAGGCGATGGCCGACACCCATTTCGACATCCCGCCACCGATCAGGCGGATCGAGTGCTGCCTCGCGCCCACCAACGACGGCGGCATCTACTACACCGGCCCGAGTGAGGACTTCAGCCGGCCGGGCCGGATGTGGTGGGCAGTCCCGGACGGGGTCACGGCATTCTCGACGTGGCGCGAGGTCACCACCGTCTACCACGAGGGTGTTCCCGGCCACCATCTGCAGGTGGCACAGACGGCGTACCGGAGCAACCTGCTGAACCGCTGGCAGCGCACGATGTGCTGGGTGTCGGGGCACGGCGAAGGCTGGGCTCTGTACGCCGAGCGGTTGATGGACGAGCTCGGCTACCTGGAAGACGCGGGCGACAAGCTGGGGATGCTCGACGGGCAGGCCCTCCGCGCGCTCCGGGTCATCGTCGACATCGGGATGCACCTGGAACTGAAGATCCCCCGGGACAACCCGTTCGGTTTCCATCCGGGCCAGACGTGGACGGCCGACCTCGGCCGCGACTTCATGCGCCAGCACTGCCGGCTCGACGACGCCGTCATCGATTTCGAGCACAACCGCTATCTGGGTTGGCCGGGGCAGGCGCCGTCGTACAAGGTCGGTGAGCGGATCTGGTTGCAGGCCCGAGACGAGGCCAGACAGCGGCATGGTGCGGGCTTCCAGCTCAAGGAGTTCCACCGCGCGGCTCTGGATCTCGGCGCGCTCGGACTCGACCCGCTGCGCCACGCGCTCGCGCGGCTGTGAGAGTCGTCCTTGCCTCGGCGTCGGCGGCACGCCTGAAGACGCTGCGCGCGGCAGGAGTCTCACCGGAGGTGATCGTCTCGGACGTCGACGAGGACAGCTTCTGCGGCGACTCCGCCGCGGCGCTGAGCCTCGTCCTCGCGGTCGCCAAGGCGCGCGCCGTCGCCGGCTCACCGCGGGCGGTCGGTGCAGACCTCGTGATCGGCTGTGACTCGCTTCTCGACCTGGACGGGGAGATCCTCGGCAAGCCCAGCGGCCCAGCGGATGCCGCGTCGACATGGCGAGCCATGCGCGGACGCAGCGGAACCTTGGTCACGGGCCACTGCGTGATCGACGTGAAGGGGCATCGGGAGGTCAGTCGGGTGGCTTCGACGACGGTCTACTTCGCTGCTGTCAGCGACGACGAGATCGCGGCCTACGTCGCTACCGGCGAACCACTGCACGTCGCCGGTGCCTTCATGCTCGACGGGCTGGGAGCGGCGTTCGTGACAGGCATCGAGGGCGACCCTCACAACGTCGTCGGCATCTCCGTCGCGTTGCTGCGCACGATGTCGGCCGAGCTCGGCATCGGCTGGAAGGATCTCTGGGAGTCGCCACGCTGACCTCCGCACCCGGCTGCCTGAGTCGTTGCTCTGCGCCGGTCCTGGTCACCGAGCCTGAAGCGCATCCATCCCGACCGCTGCGGCGAGCACGAGCCGGCGGTCGAGTGTGTGGTCTGAATCCGGCGTACAGTCGATCGTGTAGTGGTCGGTGAACTTCCAGGCCCGGCGGGTGTGGCGGACGAGGACGCGGTCGCCTCTGCTGAAGACGAAGTGGTATGGGATCGGCAGCCAGTCGGCGTAGTCGCCGATGACGGGGACCAGCCCGACGAGGCGACGGAACAGTGCTACCCCGAGGCTGCGCTCGGTCGCTTCGCAGGTCTGCTCACCGTTCGCGTCGAAGAGCCGATAGGTGGACCGCAGGAGGCTCTTGCCGAACACCTTTTGGATCTCGCCGATCTTCTCCCCCGTTGGGCCGGTGATGTCGTAGCGTGCCGCCGGGTCGAAGCGCTGGCGTGCCTTGATCCGAAGCAGCTCAACCTGTTTGGACTCATCGGTGTAGAAGCGGATGTCCTCCTTGAACTTGAACCGCTTTTGCTCGACGAAGGCGAATCGCTCGCCCTCGTTGCCGGCTGCGTCAGGCAACGAGAAGATGTAGCGGTTGACGACCAGCGTCCACCGCTGGCGGAGCAGGAACACGTCGTACGCGTTCGGATCGAACTGAGCCGTCATCCCGCGACTATAGCCATATGGGCGCCGCCTTCCCGGCTCTCTCGATTGGCCAAGGAACTGTCGACGACGTAGTCATCCTCGCGTGACCGGCCGCCGCCGCGTTCATACAGGATTGGAAATGGCACCGTGCCACTCGAGGCCACCCGTGTCACAGGCACGGTTGTGCGGGAGGACGGTGCAGCGGCGAGCGGCGTCACCTCGCCTGACGCAGCAGCACAGAGCTGGCAGGGACGGTCGGTGGTGGGCCGCTACTCGACGGGGAGCCCCAGGCCTCGAGCGATGACCATCCGCTGCACCTCGGACGTGCCCTCGCCGATCTCGAGGACCTTGGCGTCGCGGTAGAAGCGGGCCACCGGGTACTCCTCCATGAAGCCATAGCCCCCGAACACCTGTGTCGCGATCCTGGTCGCCGTGACGGCGGCCTCGGTCGAGTAGAGCTTCGCGATCGCCGCAGCCTGCTTGAACTCCGCCCTGGGCCGGCCGGCGTCCTTCAGGGCGGCTGCCTTGTAGGTCAGGCTGCGAGCAGCCTCGGCCATGACCTGCAGGTCGGCGATCTGGAAGGCGACCCCTTGCTTGGCGCCGATCGGGACGTTGAACGTCGTCCGTTCCCCGGCGTATTGCACGGAGAAATCCAGGCAGGCCTGGATGCACCCAACCGCCAGTGCCGAGATCGCGACGCGTCCGTCGTCGAGGGTGGCCAGGAACTGGCCGAACCCCTGGCCTCGGCTGCCGAGCAGGTGGTCCTGCGGCACGTGGACGTCGTCGAAGCTCAACGGATGCGTATCGCTGGCATGCCAGCCCAGCTTGTCGTACGCGGGCTCGGCCACGAACCCGGGCGTTCCCGCCGGCACGATGATCGCCGACACCTCGGCCCGGCCGTCTGTGCGATCGCCCGTCCGGGCCGTCACCGTGACCAGCGACGTGATCTCCGAGCCGGAGTTGGTGATGAACTGCTTCGAGCCGTTGACGACCCACTCGTCGCCGGTGAGGGTGGCGCGGGTCCTGGTGGCCCGCGCGTCCGAGCCGGCGCCGGGCTCGGTCAGACCGAAGCCTGCCAGCCTCTCCCCCGCCACCAGGTCAGGCAGCCAGGTCTGTTTCTGTTCGTCGGAGCCGTAGGTCTGGATCGGGTTGATGCCGAGCCCGACGGCCGCCTCGAGGGTGATGCCCATGGACTGGTCGACCCGACCGATCTCCTCGATCGCGACGCACAGGCTGCTGAAGTCGCCGTCCTCGCCCACGCCGCCGTACTCCTGGGGTGCGGTCAGTCCGAAGAGGCCGAACTTGCCCATCTTGTGCACCACGTCGACGGGGAAGATGTGCTCGCGGTCCCACTGCGAGGCGTGGGGGCCGATCTCCGCCTCGGCGAACTCCCGCACGCTGTGGCGGAAGGCCTCGTGCTCGACGGACAAGGCAAAACTCATCGGTAACCTCTCGGACGGGCGGTCGAGGCGGGCGTGCGTGGCGGCCGGGGGACGACTGTCAGGGTACGTCGGGCCGTTGCGGGTGACCCAGGCCGTGCTGCACAGGCACGTCGTCGTCGCTCCGCTCGTAGACCCCGTGGCCGTAGTCTGCGAACGGCGGGGTATCCCTCTCGTCGGGCAGGGCGGCGTCGGACGTCGGAGTCGGTTCCTCGAGATCGTGCTGGCTGCTCATCGGTGAACCTCCTGCGATGGTGGACAGGCGTGGGGCCACGGCGCTTTCACTCTAGGCGCATCGACGCCGGGCCTGGTCACTACACTCACGAGCGAGGCAGCCATGCAGGCGAGGAGAGACCCGTGCCGGAGCTGAACAAGGTGTTGATCGCCAACCGTGGCGAGATCGCCGTGCGCGTCATCCGCGCCTGCAAGGACGCCGGCATCGGCAGTGCCGCCGTGTACGCCGACCCGGACCGCGACGCGCTCTTCGTTCGGCTGGCTGACGAGGCATACTCCCTCGGCGGCGCCACCCCTGCCGACACCTATCTCTCGATCGACAAGATCGTCGACGCCGCGAAGCACTGCGGCGCCGACTCCGTCCACCCCGGCTACGGATTCCTGGCCGAGAACTCCGCCTTCGCGCAGGCCGTCCAGGACGCCGGTCTGATCTGGATCGGTCCGTCCCCGGCCGCCATCGACGCCCTGGGCAACAAGGTCCAGGCGCGCCACATCGCCCAGAAGGTGGGCGCCCCGCTCGTCGCCGGCACGCCCGATCCGGTCGACGGTGCCGACGAGGCGGTCGCCTTCGCGCGCGAGCACGGGCTGCCGATCGCCATCAAGGCGGCATTCGGCGGCGGCGGACGTGGACTCAAGGTCGCCCGCACGGATGAGGAGATCGCCGAGCTGTACGAGTCCGCGGTACGCGAGGCAGTCGGCGCGTTCGGACGCGGCGAGTGTTTCGTGGAGCGCTACCTCGACAAGCCGCGGCATGTAGAGACGCAGTGTCTGGCTGACCAGCACGGCCACGTCGTCGTGGTGTCGACACGTGACTGCTCCCTGCAGCGCCGCCACCAGAAGCTCGTCGAGGAGGCTCCAGCGCCGTACCTCTCCGACGCCCAGACGACGATCCTCTACGAGTCGTCGAAGGCGATCCTCAGGGAGGCCGGCTACACCGGCGCCGGCACCTGTGAGTTCCTGGTCGGCCAGGACGGCACGATCTCGTTCCTCGAGGTCAACACCCGGCTGCAGGTCGAGCACCCGGTCACCGAGGAAGTCACCGGTGTCGACCTGGTGCGCGAGATGTTCCGGATCGCCGCCGGCGAAAAGCTCGGGTACGACGACCCTCGCGTCGAGGGCCACGCCATCGAGTTCCGCATCAACGCCGAGGACGCCGGGCGCAACTTCATGCCGGCGCCAGGCACACTGACGACCTGGCACGTCCCTTCCGGACCCGGAGTGCGGCTCGACGGCGGCTATGACGAGGGCGAGACCGTGCCGGGGTCGTTCGACTCGCTCGTCGCCAAGCTCATCGTCTCCGGTCGCAGCCGTGAGCAGGCGCTCGCCCGCTCTCGGCGTGCGCTCGACGAGTTCGTGGTCGAGGGCATGCCGACGGTGATCGCCTTCCACCGCAAAGTCGTCGACGATCCCGTGTTCATCGGTGACGACGAGGCGTTCGGCGTGTTCACGAGTTGGATCGAGACCGAGTTCGACAACGACATCGCGCCTTACGCCGGGGCAGGGGAGTCAGCGGAGCCCGAGCCGCGCGAGACCGTCACCGTCGAGGTCGGCGGCAAGCGGCTGACCGTCTCGCTCCCGGCCGGGCTCGCCGCGTCCGCAGGCGGTGCCGTCACCGGCCCAGGAGCCGGCAAGCCGGCCAGGCGGGCGGCGGGCAAGAGATCAGGGGCGGCGGCGAGTGGCGACATCCTCGCCGCACCCATGCAGGGCACGATCGTCAAGATCGCCGTCGAGGACGGCCAGGCGGTCACGGCGGGCGACCTGGTCGTCGTCCTCGAAGCGATGAAGATGGAACAGCCGATCAACGCCCACCGCTCCGGCACCGTCTCCGGGCTCTCCGCACAGGTCGGCGCGACAGTCTCGAGTGGATCACCGCTCTGCGAGATCAAGGACTGACACGTCCGTGCGCCCACACGTCGCCGCCCTCGTGGCCGAGCAGCACGGCACCACGTTCGCCGAGGAATCCGCAAGTCGGCCGACCCTCTGCGCCGGTGCGAATCCGTCCGCCTGGTCGCAGGCTGCGTGCGCCCGGCGTCGGACACCGATGCGGTCAAGCAGATCAAGGCTGCCAGCCGCGACCGATCAGCCTAGGTGAGGGCCAAGACAGCGTGGCCCACCGGTTGGGTGCTTCTATGCAGTAGTCGACCGACCAACGTTGGTGGACGCGGCGCCAGCCGGCGGACACGTCGGTGGCCAGCAGCCTCACTAGCATCAGGTCATGTTCTCGAAAGTACTGGTCGCCAACCGCGGCGAGATCGCGGTCCGCGCGTTCCGGGCGGCCTACGAGCTGGGCGCGAGCACCGTCGCTGTCTTCTCGCACGAGGACCGCGGGTCCGAACACCGGCTCAAGGCCGACGAGGCGTACGAGATCGGCGAGCATGGGCACCCGGTGCGGGCCTATCTCGATCCCGCGGCAGTCGTCGAGGCGGCTGTCCGCGCGGGGGCTGATGCCATCTACCCCGGCTACGGCTTCTTGTCGGAGAACCCCGCTCTCGCCGAGGCCTGTACGGCGGCCGGCATCACATTCGTCGGCCCGCCCAGCGATGTGTTGCGCCTCGCGGGCAACAAGGCCAGCGCTGTCGCGGCAGCTCGCGCGGCCGGAGTACCCGTGCTCGCCAACGCCGCGCCGTCGCGCGACATCGACGAGGTGTGCGCGAGCGCGACTGCGCTGAAGTTACCCGTCTTCGTCAAGGCCGTGGCCGGCGGCGGCGGCCGCGGGATGCGACGGGTCGACCGACGAGACGACCTGCGGGGGGCCACAGAGGCGGCCATGCGCGAGGCCGACAGCGCGTTCGGTGACCCCACCGTCTTTGTCGAGGAAGCCGTCACCGACCCACGCCACATCGAGGTGCAGATCCTCGCCGACGGCACAGGCGATGTCCTCCACCTCTTCGAGCGCGACTGCTCCCTGCAACGACGCCATCAGAAGGTCATCGAGATCGCGCCCGCACCGAACCTCGACGCCGCGTTGCGGGCCCGGATCTGCACCGACGCCGTGGCGTTCGCCGAACAGATCGGCTACCAGAACGCCGGCACGGTGGAGTTCCTCGTCAGCCCCGACGGCCGTCATGCCTTTATCGAGATGAATCCGCGCATCCAGGTGGAGCACACCGTCACCGAGGAGATCACCGACGTCGACCTGGTGCAGTCACAGCTGCGCATCGCTGCGGGTGAAAGCCTCGACGACCTCGGGCTGCGTCAGCGCGACATCCAGATCCGTGGCGCCGCGCTGCAGTGCCGCATCACCACCGAAGACCCGTCCAACGGATTCCGCCCCGACACCGGACGGATCACGGCCTACCGCTCTCCGGGCGGCGCAGGCATCCGCCTCGACGGCGGTACGACGTACACCGGCGCGGAGGTGTCGGCACACTTCGACTCGCTGCTGACGAAGCTGACCTGCCGTGGTCGCACCTTCGAGCTGGCCGTCGACCGGGCTCGCCGCGCCGTCGCGGAGTTCCGGATCCGGGGTGTGGCGACGAACATTCCCTTCCTGCAGGCCGTGCTGGACCACGCCGACTTCCGCGCGGGCCGCGTCACCACCTCGTTCATCGAGCAGCACCCGAGTCTGCTGACGGCGAGGTCGTCTGCCGACCGGGGGACGCGGCTGCTGGACTACCTGGCCGACGTTACCGTCAACAAGCCGCACGGGGAGGCGCCGACGACAACCGACCCGAGCTCGAAGCTCCCCACCCTGGATCTTCGCGGTCCCGCACCCCCAGGGTCGCGGCAGCGGCTGCTGGCCGTGGGTCCCGAGCGGTTCGCGGCTGCGCTGCGTGACCAAACCGCTGTGGCCGTGACCGACACCACGATGCGTGATGCGCATCAGTCGCTGCTCGCCACCCGGGTGCGCACGCGAGATCTGGTCGCGGTCGCCGACCATGTGTCCCGCCTGACGCCGCAGCTGCTCTCGTTGGAGGCGTGGGGAGGCGCGACGTTCGACGTCGCCCTGCGGTTCCTGGCCGAGGACCCCTGGGAGCGGCTGGCGGCGCTTCGTGAGTCGGTCCCCAACGTGTGCCTGCAGATGTTGCTGCGCGGCCGCAACACGGTCGGCTACACGCCGTACCCGGTCGAGGTCACCGACGCCTTCGTCGCCGAAGCGGCGGACACGGGCATCGACGTCTTCCGGATCTTCGACGCCCTCAACGACGTCGAGCAGATGCGCGCCGCTATCGACGCGGTCCGCGCCACGACGACCGCGGTGGCTGAGGTCGCCATGTGCTACACCGGTGACCTGACGAGCCCAAGCGAGCAGCTCTACACGCTCGACTACTACTTGTCGCTCGCGGAGCGGATCGTCGACGCCGGCGCCCACGTGCTCGCGATCAAGGACATGGCGGGTCTGCTGCGGGCGCCCGCAGCACGCACTCTGGTCACGGCGCTGCGTACGCGCTTCGATCTGCCGGTACACCTGCACACCCACGACACGCCAGGCGGCCAGCTCGCCACCTTGCTCGCCGCCATCGACGCCGGGGTTGACGCGGTCGATGCGGCGAGCGCCGCCTTGTCCGGCACGACCAGCCAGCCCGCCCTGTCGGCGCTCGTGGCCGGCACCGACCACACCGAGCGGGCGACAGGTCTGTCACTCGCCGCCGTCTGCGATCTCGAGCCCTACTGGGAGGCGACCCGTCGGCTCTACGCCCCTTTCGAGTCCGGGCTTCCCGCGCCGACCGGGCGCGTCTACCGCCACGAGATCCCCGGCGGCCAGTTGTCAAACCTCAGGCAGCAGGCGATCGCGCTCGGTCTCGGTGAGAGGTTCGAGCAGATCGAGGACATGTATGCGGCCGCCAACGCCATCTTGGGCAACATCGTCAAGGTGACGCCGTCGAGCAAGGTGGTGGGTGACCTCGCGCTGCATCTCGTCGCCGTGGGCGCTGATCCCGAGGCGTTCGCCGCCGACCCCGGCGCCTTCGACGTGCCGGACTCCGTGATCGGCTTCCTGTCCGGTGAGCTCGGAGACCCACCCGGAGGCTGGCCGGAGCCGTTCCGCACGAGGGCACTTGCTGGTCGTACTCCGAAGGCACGCGAGACGTCGCTGTCCGCCGACGATGTACTCGGTCTACGCACGAACCGTCGTACGACGTTGAACCGCCTGCTGTTCCCCGCCCCCGCGCAGGACTTCGCCGACTCCCGGCAGCGCTACAGCGACTTGTCTGTGCTGCCTACCCACGACTTCCTCTACGGCCTGGCCGCAGGCGACGAGCACGACGTCTATCTGGCCGAAGGAGTGCGGCTGATCCTCGGGGTCGAGTCGATCAGCAACCCCGACGAGCGGGGGCTCCGCACCGTCATGTGCACGATCAACGGCCAGCTGCGGCCCGTGTCGGTGCGCGACCGCGCAGTCTCCTCGGACGCGCCGGCCCGTGAACGCGCGGACGTCCAGACGCCGGGGCAGATCGGCGCGCCCTTCGACGGCGTGGTCTCGCCCGCCGCCCAGGCCGGTGACTCGGTCACCGCAGGCGACGTGGTGGCGACCATCGAAGCCATGAAGATGGAGGCCTCCATCACCACACCCGTGGCGGGGACCGTCGAGCGGGTGGCGCTCGACGGTCCTCGTTCCGTCGAGGGCGGCGACCTGGTCATGGTGGTCAAACCGAGCTGACGACGTCACACCGGTATGAAGACCGGGCGTTGCTGCGACTGCGACCTGTCAGCGGAAGTGGGTGATGGTGAACCTGCCGCTCGAGCGGTTCCAGCGGATCGCGCCGTGCTGGAACCTGCCGCGTAGGCCGCCGGGGATGCGCCGCACGTTCGTCGTGGGGTAGCCCAGGGCCGACGTGGCGGCGCCGGCTTGGCCCCACCGTCTCAAGATCGCGCCGTAGACGATGTGTGCGCCTGGCCTGGGGCGGCTGTAGACCATGCCGTGCTGGAACCGCGCCTTGTGGCCGCTGTGGGCGGCCCTCATCATCCCGGTGGTCGGCCATCCGACCCGGGACGACGGACCGCCGTACGTGCGGTAGGCCTTCAGGACGGGGCCCATCAGGTCGCGAGCGCCGGTCGAGCGCATCCAGTAGATCCGCCCGTGCCGGAAGTCCTGTGCGGCACCACCGTGTACGGCGTGCTCCGCGGATCTGACCGCACCGAGCCTCGACTTTGCGGCACCGAGTCGCTTCCAGCGGCTGATGATTGGCGTGGCCTTGATGGTGAACCAGTCCGAGCGCAGACCGAACGCCCACCGCAGGTCTTCGCCGGTCATGGCGGCCCGTCCGGACGACCCGTCGAGGACGAGCCGCTGGACGCGGCCTCTCCACGCGCCGTGACCGTTGCGCCTGGTGACTCGCAGGTCGAGCAGCCGCCCGATGTTGGGGTGGGACGACTCCAGCGCCGACACGGACACCCGCGTCGACCAGCTGTGCACCGAGTTGCCGGCGAAACCGTCATACGGGTCCTTCTTCGCCGGCAGGTACGGCTCGCCGCCATCCGACGTCCACCCTCCCGACGACGCCGAGAACTGCGTGAAGGCGGGCCGGTGCCGGTAGGTAAGGATTCTCCTCGACGTCGCGCGCACGGCCGCGTTGCTCGACGGCTGCTCGGCCGTGACTCCGCCGTAGACCTGGCAGGCCGTGGTGTCGCAGATTTGGTAGGAGCGCTTGGGGTTCTGCGCGCGTTGCCAGGCGGCGTACGTGCGTGCCGCGACGGACTGGGCACGAAGCGCCTGAGGCTCCCAGGAGGTCGGCATCTCGTAGGGGACGACGCCTCGCACGTACTGGTCCATCCGCAGCACGTTGACGGTGTCTCGCTGCGCCGAGCCGGCGTGAGACCGGACGAGACGAAGCGCGCCGCGGTACTGCCTGCTCACGACGCCGCTACCGCTGGGCACAAGCAGGTTCAGTGGGCCCGGAGCGTGGAGCTGACCGCCGCCTCGTAAGGTATGCCGCCGGCCCGGGATGTCCCAGCGGTGCCAGCCCTTGGCGTTGTGGTACTGCACGGCGGTCCCGCCGCCCTTCGCCGCGGTCAGCCGCCAGCGGTCGAGGCCACCTCGTCTCGGCAGCTTCCAGACCGCGTCGTGACTCAGGTCGCGGACCGTCAGGCCCTGGCGAGCGCGCACCTGCAGGTCGGACGTCGAGCCGGCGCTCAGCAACACCCGCACCTTGCCCTTGACCCGAGACCACGACGTGCCTGGGTAGTAGAACTTCGCGATGTCGGAGTAGCTGCGGCCTCGCAGCGCCGCTCCCTGGGCGCCGTACTGGCTCAAGCCGTGGCCGTGCCCATAGCCGTGGCCGACGACGACCCACGTCCGCGAGACCGGCACGTAGTAGGTCTGGTCGGCCTGCGCCGGGGGTGCTGCCGTGACCGCCAGTGCGAATGCGAGCGACGCCGCCACCACCGGGCCGGCCAGCGCGTGACGCCGAGGCGCTGCGCTCCCCGTCATCGGTATCTCACGATCGTGCGGTGGGTGATCCTGCTGTAGGTGATCGAGCCGTGCTGGAAGTGGCCGCGGGTCACGTTGTGGCGGCGGACCAGGCCGCTCTTGGGGAAGCCGAGGCGTCCGGCGGCACCGCGTCCCGTCAGGTATCTCTTGAGTACGGCGCCGCGGACGAGCACCTCACCGCCGGTCGCCGACGACCAGTAGATCCGTCCGCCCTGGAATGCCGCCGCGTAGCCGGAGTGACCGTCTACTCTCCATACGTTGCTCACGGGGTAGCCGAGCGGGCCCCGGGTCTCCCTCGCCGCGACATAGCGCCGAAGGACAGGGCCGAGGTAGAACGTGTGCAGCCTGCCGTCGCTCATATACATCCGGCCGTGCTGGAACGTGGTGTGCCGACCGCCGTCTCCTCCCTGCTCGCCCACCTTGACGAGGCCGAGCGGGTTCGTCATAGCGCCCCCGCTGCGCCAGGCCCGCTGGATCCTCGACTCGTAGCCGCCGAGGCGGTTCGCCACGAGCCTTCGCAGCTTCGGCAGCCAGGAATAGACGTGCGCGCCGGGACAGGCCGTCTGCATCACGTCGCGGTGCCCGGAGATCCGTTTGAACCGGCCGTCGAACAGGTAGGGGTGCCCGTAGGCGCCGTGGTAGGCGGTGCCGAGGCGCCACGCGACGAGCTTGACGAGTGCTGACTTCATCCGGTGGGTCGGCAGGGCGATGTCGAAGTTGCCCATCAGGGACACGCCAGTGGTGTTGACGTTGTAGTCGCCCGAGTGGGCGCCACGAACGGATCTCCGGATGCCACCCGCTCGGCCTTCGTAGATGGTGCCGAAACGGTCGATGAGGAAGTTGTAGCCGATGTCGCACCAATGACGGGCCTCGGTGTGGTAGGCGTAGATCCCGCGCACCATGGCGGCGGAATCGGCTCTGCTGTAGCCGTTGCTCCCGGCCGTATGGTGCACGATCACGGCCTTGAACGTGTGGCCGTACCGGGGACTCCAGCACCTGTCGCCGAGGCTCTCGTCTGCTCCCCACTCGCTGCGGGTGACGATCTGCGGGATGCTCGGGAACGTGCCGGGCTTCGCGTTGTCCACCGGCGTCTGCTTGGCAAGCATGCCTGCGCTGTACGGCGACGAGCCCGGGTCGATGGTGTTCACCGTCAATCCGCGGGGCGACGCGCCGTGGCCGAAGGCGGCGAGTTCCACGCCCGAGGCGTCGCCGACCCAGGACGGCTCCGTGCCGTCACGGAACCCGGAGTCGTGGACCGGGCTGAGCGGCCCGCCGTCCGCGTCGGTCTCGAGCTCGCTCCATGCGCTCCAGCCCGTGCCGGACCGCGTGCGCACCTCGATCGTGATGGGCTTGCCGGACGCTTGGTGATTCCACGTCACACCGAGCATCGAAAAGGGGTGGATCACAGGGCGGCGCACGTGCGCCAGGAGCTTTCCGCTGCCCAAGGTGGCCGTACCGATGGCGAGTGCGTCAAGCGTCTTGTTCTGCTGTGACGCAGGAACTGCCGCCACGGCCACGTCGGTGACCCGCAGGCCGTCGACGCCTCTCGTCGCGGCCGGCGCGGCCGACTGCGGGGGAGAGGCGACGGCCCCGGCGGCCGCCGGTGCACGCACTCCCGGTTGGGTGGCCGCGGCAGGGCCGGCGGACAGCACGGTGGCCGTTGAGGCAGTGACCGCCACCGTGACGGCGCACAGACGAGGCAGAAGACGGGATTGCTGCGCGCGGATGACTCGCATGCGAGAGGCTCCTGGTGATGGTGCGTAGGGACGGTCGTGACACTGTCGGGACCACTGTCGTCACGAGGCCTGTGTGACTGATGTGATTGATGTGATCACAGGGAGTGAATTAGACCGAGAATTACGGCTCATCGCCAGTAAAGGGCAGGATTCTTATATTCTGCCAATGTAATTACATCGATGTGTTTAACGGCTCAAGGCTTATATTCCTACACCCGCGATCCTGCTTTCGACGATAGACCCGTCGGAGCAGTTATGTAACCGCCTCACCACTTGGTGTGAAGCCGTCGGGCCGCCTCGGCGATCGACCCTGACATCGACGGGTAGACCGTGAACGCGTGCGTGACCTCGTCGGCCGTGAGCTTTGCCTGCACGGCGATCGACACGGCATGCACCAGCTCACTGGCACGCGGGCCCACGACGACCCCCCCGATGATGATGCCCGTGCCGGGCCGGCAGAAGAGCTTGACGAAGCCGTCGTGCACCCCTTGCATCTTTGCCCGGGCATTGCCGGCGAGTGGCAGCGTCACGCTCACGGCCTCGATCTCTCCAGCGTCGACGGCCTGCTGGGTCCACCCGACTGTCGCGATCTCCGGGGCCGTGAACACGTTCGACGAGACCGACCTGAGGTCGAGCGGCGACACGGCGTCGCCCAGCGCATGCCACATCGCGATGCGTCCCTGCATCGCGGCCACCGAGGCCAGCATGAGCACGCCGGTGCAGTCTCCAGCTGCATACACTTCCCGCGCGGTCGTGCGGGAGACCCCGTCGACCACGATGAACCCGCTCCCGTCGACGGTGATGCCGGCCTTGTGCAGGCCGAGGTCGTCGGTGTTGGGGATCGAGCCCACCGCGACGAGACAGTGTGAGCCCTCGACGGTGCTGCCGTCGGTCAACGTGACGGTGACGTGGTCCCCGGCGCGGACGACGTCGCGCGCGCGGCACTTGTTCAACACGGTCATGCCGCGTCGCTTGAGTACCGACTCCAGCACCTCGGCCGCGTCAGCGTCCTCACCGGGGAGCACGCGGTCGCGGCTGCTCACCAGCACCACATCGGCTCCGAGGGCGTTGTAGGCGCTGGCGAACTCCGCTCCGGTGACCCCCGAGCCGATCACGACGAGCCGCTCCGGCAGTTTATCGAGGTCGTAAAGCTGCTCCCAGGTAAGGATCCGCTCGCCGTCGGGAGGGGCAGACTCCAGTACCCGCGGATGGGCGCCCGTGGCCAGGAGCACCACGTCGGCGGCCAGCCGCTCGTCCCCGCCCGACGTTGTGGCGTTGACCGACTCCGGCCCGTCGAGTCGTCCGGTGCCCCGGATGACTCGGACGCCCTCGTCGGCCAGCTTGCGCTCGATGTCGGCGGACTGGGAGGCGGCGAGCCTGGTCACGCGCGCGTTGACGGCCGCTAAATCGACCGACACGGAGCTGTCGGCAACCCCTTGCGTCGAGGCGAATCGCAGGCCCAGCTCGCTCGACTCCTGCACCGACGTCATCAGCTCGGCGGTGGCGATCAGCGTCTTGGAGGGTACGCAGTCGGTGATCACCGCCGAGCCACCGAGGCCGTCGCGCTCGACCAACGTCACGCTGGCGCCGAGCTGGGCACCCACGAGCGCCGACTCATATCCGCCCGGCCCGCCACCGATGATCACCACGTTGGTCACGCAAGCCACCCTAGAGGGCGCGCGATAACCTTCCGTTCGTGGTTCTCTACGCCGCCTATGGCTCCAACATGGATCCTGCGCGCATGGTCTCGCGGTGCCCGCACTCGCCCTTCCAGGGCATCGGCTGGCTGATGGGCTGGCGGCTCACGTTCGGAGGTGAGGACCACGGCTGGGACGGTGCGATGGCGACCATCGTCGAGGATCCCGTGGGCCAGGTGTTCGTCTGTCTGTACGACGTCACGGCTGACGACGAGCGAATCCTCGACCGGTGGGAGACGCCGCTGTTTCGCAAGGTGCGTCTGCGCGTGCAGACCCTCGAGCGCGAGGAACTGGTCTGGCTCTACGTCCTCGACGCCTATGAGGGTGGACTGCCCTCGGCCAGCTATCTCGGCCTGATCAGTGAGGCCGCCTACGCCGCCGGCGCGCCTGACGACTACGTGCACGACCTGCGTACCCGGCCCTGCCGCTCTCTCAGCGACTAGGCGGGCGCCCGCCGGGCCCCCTCGTCGGGGCGGTACAGGTACGGTCGGCAGGTGAGCGTGGATTCCTGGCCAGACCCGTCAACCACCGACCGTGGCTCGCCCGACGCCACCTCCTCCTCGCTTTACGATGCTGCCCATCGGGCAGCGGAGGCTCTGCGCGAGCGGACCGGCGTCGACCACCACGATATTGCGATCGTGCTGGGGTCGGGCTGGATGAGCGCGGCCGACGTGCTCGGCGAACCGGTCGCCGAGCTCGCCACCACCGAGCTGCCTGGCTTCGCGCCCCCAGCCGTCGAAGGACACTGGGGGCTGGTCCGCTCGGTCGACGCCGGTGGCGTCAGGGTGCTCGAGTTCCTCGGTCGCACGCATCTGTACGAAGGACATGGGGTCGCGGCCGTTGTGCACGGCGTCAGGACCGCTGCGGCGGCCGGCTGCCGCGCCGTCGTCCTGACCAACGGCTGCGGCAGCCTGCGCGCCGAGTGGGCGCCGGGCACACCGGTCCTGATCAAGGACCACATCAACCTGACCGCGACGTCGCCCATCGTCGGCGCCACCTTCGTAGACCTCACCGACCTCTACTCCCCCCGGCTGCGCGGGCTGTGCCGGGATGCCGATCCCACCCTCGACGAGGGCGTCTACGTGCAGTTCCCGGGCCCGCATTACGAGACACCCGCGGAGATCGCGATGGTACGCGCCATCGGCGGAGACCTCGCCGGCATGTCGACCGCCCTGGAGGCGATCGCCGCGCGCCATGCGGGTTTGGAGGTACTCGGCATCTCCCTGGTCACGAACCAGGCGGCCGGCATGAGCGGCCAACCGCTCGACCACGAAGAGGTGCTGGCGGCCGGACAGGGCGCCGCTTCACACCTGGGTGCCCTCCTCGCCAGCGTCGTCGGCAAGATCTAGCCGATGCGTGTCCTCATCACCGGAGCGTCCGGTCACATCGGCTCCCTGGTTGCCGCGGGTCTCGCCGACGAACACGAGATCACCGGTCTCGACCTGCGCGCGCCCGAGACGGCGTTCCCCGGCGACTTCTCCGTGGGCGACTGTGCCGACAGCGCGGTGGCGGCTCGTGCCGTCGACGGCGTCGACGCCGTCGTCCATCTCGCCGGAGTACCGACCGAGTCGGACCTGCCCACGATCATGCACAGCCATGTCGAGACGACGGCGGCACTGCTCGACGCGATGGTGCAATGCGGCGCACGGCGAATGGTCTATGCCAGCAGCAACCACGCCGTCGGCATGACACCGCGTGAGGAGGTACTGGGCGTCGACGTGCCACCGCGTCCGGACACGTTCTACGGCGTCGGCAAGGTCGCGGCTGAGGCTCTGCTGAGCCTGTACGCGGACCGGCACGGCATCTCCAGCGTCGCCATGCGGATCGGCAGCTGCTTGCCGGCGCCCACGACGCGGCGTGAGCTGTCCACCTGGCTGTCGTACGAGGACTGCGTCCGGATGGTGCGCGCCGCACTCACCGCCGACAGGGCGGGAGTCGCCGTGGTCTACGGGATCTCGGCCAACCGCGACGCCTGGTGGGATCTGGCACCGGGGCGGTCAATCGGATACGAGCCGCTCGACGACGCGTCGCTCCTGTCGGCCTCGGTGCTGCGGCGCCCCGATGACGAGGCGGAAGCGGCTCGTGTCGGCGGCCCGTTTGCCACCGATCAGCTCGCGCGCCGACCTTTTGCCGAGGCCGCGGGCGAGCGGGAGCAAGCGTGAGCGTCCCAGTCAGCCTTCGTGTCAGAGCCGAACGGTGGATCGCCGACGACCCCGACCTACAGACCCGCGTGGAGCTCACCGATCTGCTCGCTGCCGCCGACCACGACGACCGCGCCCTCGCCGAGCTGACCGACCGCTTCGACGGCCGCCTCGAGTTCGGCACCGCCGGACTGCGCGGCCAGCTGGCCGCGGGACCCAATCGGATCAACCGGGCCGTCGTCATCCGCGCCGCGGCGGGCCTGGCTTCCTATCTCAACACCACAGTCGTCAAGGACACTGTCCGCGACGACACCGCACCGGCCGAAAACCCGGGGCTAGGCAGAGTCGTCGTCGGCTACGACGCCCGCCACAAGTCCGACGAGTTCGCCGAAGACACCGCAGCCGTCCTGCGGGGTGCGGGTCTCGACGCAGTGCTCCTGCCGCAACCCCTTCCCACTCCCCTGCTCGCCTTTGCCATCGGCCATCTCGGCTGCGTAGCAGGCGTGATGGTCACCGCGTCCCACAATCCGGCATGCGACAACGGCTACAAGGTCTACCTCGGCGACGGCAGCCAGATCGTTCCCCCGGCCGACGAGCAGATCTCCGCGCACATCGAGGAGGTGGGACCACTTGCCGACGTGCCACGGGCGGACGGCTGGCGCAGGCTCGACGACGGCATCGTCGACGCGTACGTCGACGGCGTGTCTCGGCTGCCGGTCGCGAGCTCTCCACGCCAGCTTTCGATGGTGTATACGCCGCTCCACGGTGTCGGCGGCCGAATCGTGGCCAAGGCGCTCGAGCGCGCCGGCTTCGCGCTACCGGTCGTCGTACCCGAACAGGCAGAGCCGGATGCGGACTTTCCCACCGTCGCCTTCCCCAACCCCGAAGAGCCTGGCGTGATGGACCTGGCCACGGCGCTGGCCCACGATCGGTCCGCGGACCTCGTCATCGCCAACGATCCGGATGCCGACCGGTGCGCGGTGGCGGTGCCGACGTTGCGCGGCTGGCGGACCCTGCGAGGCGACGAAGTAGGTGCGCTGCTTGCCGATCACCTGCTGCGACGCGGCCTGCGCGGAGTCTTCGCGACCACGGTCGTCTCATCCTCGCTGTTGAGTCGGATGGCTGCCCGGCACGATGTCGGCTACGCAGAGACCCTGACCGGGTTCAAGTGGATCGGCCGGGTGCCGGGGCTCGTCTACGGCTACGAGGAAGCGCTCGGGTACTGCGTCGCCCCCGATCTGGTGCGCGACAAGGACGGCATCTCCGCACTCCTGCGCGTGGCCGAGCTCGCGGCCGGCCTCAAGGCCGTGGGACGCACGCTGCTCGACCGACTCGACGACATCGCGCTGGAGTACGGCGTCCATGCCACCGACCAGCTTGCGGTGCGGGTCGACAACCTGACGTTCATCTCTGCGGCGATGGACAGGCTGCGCACGTCACCGCCGAAGCGGCTGGGCGGCTTCGCCGTCGACACGACCGACGACCTGAGCCGTGGTGGCGCCGGACTTCCGCCGACCGACGGGCTGCGCTTTCGGCTGGCCGACGGCGGCCGCGTCGTCGTACGTCCGTCCGGAACCGAGCCCAAGATCAAGTCCTACCTGGAGGTCGTCGTCGCGGTGGAGCACAGCGACGTGGATGCCGCTCGTATCGCCGCGGCGGGACGGCTCGACGCGATCCGCAGCGACCTGGCCTCCGCCATGGCGCTGTGACCGAAGTCCGCGCCGTCGGGCTCAGAGCACGAGATAGAGCACGCACGCGGCCGCCACGACGAGCGCCGCGATCGGTGCCCACGCCCACGCCACGACAACTTTCCGGTCGGCATCTTCGGCCGTGGTCTTCGCTTCGCGTCCGAGGTTGGTGATGCGTTCCTCGACGTAGGCCACATAGGTCCCACCCGTCTGCTCCTCGTTCGCAAAGCGGTGCCGGGTCTGGTGACTCGGCTCGCTTCCTCCGGGCAGCCGGGCGGCGAGGAGCCCGGGCCGAGGACCAGCCCGCTCACGCATCACCGAGCGCGCCGACCGGCTGACTCCCAACCCGTAGAAACGTCGACCGCACGCGAAGACCTGGAGCGACTGGGCCACGATGCACCGCTCGATGGCCGGCGAGGGGACGAACGTGTCGCGCATCATGTTGCGCAGGAGGACTCCCTGCTCATGCACCGACACGTCTGGCCGGATCATCACGACCCAGGTGACGAGCACGAAGGCGGCGCCGAAGACGGCGAAGCCGACGTCACCCGACGGATCCTGCACCACCAGGATCAGGGCCAACGCGGCCGCGAGAGCGGCGATGACGATCCCGAACCAGCGACCGCCGGACACCGAGAACTTCTCCACCCGCGGCCCGGCGGCCTCCACAGCTGCATTCCGCATCCCCTTACTGTAGTGAGGTGTCGGGCGCTCTGCGGAGCCGCGCGGCGAGCGGTTCGCCACATGCCGATCATGGTGCATCACTGTCGGCGAACGCCTCACCGCACCCGACACTAGACTGCGAGAGTGACGACATCCGTGGCCTCTGCACCGCCCCACCTGCTGGGTGAGGCGGCCGCATCCCCTGCGGCGTTGCGACGGTTCCTCCACGGCCTGCCCGGCGTCGACCAGGTCGGCTGTGAGGCGCGGACGGCCAGCCTCTCGACGCGTTCGATCAAGACCACCTCCAAGGCCTGGGCGCTCGACCTCGCGATCTCGACGATCGACCTGACGACGTTGGAGGGCCAGGACACGGTCGGAAAGGTGAGGGCGCTGTGCGCCAAGGCCCTGCACCCCGATCCCGCTGACGCCTCATGTCCTCGAGTGGCCGCGATCTGCGTCTACCCCGACCTGGTCGCGACCGCTCGGGCGGCGTTGGGCGACTCGAATGTCCGCGTCGCGTCGGTCGCGACAGCCTTCCCCTCGGGCCGCTCAAGCCTCGACGTCAAGCTGCAGGACACCCGCGACGCTGTCAGCGCGGGCGCCCACGAGGTCGACATGGTGATCGACCGCGGTGCCTTCCTGTCCGGCGACTACCAGCGCGCCTTCGACGAGATCGTCGCTACCAAGCAGGCCTGCGGCACGGCGCATCTCAAGGTCATCTTGGAGACGGGCGAGCTGATGACCTACGACAACGTGCGTCGGGCGTCCTGGCTGTCCATGCTCGCGGGCGCCGACTTCATCAAGACGAGCACCGGCAAGGTGCAACCGGCGGCGACCATGCCGGTCACCCTCGTCATGCTTCAGGCCGTGCGCGACTTCCGCGACGCCACCGGCCGCCAGGTCGGGGTCAAGGCGGCGGGTGGGATCAGCACCGCCAAGGACGCCATCCGATATCTCGTCATGGTCAACGAGACGGTGGGCGACGACTGGCTCGACCCGGCCTGGTTCCGCATCGGCGCCTCGCGGCTGCTCAACGACCTGCTGATGCAGCGCACCAAGCTGACCACGGGCCGCTATTGCGGGCCGGACTACTTCACGCTCGACTAGGGAGCTGCCTGATGTCTTTCGAGTACGCCCCGGCGCCGGAGTCGCGCTCGGTCGTCGACCTCAAGTCGTCGTACGGACTCTTCATCGACGGCAACTGGGTCGACGGCAGCGCACACTCCTTCAAGTCTGTGAGCCCCGCGACGGAGGAGGTTCTCGCCGAGATCTCCGAAGCGAGCGACGACGACGTCGACGCGGCGGTCAAGGCGGCACGGCGGGCCTTCACCCGCGTGTGGGCGCCGATGTCCGGCGTCGAGCGTGCCAAGTACCTCTACCGGATCGCCCGCATCCTGCAGGAACGTGCACGCGAGCTGGCGGTGCTCGAGTCCCTTGACAACGGCAAGCCGATCAAGGAGTCCCGCGACGTCGATGTCCCGCTGGTCGCGGCATACTTCTTCTACTACGCCGGATGGGCCGACAAGCTCGACCACGCCGGTATGGGCACGAACCCTCAGCCGCTCGGCGTCGCCGGACAGGTGATCCCGTGGAACTTCCCGTTGCTCATGCTGGCCTGGAAGATCGCGCCCGCGCTGGCCTGCGGCAACACGGTCGTGCTCAAGCCGGCGGAGACCACGTCACTGACTGCCCTGTTGTTCGCCGAGATCTGCCAGCAGGCTGACCTTCCTCCCGGCGTGGTCAACATCGTCACCGGTGCAGGAGATACGGGTCGCGCGGTCGTGGCGCACCCAGGAGTCGACAAGGTCGCCTTTACCGGATCCACCGAGGTCGGCAAGGCCATCGCGCGTACGGTGGCGGGCACAAACAAGAGCGTGACGCTCGAGCTCGGCGGCAAGGCGGCCAACATCGTGTTCGACGACGCGCCGCTCGACCAGGCGGTGGAGGGCATCGTCAACGGCATCTTCTTCAATCAGGGACACGTCTGCTGTGCCGGCTCACGGCTGCTCGTGCAGGAGAGCGTGTACGACGACGTCTTGACGCGGCTCAAGCAGCGGATGGCCACCCTGCGCATCGGCGACCCGCTCGACAAGAACACCGACATCGGCGCAATCAACTCGGCCGAGCAGCTCGCCAAGATCCGAGAGCTGTCGGAGGTCGGCGAGACCGAGGGGGCCGAACGCTGGTCGGCTCCGTGCGAGCTGCCGGACCGCGGCTTCTGGTTCGCGCCGACGATCTTTACCGGTGTCTCGCAGGCACATCGGATCGCCCGTGAGGAGATCTTCGGACCCGTCTTGTCGGTGCTGACGTTCCGCACGCCGGCGGAGGCGGTCGAGAAGGCGAACAACACACCGTTCGGCCTGTCCGCCGGAGTGTGGACCGACAAGGGCTCACGCATCCTGTGGGTGGCCAACCGGCTGCGGGCAGGGGTGGTCTGGTCCAACACGTTCAACCGGTTCGACCCGACGAGCCCGTTCGGTGGCTACAAGGAGTCCGGATTCGGCCGTGAAGGTGGCCGCCACGGGTTGGAGGCCTACCTTGCCCACTGAGACCAGCGCGGGCCGACTCGACGTGCGGAAGACCTACAAGCTCTACATCGGCGGCGCCTTCCCGCGCAGTGAGTCAGGCCGCTCGTATGTCGTCAGCGACACCCGTGGGCGATTCCTGGCCAACGCCTCGCAGGCCTCGCGCAAGGACGCCCGCGACGCAGTCGTCGCCGCGCGCAAGGCGTTTGCCGGCTGGTCGGGTCGAACGGCGTACAACCGCGGTCAGGTCGTCTACCGGATCGCGGAGGTACTCGAGGGCCGACGGGCGCAGTTCGTCGATGAGGTGCGCGACAGCCAGGGCCTGACCCGGCGCCGGGCCGAGGCGGTCGTCGAGGCAGCGGTGGATCGTCTGGTCTGGTACGCCGGCTGGGCCGACAAGCTGGCGCAAGTGGTCGGGTCGACCAACCCGGTCGCCGGACCGTACTTCGACTTCTCCATCCCCGAACCGACCGGTGTGGTCGCCCTCGTGGCGCCGCAGGAGTCGTCGCTGCTCGGGCTCGTCAGTGTGGTGGCACCGGTCATCACGACTGGGAACACCTGTGTAGTGCTGAGCTCGTACGACAGACCGCTTCCGGCGATCACGCTGTCAGAGGTGTTGGCCACGTCGGACGTGCCGGCTGGGGTCGCGAACATCCTCACCGGCGACCCGGCCGAGGTCGCGCCGTGGCTCGCCTCCCACATGGACGTCAACGCCCTCGACCTGACCGGGGTCGGCGACGCCGAGCTGGCGACCGCACTGCAGGTGGCGGCGGCCGACAACCTCAAACGCGTCTTGCGGCCAGCCGGCGCCGTCGACTGGACGGCCGATCCTGGCATCGGCAGGATGACGGCCTTCCTAGAGACCAAAACCGTCTGGCATCCCATCGGCATCTGAGCGCCGGCATGCCCCGCGAAGAGCCAGCCATCCCGTCCGAGCGGCCAGTTGTTCCGCCCGAGAGGCCAGCTATTCCGGCCGAGGAGCCAGCTGTTCCGCCCGAGAGGCCAGTTGTTCCGCGCGAGGAGCCAGCTGTTCCGGCCGAAAGGTCAGGCAGTCCGCGCGAGGAGCCAGTTGTTCCGCCCGAGAGGCCAGCTGTTCCGCCCGAGGAGCCAGCTGTTCCGGCCGAGGAGCCAGCTGTTCCGGTCGAAAGGTCAGGCAGTCCGCGCGAGGGGTCGAGTGTCCCGCTCCAAGAACCAAGAGTGCAACGCGACCAACACCGGAGCTCAACGCGGAGCGACGCGTGAGCGGGCTTGCCGACGACCCGCTCGCGGAGTGGCCGGACCGCACACCGCTGTACGGCGACGATGGCCGGCTGCTGCTCGTCTTCACGATGTCGGAGGTGACCCGGGACGGGGGCGCATGGGCCGACGGCGCATGGCGGCCAGCCGCCGCCCCCGTCGATGCGGCCGGCAAGGCGGTGCTGCACGCCATGTCCGGCTTCGCACTGTCAACCTCGGACACGCAGCTGACGGCGCGTCTCGAGTCCGCGGGCGCCACTGTCATCCGGCACGCCCACGCGATGAGCCACGCCCTCAACACGCTCCCCGCCGTCCGACACGCAGCCGATCTGGCCGTCGAGCCACTCAGCGCCAGGCAGCTCAAGCGACATGCCGAGCGGATCGCTGCGCTCAACCTCGCTGCCTACCCGCCGGGCCACCCCGACCACGCCCACGACACCCAGGAGTCCGCCATCCGCGGCATGCTTAAGGTGGCCCGCGGCGAGGTGCTTGGTCCCTACCTTCGCCAGTCGCGCGTCGCGCTCGCCAGCGATGAGATCCTCGGGGTGTGCCTGGTCGTCGAACGCGAAGGTGCACCCCCAGAGGGCGGTCCGTGGATCGTCGACGTGTTCCGCGACCCCGCGGCGACGGTCAGGGGCATCGGCGGTGCGCTGATCGCCGCCAGCCTGCACGCCAGCGCGTCGGCGGGTCTCGCCGGCCTGTCGCTCGCGGTCAGTCATGCCAACACCCGCGCGCGCACGCTCTACGCGAAGCTTGGCTTCGTCGACGCCTCCGAGAGCTGGACGTTGGTGATCCCCTGACCGCCTGCACCGCGTGATGGCGAACGGGCCGTAGCGACTCGGCACAATGTGCAGCGTGCGTGCGCAGGTGATCTTGCTGGCCGGTCCGTCGGGGGCTGGCAAGTCGCGCCTCGCTGGCCGGCTGGGGCTGCCCATGCTCCAGCTCGACGACTACTACAAGGACGGCGACGATCCGACGCTGCCCCACTTCGCCTCCGGTGCGGTGGACTGGGACCACCCGGGGTCGTGGAGCACCGAGGCGGCTCTCCACGGTGTGCGCGAGCTGTGCACCACCGGCTTCACCGATGTGCCCGTCTACGACATCAGCGCGAACGCCCGCACCGGACAACGCCCGCTCGCGCTGGGGCCCGCCGCGAGGGTCGTCGCCGAAGGGATCTTCGCCGCCGAGCTCGCGTCGGCGTGTGCGAACGAGCAGACCTTGGCGATGGCCGTTTGCGTACGCCGTTCGAGGTGGACCACGTTTGTGCTACGCCTCTGTCGTGATCTCCGCGAGCAGCGCAAGCCGCCTCTCTTCCTGCTCCGGCGCGGCTGGTGGCTGCTGCGACGAGAGCCGGCCATCGTCGCGGCGCTGGCCGCCAAGGGCTGCACCCCGATGACACCGCGCCAGGCCGAGAACCGGATCGCGTCGTACACCCGGGCAGGACGGCCCTGACCCGACGGCGAGCGAGCCATCCTGGTCGGCTTGGCCGGTCTCTGCGCCGAGAGATCAGAGCCTCAGGCGCTCAGCGGCAATCTCCGTTCCCCGCACGCGCGTGGCGATCTTCTGAAACGCAACGTCTCGGGCGAAGTCCGGTGAGCCGTGCTTGGGTTTGTCGTCGATGCTGAACGGTGAGAAGCCGCAGTCGTCGGTCGAGCCGAGGCGCTCCTTGGGAAGGTAGCGCGAGGCGGTGACGAGCTCGTCTGCCACCTGCTCGGCTGTCTCGACGGCCGGGTTCAGCGGGTCGATGACGCCGATGAAGCAGACCTGCGCGACGCCGTTCGCATCGTCACGACTGTGCTCGCCGACGAGCCGGTAGACGTGCTCCTTGTCCTTCTCGCTTGCCACCTGCATCAGGAAGTAACCGGCGTTCATCCGAAACATCGACGGCAGCAGCTCGGCGTAGTCGACCTCGGCGGAGTGCACCGAGTCCATGTCACCGCCGGGGCAGGTGTGCACACCGATGTTGACCCGCTCCTGCGCCGAGAACCGATCGATCACCCGGTTGTTGAGCTCGATGAACTGCTCGAGCATGCGTCGGCCGGTCCAGGGGTTGCGAGGGTCGTTCTTGGACGCTAACCGGCCCTCGGTGAAGTCGATGGAGACTCGCCCAGCGCCGGCCGCGAAGGCCTGACGGATGTCCTTCTCCGCCTCGTCGCAGAGGTCGCTCAAGAACTGCTCACGCGGATAACCGTCCACCTCATCGTCGAGCGGGTAGAGCAGCGAGATCATCGACGGTGCGATGACCGCCTGCTTCATCGGCTTCGTCGCATACGGCATGGACTTGCTCAGGTAGTCGGAGGCGAACGTCTGGTAGCGAAACGGGCCACCGGTCAGCCGGGGGAGCTGGCGATGATGGCCGTCGTCGAAGATGGCGAAATACTGTCCGTCCGCGGCGAGGTTGTCGGCCAGTCCGGTGCCTGCGAGAGTGTCCGTGAGCGGGTACGTCGCGAAGCTGGACGCCCGCTGTTCTCCGTCGGACACGATCGGGGCGCCGGTCGCCTCCATCCTCTCGATCGAGTCACGGCAGGCCGCGTCCTGCTCTGCAGCGAGCTCGTCGAAACTCGTATCGCCGGAGTCGTATGCCGCGATCGCCGCCTGGAGGCGGGCGGGTCGCGGGAGCGAGCCGACATTTTCCGTCGGGATGGGCATAGGCGTCTCCTCCAATCGTCAGCCGACCATGTCGGCGGGATGTCCCTCGATCCTAAGTCTCGCGTCCGACCCTGGCGAGGCCCATCAGGTGGTTTGCGTCGAGGCAAGGCACGTCCGACACGATCAGAGCCAGTTCGTCGCGCGGCCCGTGGGCGAGTGCCTTGGCTTGCCGTGGTCGTCCGAGTCCCCCAGAGTCCACAGCATGGCGAGAGACGTGGTGGCGCTGTCCGACATACACGGGGTCCTGCCGGTGCTCGACGCCGTGCTGGCCGAGCCCGAGGTGGCAGCGGCGGACCTGATCGTCGTCACCGGTGACCATGCTGCAGGACCGCAGCCAGTGGCGGTTCTCGACCGGTTGCTGGGGCTGGGGGATCGCGCGCTGCTGGTGCGCGGCAATGCGGACCGCGAGCTTGTCGCGTTGGCGCACGGCGAGCCCTCGACTGTCGCCGAGGCGTACGGCGTCGACGTGTGGGCGGCCGCTCAGCTCTCGTCATCGCACCTCGGACTGCTGACAGATCTGCCGCACCCGGTCACCGTGGACATTCAGGGGTTCGGTCCGGTCGTGTTCTGCCACGGCACGCCTCGCAATGATGAGGAAGTCGTGCTGGTCGACACCCGGTTGGAACGCTGGTCCGACGCCTTCACCGGTCTCCCGGACGAGGTGCACACCGTGGTCTGCGGACACACCCACATGCCCTTCATCCGCCTGGTGGACCGGCGCCTCGTCGTCAACCCCGGCAGCATCGGGATGCCGTACGGACGAGCCGGCGGCGCCTGGGGGCAGCTGCGAGACGGCGACGTCACGCTACGGCATACACATGTCGACATCCCGGCGGCGATCGAGCAGGTCGTGGCCGAGTCGGGCTTCCCCGACCGAGAAGCCTGGGCCGAGCAATACATCAGAGCCGCTTCGAGTGACGCCGAGGCACTCACTGCCTTCGCACCCCGCGACGGCCGCTTCTTGCGCTGACCCCGGCGCCGTCTCGACCCGACTGCACCGCAACCAGCCGAGATACGCTCACGCATGACCACTCGGCCGACGAACTGGGCCCGCAACGTCACGTTCGGCGCCGAGCGGGTGCACGCGCCGACGTCGCTCGAACAGCTTCGCGGTCTCGTCGCCGGCAGCCAGCGGATTCGGGCCCTCGGCACCGGCCACTCCTTCAACCGCATAGCCGACACCACCGGCGACCAGGTCTGCCTCGCCGCGCTGCCGCAGAGGTGCGAAGTGGACCCCGAGACGTCGACCGTGACCGTCAGCGCCGGGATGCGTTACGGCGAGGTGGCCGAGACCCTGCAAGCTGCCGGCTACGCCTTGCGCAACCTCGGGTCCCTGCCGCACATCGGCGTCGCCGGAGCGATCGCCACCGGGACGCACGGCTCGGGGGGCACCCTCGGCAACTTGGCCACGGACGTCACGGCACTGACGATGGTCACCGCGGACGGTGTGCTCGTCGAGGTGCGCCGCGAGAGCGATGATGCCGACTTCTGCGGAGTCGTCGTCGGGCTCGGAGCCCTCGGGATCGTGACGGAGGTGACGCTGCAGGCCGTGCCCAGCTTCGAGATAACCCAGTGGGTGTACGACGACCTGCCTCGGGCAGCCGTCGACGAGCACGTCGAGGAGATCTTCGCCAGCGCCTACAGCGTCAGCCTCTTCACGAACTGGCGCAGCCCCTCATTCCAGGTCTGGCTCAAGCATCGCACCGAGGGCCTCGTGCAGCCGGAGCCGCCGTCGCCCTGGCTGGGCGCCACGCTCGCCGATGGGCCGCGACACCCGGTCGTCGGCCTACCGCCGAAGAACTGCACCGAACAACTCGGCGCCTCGGGACCGTGGCATACGCGGCTGCCGCACTTCCAGCTGGAGTTCACACCGAGCAGCGGCGAGGAGCTGCAGTCGGAGTACCTCCTGCCGCGCGAGCACGCCCTCGACGCACTCGGCGCGCTCGATCAGATCAGCGATCGGCTCGGCCCGCTCGTGCAGGTCTCGGAGATCCGCATGGTCGCGGGCGACGACTTGTGGCTCAGCCCGAGCTACGGTCGCGACACCGTCGCGATCCACTTCACGTGGGTGCCGGACCCCGCGGCGGTGACTTCGGTACTCAGCGCGGTCGAGGAGCAGCTGTCGCCGTTTCGGCCGCGTCCGCACTGGGGAAAGTTGTCCACGACCAGCCGGGACACGCTGGCCAGCAACTATGAGCGGTATGCCGACTTCGCTGGCCTGATGCGACGCTTCGACCCAGCAGGCAAGTTCCGCAACGAGCTCATGGATCGGTGGTTTCCCCCCGCCTCGTAGCCACCGTCCAGCCAGGTCCGTCGGAGGTCGGCCGCGCGTTGTCACAGCAGCGAGCTCGACAGCTGTCCAGGCCCCCCGAAAAGGCGATAAAGGCTTCGACCAGACCGGGCGGTCGGCCACGATGGGTCGATGACGTGGACGCTCACCGATGATCCGCAGAAGTTCGCCCGCCACGCACGGCCCCTTCTGGCGGCTCGGCCGGTCGAGAACACCGTGCCACTGACGGTCCTGGACGGCGTCCTCGCCGGCCGAAGGTACACCGCTGAGGCGATGATTTTCGGCTGGTACGACGAGGGCGGGGCGCCTGCGGGAGCAGTGTGCATGACGCCGCCGTTCGAGCTGCTCCTCGCGGTCGTACCAGACCGCACCCTCGACGAGCTCGTCGCCGTCCTGCGCGCGGCGGCAGTCGCGATCCCGGGCGTCAATGGCGACGAGCATGTCGTCGACGCTTTCGCCGAGGCCTGGACGACCGGCACGTCCTGGCGGCCGCGCACCGGTATGCAGCAACGGCTCTACAAGCTGGACGCGCTGCGGCCACCGACACCGCAACCGCCGGGTCGCGGCCGCCCGGCGTACCCCGAAGACCTCGAGCTGACCCTCCGATGGACCGAGGCGTTCCACCTGGAAGCCGGCTCCCGTGAGGTCGTCATCGAAGCTGCGGCCCGAGACCAGATAGCGGATGGACGGCTCTGGGTGTGGGAGGACGCCACCGCGACGCCCGTCTCGTTTTCAGGGCGCCAGAAGACCACCGCAGGCGTGGCTCGTGTGGGCCCGGTCTACACACCTCCCGAACATCGTCGAAGGGGTTTCGGAGAAGCTGTCACGGCAGCGTGCACCGCTGATGCGCTCCGGTGCGACGTCGATGAGGTCGTCCTGTTCACCGACCTGGCCAACCCGACGTCCAATGCGATCTATCGGCGAATCGGGTTTCGGCCGGTGGGCGACCGGAAGGTCATTCGCTTCATCGGGCCCCCGCCTGAGCGGGCCGACGGCTCGTCAGTCGGCTGATCCACGTCTTCGTGCAAACCGACCTGCTGCTGTTGCGCTCGCTCACCGCGGCCGACGAGGACGACCTGGTCGACCTCGATCGCGATTCCGAGGTGATGCGCTTCCTCACCGGAGGTGCACCGACGCCGCGCGCCCTCGTCCGTGCGGACCTCGCGAAGCACATCGACGACTATCCGCGCTTCCCCGGACGCGGACGCTGGGCCGTCATCGAGAAGTCGACCAGGGAGTTTCTGGGCTGGATGTCCCTGCGCCAACCCGACGACAACAGACCCGACGAGGTCGAGCTGGGCTACCGGCTGCGCAGGACCGCCTGGGGCAAGGGTTACGCGAGTGAGGGCTGCCGCGCCCTGATCGAGAAAGCCTTCACCGGGCTAGGCGTGCAGCGCGTCTTCGCGCAGACGATGGCTGTCAACGGCGCGTCTCGCCGGGTCATGGAGAAGTGTGGTCTGACACTCAAGCAGATCTTCCACGAGACATTCGATGACCCGATTCCCGGTACCGAGCACGGTGAGGTCGAGTAGGCAATCGACAAGGCCGACTGGGACACACCTCACAGTCGGCATGTGGGGTCGACGAGGCAGCCTCTCAGCGGGGGATCGTCAAGGCGGCGTAACCGGGCTTGATGACACGCTCGATGAGGTCGAGACGCTCGTTGAACGGCAGAAAGGCACTCTTCATGGCGTTGACAGTGAACCACCGCATATCGTCGAGGTCGTAGCCGAACGCCTCAGCGAGCAGCTCCATCTCTCGGCTCATCGTGGTGCCGCTCATCAGCCGGTTGTCGGTGTTGACGGTGACCCTGAACCGCAGCCTGGTCAACAGCCCGATCGGGTGCTCCGTGATGGAGTCGGCGGCTCCCGTCTGAAGGTTGGACGACGGGCACATCTCCAACGGCACCCGGCGATCACGGATGTATGCCGCCAGCCTCCCGAGCCGCGGCCGTCCGTTGTCCACCGCGATGTCGTCGACGATGCGCACACCGTGGCCGAGCCGCTCAGCGCCACACCACTGCAGCGCCTCCCAGATGGAGGGCAGGCCGAACGCCTCGCCCGCGTGGATCGTGAAGTGGGCGTTCTCCCGCTGCAGGTACTCGAACGCGTTCAGATGCCGAGTCGGGGGGTAGCCGGCTTCCGCGCCCGCGATGTCGAAGCCGCACACGCCCCGGTCACGGTGCCGCACCGCCAGGGCGGCGATCTCACGGGAGTTGGCGGCATGCCTGAGCGCGGTGATGATCTGGCGGACGACGATCCGCCGACCCCGCGTCGCTGCCGCGGCGACCTCTTCGTCGAAGCCCTGCTGTACGGCCTCGACCACCTCGTCGAGGCTCAGACCTGCCGTCAGGTGCTGCTCGGGGGCATAGCGCACCTCGGCGTACACGACTCCGTCGGCGACCAGGTCCTCGACGCACTCCGCGGCGACTCGGCGCAGGTCGTCGTAGCGCTGCATCACCGCCACCGTGTGGTCGAAGGTCTCGAGGTAGCGCACCAGGCTGTCTGAGCTTGCCGCCTCGACGAACCACCGGTCGAGCTCGTGCGGCGTCGTGGCCGGCAGTTCGTGCCCGACGGCATCGGCGATCTCGATGATCGTCGTGGGCCGCAACCCCCCGTCGAGGTGGTCGTGGAGGAGGGCCTTCGGGGCCTCGACGTAGCGGTGGGCGGTCGACTGATGCATCCGGTTATCCTCCCAGGTGAGCCGACCCCCCGAGAAAGGTCCCCGATGAACCCGACCGACCAGCGTGTCGCCATCGTCACCGGCGCCGCCCGCGGGATCGGAGCCGCGGTCGCGACCCGGCTCGGCAGTGACGGGTTCGCCGTCGCTGTGCTCGACCTCGACGAGGCCGCCTGCTCCGGCACGGTCGACGCCGTCACGTCCTCCGGCGGGCGCGCGTTGGGCGTCGGTGTCGACGTCACCGACTCGGCCACCGTGGAGACCGCCGTCTCCCGGGTCGCCGACGAGCTCGGACCGCCGACTGTGCTCGTCAACAACGCAGGCATCACCCGGGACAACCTGCTCTTCAAGATGTCCGAGGACGACTGGGACTCCGTACTCGCGGTGCACCTGCGCGGTGCGTTCTTGATGAGCAAGGCGGCGCAGGCGCACATGACGGCAGCCGGTTGGGGGCGCATCGTGAACCTCTCCAGCACCTCGGCGCTCGGCAACCGCGGTCAGGCAAACTACGCCGCCGCCAAGGCGGGCATGCAGGGCTTCACCAAGACGTTGGCGTTGGAGCTGGGCAAGTTCGGCGTGACCGTCAACGCGATCGCCCCGGGCTTCATCGTCACCGACATGACAGCGATGACCGCCAAGCGGCTCGGAGTCAGTTTCGAGGAGTTCCAGGCCGCTCGCGCCGCCGAGACGCCGGTCCCGCGGGTCGGAACGCCCGACGACATCGCCCATGCCGTGGCGTTCTTCGTCAGCGAGGGCGCATCGTTCGTCTCCGGTCAGGTGTTGTATGTCGCCGGGGGCCCCCGTGGCTGACTCCGCCGCGCGCAGATTCGGCACGGCCGCCGATCTCGAGGCCGCCGTCGGCGAACGCCTGGGTCACAGTGGCTGGCTCACGATCGATCAGCACCGGATCGACACGTTCGCCGAGGCGACGGGCGACCACCAGTGGATCCACGTCGACGCCGAGCGCGCCGCCTCCGGACCGTTCGGCGCCACGATCGCCCACGGCTACCTCACCTTGTCCCTCGTGCCCGCCCTCGTCGCGTCGCTCGTCGACTACGCCGGTTGGACCACCAAGATCAACTACGGCTCCGACAAGGTCCGTTTCCCGGCACCGGTGCTCGTCGGCAGCCGCGTCCGGGCAGTGGTGGGGCTGACCGCAGTCCGGTCGGTCGCCACGGGCGTCCTGGCCACGATGCAGGTGACGGTGGAGATCGAGGCTCCGGACGGCGAGCCGGCCGGCAAGCCCGCCCTGATCGCCGAGATCCTGACCCTGCTGCTGCCCTGACGCTGGCGACAGACCGGGCAGCTTCCCGATTCGTCCTGCTGCGCCTGGCGGCACGTCCCCGACCTCAGCAGGACGAATCGCGGTGGTGGGGCAGCGAGCGTCGGCCCCGGCCCGTCCATAGCGCCGGGCTCTCGGTCCCGGCCCTTGAAGTCCCGGCCCTGAAGTCCGACCCTGAAGTCCGACCCTGTGGCCCCGCCCGGGGAGTCAGGGAATCCGCTCAAGGATGATGTCACAGGCCTCGAAGTCGGACCGGTCGCCGATCTCGAAGGCCTCGTCGAGCGACTCCTCGGCCCGGGCAATGCGGCCCTCGTCGTCGGTGAGAAGCGTCGCCAGCGGCCGGCCCTGCTCGACCTGGTCGCCAGGCTTGGCGTGGAGTACGACGCCTGCGCCTGCCTGAACGGGGTCCTCCTTGCGGGCGCGCCCGGCTCCGAGCCGCCAGGCCGCCATCCCCACCGCAAGTGCGTCCACCCGGGTCAGCGTCCCGGACGACGAAGCCGAGACCACATGCTCCGCTGCGGCCCTGGGAAGGTCGGCGTCGACGTCTCCGGCCTGGGCCGAGATCATCGCCCGCCAGACGTCCATGGCGGACCCGTCGGCAAGCTTGTCGGCGGGGTCGACGTCGTCATGACCGGCCGCCGACAGCATCTCCCGAGCCAGCGCCACAGTCAGCTCGACGACGTCGGGTGGCCCACCACCGGCCAGCACGTCGAGTGACTCCTGAACCTCGATGGCGTTGCCGGCCGTCCGTCCGAGCGGGGTGCTCATGTCGGTCAGCAGCGCCACCGTTGTCACGCCCGCATCGGTGCCGAGGCCGACCATCGTCTGCGCCAGCTCGCGCGCGTCGTCGAGCGTCTTCATGAAGGCACCCGACCCGACCTTGACGTCGAGCACCAAGGCGCCCGTCCCTTCTGCGATTTTCTTGCTCATGATCGAGCTGGCGATCAACGGGATCGACTCGACGGTGCCGGTCACGTCACGCAACGCGTACAGCTTCTTGTCGGCAGGCGCCAACGAGGCCCCAGCGGCGCAGATCACCGCGCCGACCGTGTCGAGCTGTCCCATCATCTCGTCGTAGGTCAGGTCGGCCTTCCAGCCGGGGATGGCCTCGAGCTTGTCCAGCGTCCCTCCGGTGTGTCCGAGCCCGCGGCCCGACAGCTGTGGCACGGCGACACCGCACGACGCCACGAGCGGCGCAAGCGGCAGCGTGATCTTGTCGCCCACGCCACCTGTCGAGTGCTTGTCAGCGGTCGGCCTCGACAGCCCCTTGAAGTCCATCCGGTCGCCGCTGGCGATCATCGCCGCTGTCCAGCGGCTGATCTCGGCCCGGCTCATGCCGTTGAGGAGGATCGCCATCGCGAGTGCGGACATCTGCTCGTCAGCGACGGCCCCCCTGGTGTACGCGTCGACCACCCAGTCGATCTGTTCGTCGGAGAGCTCACGCTGCTCGCGCTTGGTCAATATGACGTCGACCGCGTCGAATGCCTCTGCCATCACGCCAACTTATCCCGGGCGCGCCCGCTCACCGGGACGGTTCGGTAGCCGCGAAGCACGAACGTGGGCCGCCGCTCCGGCTCTGCGGCGAGCCCGAGCCCGGGGAACGCCATGACCAGAGACCGCAGCGACTCGACGAGCTCCATCCGGGCCAGCGGCGCGCCCAGGCAGAAGTGCACACCGGCCCCGAACGCCAGGTGCGGGTTGGGGTCGCGGCCGAGATCCAGGGCGTCAGCGGCGGCGAAGACCGACTCGTCACGGTTAGCAGATCCCAGCAGTACGGCGATCCGCTCTCCCGGCCGCACCGCCTCGCCGGCGACCTCCACCCGCTCTATGGCGGTCCGTTCGAAGAGCTGGAGCGCGGAGTCGAAGCGCAGCATCTCCTCGACCGCCGTAGGAAAGGAGATGTCCTCATTCACCAGGCGCGCCCACTGCTGCGGCCGTCGCAGCAGCGCGACCAGCCCGTTCCCGAAGACGTTGACCGACGCCTCGTGACCGGCGTTGAGCACCAGGACGGCCGACGCGACCACCTCGTCGTCCGTCAGGCCGTCGGCTCCCTCCTGGGCGCGCAGCAGGTCGCTCAGCAGGTCGTCGCGCAAACCCCGTCGCCGGTCGAGCACCAGCGCCCGCATGTAGTCCGCGAACTCCTGGCTGGCCAGGACCGCTGCCTCGCACACCGGCTCCGGGACCGACGGCTCGTACATACGGACGATCGCCTGAGACCACTGCCGCAGCACAGCGAAGTCCGATGCCGGCGCTCCCAGCAGCTCGGCGATGACCAGCACCGGAAGCGGTTCGGCGTAGTCGGCCAGCGCGTCGAACCGATCCTGGTCCAGAGACTCCAGCAGCCCGGCCGCGAGCGCCTTGACACGCGGTCGCATCCGCTCGACATGCCCACGCGCGAAGGCGGCCGACACCTTTCGCTTGAGGCGCGCATGACGCGGCGGCTCGTTCTCCATCATCTGGTTGCGATGCAGCAGGTTGAACGGCTCCAGGCGATCCGCCGGCTCGCGGTCGACCCACAACCGACCGAAGCGCCGGTCCCTCAGTACAGCACTGCACTGCTCGTGGGCTACGACCATCCAGGTGCGGCTGGGCTCGTGCCAGCCGATCGGGCCGGCTGAGCGGGCGGAGTGAAACGCCGGGTAGGGGTCGGCGACGAAGACCGGGTCGTCGAAGTCCAGGTGGCACAGCGGACGTGGCGTCATCGGCCGGTCAGGTCGTCCGCATCGAACGCGTCAGGCAGCACCTCGCTCATCGGGCGGATGCCGCTGACCGTCGCAAGCAGCATCGAGGGCCCGCCGTTCTCCCACAGCAGCTGGCGACAGCGCCCGCACGGCATCAGCGGGTTGCCTCGTCTGTCCACACAGGCCACCGCGACGAGCCGTCCGCCGCCGGTGGAGTGAAGCTGTGAGACCATGCCGCACTCCGCGCACAGTGCGACGCCGTAGGCCGCGTTTTCCACGTTGCAGCCGACCACGATGCGCCCGTCGTCGACGAAGCCGGCGGCTCCGACGGCGAACTGAGAGTATGGCGCGTAGGCGCGTCGCATGACATCGGTCGCTGCCTCGATGAGCCGGTCCCAGTCGACCTCCTCCGCCGTCACATCGACTGCCCTCGTCGGTAGCGCAGACCGTCGGCAGCCGGCATCCGCAACCGCTGGGTGGCGAGCGTCAGCACCAGCAGCGTCGCGACGTACGGCGTCATGCCCACGAACTCGCTCGGCACCTGGTCGGTCGTGAAGAACCAGACGGCGAAGCCGACACCGAGAAGCGTGACGATCAGGGCATACGTCGTCTGGCCCTGGCGCAGCCGCCACGCCGCGAAGCCGAGCATGGCGATCGCGAGCAGCAGCAGGAGCGCGTGCACCGAGCTGTTGTCGCGCAGCTGCAAGCTGTCTGTGTAGCCGAACATCAGCGAGCCGGTGACGATGCCAGCCGGTTGCCAGTTGCCGAAGATCAACGCCGCCAGCCCGATGTAGCCTCGCCCGTTGGTCTGGCCGGTCGTGAAGCCGCTCGAGGACACCAGCGTCAAGAAGCCGCCACCGATTCCGGCCAAGGCACCGGACATGAGCACAGCGACGTACTTGTACAGGTAGACGTTGACGCCGAGGCTCTCCGCCGCCGCGGGGTTCTCACCGCACGATCGCAGCCGGAGTCCGAACGTCGACCGCCACAGGATCCACGCCGACGCCGCCACCAGCAGCGCCACGAGCACGATCAGCAAGGACAGCGAGGTCGTCAGCGCGGCCACCGCGGACGCGAGGTCTGACACAATGAACCAGTTCCGGTCCGCCAGGGAGGTGGCGCCGTCGGACAGACCCGGAATCGTCAGGGACGTGGGCCTGGAGAGTCCCGTCAGCTGCTTGAAGCCACCACCGGTCAGGTCGCTGAAGTAGGACTCGGCGAGGAAGTTCGCCGCCCCGGTGGCGATGATGTTGATGGCCACCCCGGACACGATGTGATCGACGCCGAAGGTCACTGTGGCGATGGCGTGCAGCAGCCCGCCGACACCTCCCAGCAGGGCCGCGCCGACAACCCCCATCCACGGGCCGTAGTAGTAGGTGAAGTAGGCGGCGCCCCAGGTGCCGAGGATCATCTGGCCCTCGAGCCCGATGTTGACGACGCCGGACCGCTCGCTCCACAGACCTCCCAGTGCCGCCATCAGGATGGGACAGGTCGCGATCAAGGCAGCGCTGATCGTGCCGCTCGAGTCCAAACCCTCGGCTCCGGTGATGATGCGCACCGCCGACACGGTGACGAAGGCCACGCCGCTGACGAGGAGCCAGGTGCGCGAGAACGCACGGCCCCGCATGGACCTGGCCCGCGGTGTCTCGGCCGGTGTCTTCGTCGCTGTGCTCATCTGATCGCCAGGCTCATGCCATCGCCGCCTCGGGCCTCGCGGGGTCGTCGGCGATCCGACTGGCGGCCAGTCTCTGCTCGGACTTGATCCGGTAACGACGAACGATCTCGTAGGCGATCACGATCGTCAACACGATGGTGCCCTGAGTGATCTGGACCACGTTGACCGAGATGTCCGTCTCGAGCGTCAGCCGGTTGGACTGCTCGTTCAGGAAGGCGAAGAGGATGGCGCCGAAGGCGATGCCGAGCGGCTGGTTGCGCCCGAGCAACGCGACAGCGATTCCGATGAAGCCGAGCCCGGCCTGGAAGGTGGTGCCGTAGGAGTGCGCGGCCCCGTAGAACGCCGGCATCCAGATCAGCCCGGCGACGCCACCGGAGATCAGCATCGAGGTGAGGACCATCTTTTTCACGTTGACACCCGATGCGACGGCCGCCGACTCCGATGAGCCGGTCGCGCGGAGGTCGAACCCGAAGCGAGTCTTGGTCAGGAGCACCCAGAAGCCGACACCGAGCACGACGGCCAGCAGTGACAGCGTCCAGATCGCGCCGTCCGGCTCGGCGAAGGGGGTCCAGCCACCGAGCTGACTGCTGGCCGGGATCACCGAGCTCCGCACGCCGTTGCCCTCGTGCTGGCCGTACTTGTTGAGCAGGTAGCCGGTGAGCGTCACCGCGATGGCGTTCAGCATGATCGTCGAGATGACCTCGCTGACGCCGCGGGTGACCTTGAGAACGCCGGCGATGCCGGCCCAGGCGGCACCGACGACGACTGCGAAGACGAGGGGTGCGACGACGTTGAGCAGGCCGGGGAAGATCGCGGCCCCCGCCAGCGTGGCGGCGGCGTAGGAGGCGATCGTGTACTGGCCCTCGACGCCGATGTTGAAGAGGTTCATCCGGAAGCCGATGGCCGCCGCCAGGGCGGCGATGTAGATCATCGAGGTCTGGTTGACCATGTTGACGATCAGGCGGTTGGCGGGCCTGGAGAAGATGATCGCCCAGAAGTCTCCGGCGGAGCTTCCCGAGACGGTGATCACGATGCTGGTGATGACCATCGCGGCGATGATCGCCCCTGCGGGAGCGAGCAGGCTCATGCCGACGCGGCGCAACGCGATCACGAGTCCTCCTCGTCGCCGCCGGTCATCGCACTGCCGAGCTGCTGGGGGGTTACGGACTGGGGGTCGAACTCCCCGACGAGCCGGCCGCGCAGAATCACCTCGATCCGGTCGGACAAGCCGATCAGCTCGTCGAGGTCGGCGGAGATCAGCAGCACCGCGAGCCCGCTGCGCCGGGCCCGCTTGATCTGCTCCCAGATCGCCGCCTGCGCGCCGACATCGACTCCGCGGGTCGGGTGGGAGGCGATGAGCAGGACCGGGTCGCCGCTCATCTCCCGCCCGACGATCAGTTTCTGCTGGTTGCCGCCGGACAGCGCACCCGACAAGGTGTCGATGCCGGGCGTCCGCACGTCGTACTCCTCGACGATCCGGGTGGTGTCGGCGCGGGCGCCGGCGCGGTCGATCCACACTCCCCTGACCGACGGCTCACGGGTCTGGTGTCCGAGGATGCGGTTCTCCCACAGCGGGGAGTCGAGCAGCAGCCCGTGGCGTTGCCGGTCCTCGGGGATGTAGCCGATCCCGGCCTCTCGCCGCTCCCGTGTGCCCCAGGTCGTCATGTCCCGCTCGCCGAGCCGGACGGTGCCCGCGGTGGCCTTGCGCATCCCCATGATCGTCTCGACGAGCTCGGCCTGGCCGTTGCCCTCCACCCCTGCGATCCCGAGCACCTCGCCACGGTGGATCGTGAAGCTGATGTCGCTGAGCAGGTCACGGCCGCGCTCGTCGGTGAGCCGCACCCCTGTCAGTGTGAGCTCCACGTCGTCGGTGACCGTCGAGTCCTCCGTCTCGGGAGAGGGCAGCTCCGACCCGACCATCAGCTCAGCGAGCTCGTGCTTCGTGACGCCGTCCGGCTTGGCCTCGCCGACGGTGGTGCCGCGTCTCATCACGGTGATGTCGTCGGCGACGCTGAGCACCTCGTCGAGCTTGTGTGAGATGAAGAGGATCGTGTGTCCCTCGTGCTTGAGCTCACGGAGGTTGGCGAAGAGCGCGTCGACCTCCTGTGGTACGAGTACGGCGGTGGGCTCGTCGAGGATGATGATCTGAGCGCCCCGGTAGAGCACCTTGAGGATCTCGACCCGCTGACGGTCGCCGACCCCCAGTCGCTCGACCAGCGTGTCCGGGTCGATGCCGAAGCCGTACCTCGAGGAGATGTCCGCGACCGTCCTGCGCGCCTCGTCGCCGATCCCGTGCATCTTCTCGGCACCGAGCACAACGTTCTCCAACACGGTGAGGTTGTCGGCAAGCATGAAGTGCTGGAACACCATCCCGATACCACGCGCGATCGCGTCGGTCGGTGAGCCGAAGCTGACCTGGGAGCCGTCGACCGTGATCGTGCCGGCGTCGGGCTTCTGGACGCCGTAGAGGATCTTCATCAGGGTCGACTTGCCGGCACCGTTCTCGCCGATCAAGGCGTGCACGGTGCCCGCGCGGATGGTGATGTCGACGTCATGGTTCGCGATCACGCCCGGGAAGCGTTTGCCGATGCCGGTGAGCCGGACAGCGTCGCGCGGCGCGGTGTCGGCCATCGTTCTCCTCGTCCGCCGAGATGTCTGGAAATGACGAACCCGGGACGCACGCTACCGTGACGTCCCGGGTCCGTGAACTCGTCACGGCTTGGTGGGCACCTTGATCTCGCCGCTCTTGATCTTGTCGGCGTAGCCGTTGATGTCACCAGTGATGTCGTCGATGTAGCCACCCGACGTGGCGTAGCCGACACCGTTGTGCTTGAGGTCATACACCTGGTAGCTGGTCAGCGGCTTGCCGTCCTTGACGGAGCTGACCATGTCGAAGGTGGCCGTGTCCACCCGCTTCAGCATCGAGGTGAGGATGTGCTTCTGCTGGTCCGGGCTGGCGGACAGGTACTGGTCGGAGTCCACACCGATGGCCCACATCCCGTCGCCGGCCTCGACCGCCGCGTCGAAGACACCGGAGCCGGAGGCGCCCGCGGCGTGGTAGACGATGTCAGCCCCGTTGTCATAGAGACCAGCGGCGGCGGCCTTGCCCCCGGCGGTGTCGTTGAAGCCCGACAGGTCGGACTCCTCGATGTACTTGACGTCGACAGTGATGTCGGGGTTGACGGCCTTGGCGCCGGCGACGTAGCCGGCCTCGAACTTCTTGATCAGGTCGTTGTGCACGCCCCCGACGAAGCCGATGTGGTCGGTCTTGGTCTTCTCTGCGGCGGCGACGCCAACGAGGAACGAGCCCTCGTTCTCGGCAAAGCCGAGGTAGGCGACGTTGTCGTTGGGGCTGTCGGCCGTCGGGTCGAAGCCGTCGACGACGGCGAAGCTGACGTCGGGGTAGTCGGGCGCGACCGCGTCCACCGCGTCGCTGTAGGCGAAGCCGACGCCGATGACGGGGTTGGCGCCCGCGTCGGCGAGGTTGCGCAGGCGCTCCTCGCGCGCCGACTCGGGCTCGTTGAGCTGCGCCTCGCCCTCGACACACGTCGCGCTGAGGTCGTCGGCGGCCTTCTTCATGCCGGTCACGGCCGAGTCGTTGAACGAGTGGTCGCCCTGTCCGCCGATGTCGTAGGCCAGGCCGACCTTGGGCCCGTCGCCCGACAGGCTGGAGCAGTCGAGGGCGTCCGACGACGTACCACCACTGCCGCTTCCGCCGCTTGATGAGTTGTCCTTGGCGCATCCGGCCAGGGCGAGGATGGCAACCGCTGAGACTGCCGCGATCATGGTCGAGCGACGCACGACGACTCCTTATGGGGTAGGCGCGCCCGAGGGGTAGGGCACGCAGTGAGGGGCATGTTAGTGCAGGAGCACCGATCCGCACCCACGCCACCTACGAGGCTCAGGGATGGATATCGGTTTGTGACCTGGACGCCCCCGCACTTGCTACCGCGCGAGGCTCCAGGGCGAGTCCCGAGAACAGTCGGACGCCGACCGCCAGCGCCGCCTCGTCGATGTCGAAGCTGCCCCGGTGCAGGTCGCCGGCGTCGGCCACGTCACTGCGCCGGACCCCGAGCCGCGCCAGCGAGCCCGGGACCTGGTCGAGGATCCAGGCGAAGTCCTCGCCGCCGAGGCTCTGGTCGGTAGTGGTGACCGCGCCGAGCCCGAGCACGTCGAGGGCGACCGACCGCATCAACGCGGTAGCCCGCTCGTCGTTGACGCACGGCGGCACACTCTTGTGCATGTCGACGTCGACATCGACCCCGAACGGTGCCGCCAGCGCCTTGACGAGGTCGGGCACGACGGTGTGGGCCGACTCCCAGACCCGGGTGTCGAGCGAGCGAATCGTGCCTTCGGCGTACCCGGACTGTGGGATCGCGTTGGCCACGGCACCGGCATGCGCCTGGCCCCAGACCAGGCTGAGCCCGGACCGGGGGTCCGCCAGCCGCGACAGAAGTGCCGGCAGCCCCGTGATCACCGCGCCGAGTGCGTAGACCAGGTCGGCGGTGAGGTGGGGGCGGGCCGTGTGGCCTCCGGGACCTGTCATCGTGACCCTTATGCGGTCCGCGCCGGCGGTGATCGGACCAGCGCGGAAGCCCACCTTGCCGACCTCGAGCTTGGGGTCGCAGTGGATCGCGAAGACGCTCTGCAGACCGCTGATCTCGTTGTCGGACAGTACGTCGAGCGCGCCCCCCGGGCTCAGCTCCTCCGCGGGCTGGAAGATGAAGCGCACCGACCGCCCCAGCATGCCCAGGCGCCGAAGCTCGGTGAGCACCAGCGCGGCGCCCAGCAGGATCGCGGTGTGTGCGTCGTGGCCACACGCATGACAGATGCCGTCGATCTGTGAGCGGTAGGACACGTGCTTGACGTCGGGCAGCGGCAGCGCGTCGATGTCACCCCGCAAGCCGATCGACGGCTTCTCGCCGTCGTTGCCTTCGAGGTCGCACACGACGCCGGTGCCGGTTGACAACACGCGCGGCGTGAGCCCGGCGGCGACGAGCCGGTCGACGATCGCCGCAGTCGTCACGTGCTCCCGGCGGCCCAGCTCCGGCCTCCTGTGAAGCGCGCGTCGGAACTCGACCAGCTCAGGCTCGAACGCGCGAGTCAACCGTTCGATCTGATCGCGCGCCGCTGGGTCGAGCATGGACCCATTCTCGCACCCTCTCCCCATCCCTCCCGATTCGTCCTGCCAGGGTCGGGGAAGGCCAGCGCGAACCAGCGAGACGAATCGCCTAGCAGGCGCCGCCCCCTCGATTCGTCCTGCCAGGGTCGGGGACGGCCAGCGCGAACCAGCGAGACGAATCGCTTAGATGGCGTCGGGGGGCTGATACAGCCCCCACACGTCTCGCAGGGCGTCGCACACCTCGCCAACCGTGCCACGCGCGGCCAGCGCCGCCTTCATCGGCACGAGCACGTTGTCGCTGCAGCCCGCCGCCTCGCGGAGCGCGTCGAGCTGGCGGTCGACCTCGCCGCTGTTGCGTGACGTGCGCAGTCGCGCCAGCCGCTCACCCTGCTGGGCCTCGATCGTCGGGTCGACGCGGAGCGGTTCGTAAGGCTCGTCGACGTCGACGGCGAAGCGGTTCACGCCGACGATGGTGCGCTCCTCGCTGTCGATCTCCTGGGCGATCCGGTACGCCGACTTCTCGATCTCGTCCTTCTGGAAGCCCGTCTCGATAGCAGCGACCGCGCCGCCGCGGTCCTCGACCGCCGCCATCAGCTCCCGGGTGGCCCGCTCGACGTCGTCGGTGAGGGTCTCGACGGCATACGAGCCGGCGAACGGGTCGACGGTCTTGGTGACGTCACTCTCGTAGGCGATGACCTGCTGCGTGCGCAGCGCGAGCCTCGCCGCCTTCTCCGTCGGCAAGGCGATGGCCTCGTCGAAGGAGTTGGTGTGAAGCGACTGCGTGCCACCCAGCACGGCGGCCAGCGCCTGGACCGTCACGCGCACCAGATTGACCTCCGGCTGCTGGGCGGTCAGCTGCACGCCGGCCGTCTGGGTGTGGAACCGCAGCATGTGTGCCTTGGGATTCTTGGCGCCGAACTCGTCCCGCATCACATCGGCCCAGATGCGCCGCGCCGCTCGGAACTTCGCCACCTCTTCGAGCAGCGTCGTGCGCGACACGAAGAAGAACGCCAGCCTGGGCGCGAACTCGTCGACGTCCAGGCCCGACTCGATGGCCGCACGCACGTACTCGATGCCGTTGGCCAGCGTGAAGGCGATCTCCTGCACCGGCGTCGCGCCGGCCTCGGCCATGTGATATCCGGAGATCGAGATCGTGTTCCAGCGCGGCAGCTCCGAGCGGCAGTAGCGGAAGATGTCGGTAGTGAGGCGCAGCGACTGCTTGGGCGGGTAGATGTAGGTGCCACGGGCGATGTACTCCTTGAGCACGTCGTTCTGGCTCGTCCCGGTCAGTTGCGCGCCACTGACCCCCTGAGCTTCTCCGACCAGCTGGTAGAGCAGCATCAGCAGCGCCGCGGGTGCGTTGATCGTCATCGAGGTCGACACCTGGTCGAGCGGAATCGCATCGAAGAGCAGGCGCATGTCCTCGAGCGAGTCGATCGCCACCCCAACCTTGCCGACCTCCCCGTGGGCGATCGGGGCGTCGGAGTCGTAGCCCATCTGCGTCGGCAGGTCGAAGGCCACCGACAGTCCCGTCGTGCCGGCCTTGATGAGCTGGTGGTAGCGGCGGTTGCTCTCGGCGGCGGTGCCGAATCCGGCGTACTGGCGCATGGTCCAGGGCTGCCCCGTGTACATCGACTCGTACACGCCGCGCGTGTAGGGGAACGAGCCCGGCTTGCCGAGCCGGGTCGTCGGGTCCCAGCCGGCCAGCGCCTCGGGGCCGTAGACGGGCTCGAACGGCAGGCCTGACTCGGTGATTCCACTCATCCCAGCAGCGTAGAGCGCGTCATGGTGGCCTCGCACCGTGAGACCGAGCACCGGGCGCCGCCCCGGGCGCGCCGCTCGTTCGTCACGAGGGCATCGTCTCGTTGTTGCCGCCGGAGACCACGACCACCACGCTCGGATGCGATCGTACGTCGATCTGGCCGCCCAGCACCGCGGCCAGCGCGACGCAGGCACCGGGTTCGGCCAGAACTCGGAGGCGGCTCCAGAGGAAGCGACGCGCCGCCAGGATCTCCTCCTCGTCCACCAGGACAGGTTCGACGCCGAGCTCCGAAGCGGTGGCGAACGCGATCTCGCCCACCCGCGGCGCGCCCAACGAGTCGACAGCCACACCGCCGACGGTGGTGTCGACGGGTTTGCCGGCTCCGAGTGCGGCCGCGAGGTTGGGACACTCCTCCGGCTCGACCGGCTGCACCCTCGCCAGGCCGTCCAGCGCGGTGGCGACGCCCGCGTAGAGCCCACCGCCACCGCAGGCGAGCACGACGAGGTCGGCTTCGGGCACTTGCTCCTCCAGCTCCAGGCCGAGGGTGCCCGCGCCGCTCACCGTCTCGACGGTGTCGTAGGGGTGAAGGAGCGGGAGACCGTGCCGGGCGGAGTAGTCGAGGCAGGCGGCCAAGGCGTCCCTGACGAACCCGTCGACGAGATGCGCGCGGCCGCCGTACTCCGCGATCCGGGCGATCTTGGTCGGAGTCGCGTTGCTGGGCACGAAGACGTCCGCTGTGACACCGGCAAGGTGAGCCGCCCAGGCGACGGCGCCGGCGTGGTTGCCGCCCGAGGCGGCACAGACCCCGCCCACGACCGGCCGGAGGCAGCGCACCGAGTTGAGCGCGCCCCTCGCCTTGAACGAGCCACTGTGCTGGAGCAACTCAAGCTTGAGGACCAGCTCGACGGGCAGGCCGGTCTCGGCCGGCGCCATCGTGATGACCGGGGTGCGCCGCACTCCGGACCCGATCCGGTAGGCAGCGGCTTCGATGTCCGAGCGGCGAGGTCGAGCGGGGGTCACGGCCGCCAGCCTTGCCGCCGACGCGAGGGCCTCATGGGCGACGGCCGAAGAGCATCGCCGCCGCCAGGCCGGCCACCGCACCGAGGACCGCGCTGCCGGCATCGAAGCGTCGGGCCGGCGGCCGCACCTCGCCGTCTTCGATCAGGCCATACGCGCCGACGAGGGAGCGTCCATGGCCCTCTGCCACGTCGGCCGCCGCGACGGACGCCTCCGATCGATCGGTGCGACGCGAGATCGTGTCACGGGCATGAGGCGACGTCATGGACCACGCGGCGCCATACATCACGAGCCGGGAGAAGTAGTTGATCCACACGATGAGCGTGATCGCAATCGCCAGCGGCGCCAAGGCGGAGCCACCGACGCCACCGATCACATTGACTACCAGGATCTTGAGGACCTCGAAGCCGACCGCCCCGAGCAGGGCCCCGTGCCACACCGGCTTCGCGGGGATCTCGGGCCGGCCCAGCACGCGGAACATGACGAAGAACAGCAGCGTGCTGGACGCGACACCGAGCACAGCCCCGACGACCCAGATCAGCGGCGAGCCGATCACCGTGTCGGCCAGGCCGATCCAGCTGAGTATCTGGTCAGCCGCGCCCTTGACGAGTCCCGCAACCCCGACCGACACGATCAAGATCGCGCCGACGATGACGAGTGCGACCAGGTCGATGCCCTTGCCAACAATGAAGTTCGGCTGCTCACGGCGAGGCACCTTGAACGCGGTCTCGAGGCCGGTGCGCAGACCGGAGACCCAGTTCAAGCCGGAGTACAAGACGCCGACGAAGCCGATGATCCCGGCCGCCGCCTTGGCGCCCTCGATGTCCGCGAGGCTGATGGTGCCGGGTTCGCCCGACGTGCTGACGATGCCGGGGAAGATCTGCTGGATCGCGGTGACCAGCGAGTCCCGGGCACCGGGGTAGTAGACGCTGATATAACCGACAACCGCGAACCCTAGCGCGAGGATGGGGAAGAACGACAGGAAGCCGAAGTAGGTCACAGCTCCCGCGAGCACGCTGCCCTGGACGTCGGTGTAGTGCTCGTTCATCGACATCAGGTGGTCGAAAACGGGGTATCGCTGCCTGAGCCGCTTGATGCGACCTTGGATGCCTCCGCCGGAACCCTTGTCAGCCATGACCTCTCCTGTCCGAGACGGCGAACGACTACTCCGGCGGCGGCAATGCCTTACCGACGAGGGTGAACGTCGAGACCGACCGCCATACCCCGTCATCCCCGTGCACGTAGAGGTGGAACTCTTCCACATCGAACGCGCAGTCGAAGTTCGCAAGGGACTCGTAGGCGCGATCGAGTGCGCCTGCGTCGAGATGGTGGGCGACGGTGACATGCGGATGGAACGGGTACGCCAGGTCTTGCTCCAGCGGTCCGCTGCGCGCATCGTCGGCCAACATCTCGCACGCCGAGATGCCCTCGGTCACGTTGATGAACACGACCGGTGAGACGGGGCGGAAGGTCGCGGTGCCACGCAGCCGGAGATGGAAGCGCGGATGCCTGCGTGCCACGCCGTCCAGATGGCTCCGTACCCTGTCCACCTGCCCGTCAACGTCGGTCGGTGGGATCAGCGTGATGTGGGTCGGGATGGCGCAGGCCTGCGGATCCCCGAAGGCGGCCCGGTGCCGCTGCAGCTCGGCGGCGTACGGCTCGGGAATCGCAATCGCGACGCCGATCGTATACACGTGTGGACCCTACCGTTTCACCCGTACGTCGCTCAGCGGGCGGCGGGCGTGAGGCCGATCCGGTCGTAGACCGCCCCGAGGGTCTCACCGGCTACGCCTCGAGCCCGCGCAGCTCCTGCGGCCAGGACCGAGTCGAGCTCGGCGCGGTCCGCGAGCAGCTCGCGGGTGCGCTGACGAAACGGCGTGACGAAGTCCTCGACGAGCTCGCTCAGGTCCTTCTTGAGGTCGCCGTACCCGCGGCCGGCGTACTCGTCGACGATCTCGTCGACCAACCGACCGCTGAGCGCCGAGTAGATCGTGAGCAGGTTAGAGACGCCGGGCTTGTCGGTCTCGTCGAAGCGGATGTCGCGACCGGAGTCGGTGACCGCCGAGCGAATCTTCTTCGCCGACCGCGCCGGTTCGTCGAGGAGGTCCACGATTCCGGCGGGCGACGACGCGGACTTGCTCATCTTCGCGGTCGGGTCCTGCAGGTCGAGCACCTTGGCCACCTCCTTGAGGATGTACGGCTCGGGCACGACGAACGTGCCGCCGTAGCGACTGTTGAAGCGCCCCGCGAGGTCGCGGGTGAGCTCGAGGTGCTGGCGCTGGTCCTCGCCGACGGGCACCCGGTCCGCGTGGTAGAGGAGGATGTCGGCCGCCTGGAGCACGGGATAGGTGAACAAGCCGACGGTTGTGCGGTCCTGGCCTCCCCGGGCGGCTTTGTCCTTGAACTGCGTCATCCGCGCCGCCTCGCCAAAGCCGGTCAGGCAGCCCAGCACCCAGGCGAGCTGTGTGTGTTCGGGCACCTGCGACTGGACGAAGATCGTGCACTGCTGCGGGTCCAGGCCCATGGCGAGCAGCTGCGCGGAGGCCACCAGCGTGCGCTCCCTCAAGACGCCCGGGTCGTGCTCGACCGTGATGGCATGCAGGTCGACGATGCAGTAGAACGCGTCGTGGTCGAACTGGAGCGAGACCCACTGACGCAGGGCGCCCAGGTAGTTGCCGAGGTGGAACGAGTCGGCCGTGGGCTGGATCCCGGACAGGACGCGCGGCCGTGCTGGCACGGGAACGATCTCAGACATGGCGGTCATTGTGCCAAAGCAGTCTCGCCGCGACCGCGCCGCGCCGTGGCGGCCCGCCGGCTAGTCAGCGGTGAGCGTGCGCTCGTGCGTGTCTGCGGGCGGCGGCTCCGGGCTCTCGCCGGCGTTACCGCGGCCAGAGTCCGACGCCGGTGCGACCTTGACGCGGGCGACCCGGCGACCGTCGAGCTGGACGACTGTGAGCAGATAGCCGTCGAACGGCGAGGTCTCCCCGACGTCGGGCACATGGCCGAGCTGCTGCACGATGTAGCCGGCCACGGTCTCGTAGGGCCCTTCAGGCAGCGTCAGACCGGTCTCGTCCTCGAAGTCGTCGAGGTTGAGCAGCCCGTCGACCTCGACCTCGCCGGTCAGGGAGCGGGTGGTCTCGGAATCGTCCACGTCGTACTCGTCCTTGATGTCACCGATGAGCTCCTCGACGAGGTCCTCGAGGGTGATGATGCCGGCCGTGCCGCCATACTCGTCCACCACGATAGCCAGGTGGGAGCCCTCGCGCCGCATGTCGGTGAGGGCCGACAGCAGGTGCCGGGTCGCGGGCAGGAGCAGCACGTCCCGAGCAATCTCGCGCACGCGGACCAGGCGACCGGCCAGGGCGGGGTTCAGCAGGTCGCGCACGTGCACGAACCCGACGATGTCGTCCGAGGACTCGCCGATCACCGGGTAGCGGGAGTGCGGACGAGCCAGGGCGAACTGCGCCGCCTCGGACGTGGACGTCTGTACGCCGATGAAGTCCACCTCGGTGCGGGGCACCATGACCTCACGGATCTGGCGGTCTCCCGCCTCGAAGACGTCCTCCACGATCTGCCGCTCCTCGACCCCGAGTGTCTGTGATCCCGACACCAGGTCACGGATCTCGGCGTCGGTGATCTGCTCCCGCTTGGCCTTCGGGTCTCCGCCCACCAGGCGCACGACCAGGTTCGTCGAGACCGAGAGCACCCAGATCACCGGACGAGCGGACTTTGCGAGCCGGTCGACGGTCGGAGCGACCATGAGGGCGATCGACTCGGCGCTCTGCAGCGCCAAGCGCTTGGGTGCCAGCTCGCCGACGACGAGGGAGACGTAGGAGATGAGCAGAGTGATGACGAGGAGCGCCGCGGCATCGGCCAGACCCGGCGACACGTTCCAGCCCTCGAAGACGGGTGCCAGCCGTCCGGCGAGGGTGGCCCCGCCGAACGCCGCGGACAGGAACCCCGACAACGTGACGCCGACCTGCACGGTCGAGAGGAAGCGGTTCGGGTCACGGTTGAGCTTGGCGACGATCTCACCGCGACGACCACGACCCTCGAGCGCTTTGGCCTGGCTGTCACGCAGTGAGACCAGCGCCATCTCGGCGATCACGAAGAAGCCGCTCACCAAGATGAAGAAGACGACGAGCGCGATGTCTTGCAGCGTGCCGCTCATCGCTCACCCCGCCAGGAGGACACACCCGAGCGGCACTCGCCACTGCAGGGGTCGCCACTGCAGGGGTCGTCCATGCCCACCAGCCTAACCAGCCTCCCCCCTCCGCCGAGACGCCAGCAACGGCCCGGTTTTGACGGCGTGTCGCGCCCGCGCAATCGGGTTGAGGCCGCGCCGACTTCGCGGCAGGGTTCGGGTATGACGTTCCCCGACGACGTACCCACGCTCGCCGACGGCGACGTCACGCTGCGCGCGCACCGGCTGGACGACGCCGACGCCTGCGTCGAGCAGTGCGTCGACCCCGTCTCGGTGCGGTGGACGACGGTGCCGTACGGCTACGACCACGCCATGGCCGTCGACTGGCTCACGAACGTGGTGCCCAGCGGATGGGAGTCGGGCGCCGAGCGCAGCTTCGCGATCGAGTCCACCCATCCCGACGGCCGACGCCGGTTCAGCGGCTCGGTCTCGCTCCGCGACGCCCAGGACCGCCGGGCCGAGATCGCCTTCGGTGCCCACCCGGCGGTCCGCGGGCGCGGCGTGATGACGGCCGCGGTGAACCTCATCCTCGACTATGGGTTCGACCAGCTCGGCTTGGAGACGGTTATCTGGCTCTCCAACGTCGGCAACGTGGGTTCACGCCGAGTCGCATGGAAGACGGGCTTCCGGTTCGGCGGCGTCCTGCCCCGCTGGCTCAGCCACCGCGGCGAGAATCTGGACGCATGGGTCGCCACGCTGCACAAGTCCGACAAGCGCGAGCCGGCGAGTGAGTGGTTCGACATTCCGGTGATCGAGAGCAACAGGCTGAGGCTACGCCCGATCGCGGAAGCTGACCTGCCCCGGCTGGTCGAGGCCAGCAGCGACGAGCGCACCCAACACTGGTTGGCGTTCATGCCGAGCCCTTACGGCGAAAACGATGCCCGGGGCTTCATGGTGAGGTCGGTGACCGGAGCGATGGAAGGAGTCTCACTCAACTGGGCAGTCGCCGACCGTGACACCGATGTCTTCCTCGGCACCATCGGCCTGCCTCGAAGCGCACGCAGCAGCTGGGAGATCGGCTACACCATGCATCCCGATTCTCGAGGCAAGCACATCATGCGGGAGGCGCTGGGGCTGGTCGTCCGGCACCTCTTCCTCCCCGAGGTCGACGGTGGGCTGGGCGGTTGCCGGGCGTTCCTCAAGGCGGCCGACGGAAACACCGCCTCCCAGTACGTCGCGACGGCCAACGGCTTCACCCTGTACGGTCGCGAACGCCAGTCGGAGCTGCTCGGTGACGGCCAACGGGTCGACATGCTGCTCTTCGACCTGCTGCGTGCCGAGTGGCCAGGCTGACCCGATGCGGTTCCCCGACGACGTACCCGTCCTCTCCGACGGCAGAATCACCCTCCGCGCACACGCGCCCGTTGACCTCGAAGGCGTCTACGAGCAGTGCACTGACCCGCTCACCCAGCGGTTCACCACAGTTCCGGTGCCCTACTCTCGCCACGACGCGGCCCAATTCCTCACCAGCCGTGCCGCAGCCTGGGAGAGCGACAACCGCTGGGCGTTCGCGATCGAGACACCGGGAGGATCCGGCCCCGCCCGGTTCGGCGGGTCGGTCAGCGTGAGCAACGCCGGGGCGGGGATCGGCGTCATCGCGTTCGGCGCGCATCCGGACGTGCGCGGCAGAGGCGTGTCGACGGCCGCCGTCCAGCTGGTCAGCTCCTGGGCGTTCACTGCCCGGGGGCTGCACGGGATCGTCTGGGAGGCCATCGAGGGTGACGTCGCGTCGCTTCGGGTCGCCTGGAAGACCGGCTTCACGTTCGAGGGGCCGACTCGGAGCTTCGTCCTACAGCGCGGAGAGGCGCGCAGCGGGTGGCGCGGCACGCTGCTGGCCAGCGACGACACTCAGCCGAAGAGCCGGTGGCTCGACCCGCTGAGCCTGGTCGGGCCTGGCGTGCGGCTGCGCGAGCTGCGGCTCGAGGACGAAGATCGCTACCTGGAGACAGTGAACGACCGGGAGTCGATGCGCTGGCTGGGGACCATCCCGTTTCCGCGCGACTCTGCCGCCTTCCGGCGCCAGCACGCACGCCGCTGGCTGGAAAGCGCGACCGGATCATCGCTGGAGTGGGCAATCGCCGACGGCGGCGACGACCGCTACCTCGGCACCGTGAACCTCTTCGGCTTCCAGAGTCTGGACTACAAGTCGGCGGAGGTCGGGTACCGCACCCACCCCGACACCCGTGGGCGTGGCGTCGGCAAGGCGAGCCTCAGGCTCGCCCTCGGGCACGCGTTCGGTAGCGAGGACGACGCCGGGCTCGGCCTGGAGCGCGTCTCGCTGAACGCTGGAGCGGGCAACCTGGGTTCGCTGGGGCTGGCACGGACGTGTGGCTTCACCGAGACCGGCAGGGACCGGCGCTGCTACGACCTGGACGACGGTTCGGTGGTCGACCTGATCCGGTTCGACTTGTTGAAGTCGGAGTACGACGCTCGGCACTGACCACCAGCCGCCCGCCGCGACGGGGGTCGCGTCAGAGCTCACGCGTCGAGCACGATGGGCGGCCCGTCCGTGCGGCGTACGACCGGGTCCTGATCGCTCCACGGAAAGTTGATCCACCTGTCGGTGCGACGCCAGACGTAGTCGCACTTCACCAGCGAGTGGCTCTTTTCGTAGAGGACTGCGGTGCGGACCTCGCCCACCTTGCCGGCACAGAACCGCTGGACGCTCCGCAGCGTGTGGCCAGTGTCGGCCACGTCGTCGGCGATCAGGATCCGGGCCCCGCCCAGGTCGACGAAGTCTGGCGCCGGAGGCAGGATCCGCGGAACCTCCAGGCGCTGGTCGACGCCGGTGTAGTACTCGACGTTCATCGTGTAGACGTTCTTCACCGCCAGCGCATATCCGAGCGCGCCGCCGATGAGGAGGCCGCCGCGCGCGATCGACAAGATCATGTCGGGCAGGTAATCGTCGGCGATCGTTTGCGCCATGTCGCGGCTGGCCGCACCGAAACATGCCCCAGGTCAAGGTCTCGCGCTCGTCGCCCATCGGAGCAGCCTATGAGGGCCCACGCGAAGTTACCCGGCTGATGCGTCGAGACACGTGTGTTGGCACCCTCTCGCAGTGCGCTGGGGAGTGCGACACGCCGGTAGAATCGGGCCTTTGCTGGCTTCTCGGCGGTGGGGGGTGCAACGGTCGGGCCATGACATCGCGCTGGTCCGCTCCCGGGCGCCTCAACCTGATCGGCGAGCACGTCGACTACAACGCTGGGCTGGTGCTGCCGTTCGCGCTGCCCTGCGTGACCACGGCCAGCGTGTCAAGGCGTGGCGACGAACTCGTCCACGCCAGCTCTGACCAGGCCGACCCTGTCCAGTTCACCGTCGGCACCACGCCTGGTCAGGTAGCGGACTGGGGCGCCTATGTGGCCGGCGTGGTCTGGGCGCTGCGGCGTCGTGGAATCTCCTTGCCCGGTCTGGACATCGACGTCACGAGCAATGTCCCGCTGGGCGCCGGCCTGTCCTCGTCGGCTGCCCTGTCCTGCGCTGTCGCCTCGTCGATGAATGAGGAGTGCGGCCTTGGGCTCACCCGTCGGGAGATCGCCGATGCCGCACGCGAGGCTGAGAACGACTATGCGGGCATCTCGACTGGAATCATGGATCAGCTGGCCTCGATGCTGTGCGAGGCCGACCACGCCATGCTTCTCGACTGCCGGTCCCTCGAGACCCGGTCAATCCGCTTCGACCCCGCCTCCCACGAGCTCACCCTTCTCGTTATCGACACGCTTGCAAAGCACACGCTGGTCGGAAGCGAGTACGCCGATCGACGCAGCGACTGTGAGGACGCCGCCGCGCAGCTGGGGATGCGGACGCTCCGCGAGGCGACCCTTGACCAGGTCGCCGGCCTGAGTGACGCTCGGCTGCGGCGGCGTGCGCACCACGTCGTCAGTGAGATCGCCCGGGTCGCACAGGTCGTCGACATCCTGGAAGCGGGCCGCCCCGCAGACATCGGCGTCTTCCTGACCGCATCCCATCAGTCGTTGCGCGACGACTTCGAGGTGTCCTGCGAGGAGCTCGACGCCACGGTGGACGCGGCGATGGCGGCAGGTGCTCTCGGCGCCCGGATGGTGGGCGGCGGGTTCGGCGGCTGCGTCATCGCGCTGTGCCGCGACGAGGATGTGGCGGCTGTTAGCGACAAGGTCGAGACGGCATACCAGACGCGAGGATGGGACGCTCCGACGATCTGGACGCCTCAGCCGTCCCGGGGCGCCCACCGGCTGGACTGACCTGACGGGAGACGTCAGACCATCCTCTTCGCCAGGTTGTCGTCGAGCGCGGCCAGGAACTCCTCGGTGGTGAGCCAACCTTGGTCGGGCCCGACGAGCAGCGCGAGGTCCTTGGTCATCTTCCCCTCCTCGACGGTCTCGACACAGACCTGCTCGAGCGCCTCGGCGAAACCCGTGACGTCCGAATTCCCGTCCAGCTTGCCGCGATGCTTGAGCCCACCGGTCCACGCGAAGATTGAGGCGATCGGGTTCGTCGAGGTCGGCTTGCCCTGCTGGTGCTGCCGGAAATGGCGCGTCACCGTGCCGTGGGCGGCCTCCGCCTCGACCGTCTGGCCGTCCGGCGTCATGAGCACCGACGTCATCAGACCGAGCGACCCGAAGCCCTGGGCCACCGTGTCGGACTGCACGTCACCGTCGTAGTTCTTGCACGCCCACACGTAACCGCCTTCCCATTTCATCGCGGCGGCGACCATGTCGTCGATGAGGCGGTGCTCGTAGGCCAAGCCTGCTGCGTCGAAGTCGGCCTTGAACTCCTCGTCGAAGATGCGCTGGAAGATGTCCTTGAAGGCCCCGTCATACGCCTTGAGGATGGTGTTCTTCGTGGACAGGTAGACCGGGTATCCGCGATCGAGCCCGTAGGACAGCGACGCCCGCGCGAAGTCCTCGATCGACTTGGTGAAGTTGTACATACCCATGACGACGCCGCCGTCGGCCGGCATCTGTACGACCTCGTGCTCGATGGGTGCGCCGCCCTCGGTCGGGGTGAACGTGATGGTGACGGTGCCAGGTCCGGGCACCGTGAAGTTCGTGGCTTTGTACTGGTCGCCGTGCGCGTGACGCCCGATGACGATCGGCTTCGTCCAGCCCGGCACAAGCCGCGGGATGTTGCTGATAATGATCGGCTCACGGAAGACGACGCCACCGAGGATGTTGCGGATCGTGCCGTTGGGTGACAGCCACATCTGCTTGAGCCCGAACTCCTCGACCCGTGCCTCGTCGGGCGTGATCGTGGCGCATTTGACGCCCACGCCGTGCTGCTTGATCGCGTTCGCCCCGTCGACGGTGACCTGGTCGTCCGTGGCGTTTCGGCTCTCGATGCTGAGGTCGTAGTAGTCGAGGTCGACGTCGAGATAGGGGTGGATCAGGCGTTGCTTGATGAACTGCCAGATGATCCTCGTCATCTCGTCACCGTCGAGCTCGACGACAGGGTTGTGCACCTTGATCTTGGCCATGAGGTCTGCGGCTCCCGCGAAATCGGCGACGACAGATTGCTTGACATCAAGATATCTCACCGGGGTTGCGGCGGCACACCTCCATCGATGCCGTCGTCTCGACGCGTACCCGGCCGCGGTCGTCGACCTCGACCATGAGCGGGTGAGTCCCGGCACGCAGGCCCTCGACCCGGAACGGCCCGAGCGGTGTCGCGACCGTGTCCGGGCAGGTGATCCGGCCGGCTGGGACGTCGACTGCGAGTCCCGTCATCGAGACCAGGCAGGCGAGCGGTGCCGCCGCCGCCCACGCCTGGGGTCGGCAGGCGGAGGGGTAGGCGCTCGGGGCGGGTACGTCGCTCGAGGCCTCACCGCCGTACAGCTCGGGCAGCCGGTAGCCGAACGACTCCGCGGCGGCGACCACACCGGCAAGCAGCGATCCCGCCTGCTCGATGCCACCCTCGCGCGCCAGCCCGGTGACGGCGATGGCGGTGTCATGCGGCCAGACGGTGCCGCCGTGGTAGGACAGCCGGGAGAAGCGGGGCGAGGCACTCGACAGCGTCCGGAGGCCGAAGCCGGAGTCCAGCTCGGGCGAGGCCAGTCGGGCAGCCACCAGCGCGACCTGGTCGGGATCGAGGATGCCGGTGCCGAGCAGGTGGCCCAGGTTGGACGCCACCGAGTCCACCCGCCGGTTGTCGCCGTCGAGCGCCACGGCTGGGTAGTCACCGGACGGGGACCTGACCCAGAAGTTGGTTGCGAACCTGTCTCGAAGCTGCCGGGACCACTTCTCGAGGCCCTCGACGGGCCGCTGCTCGAAGACGTGCAGCAGCTCCGCGCCGACAACAGCCGCCTGGTAGGCATAGGCCTGAACCTCGCTCAGGGCGATCGGTGCACGGGCCAGGGAGCCGTCGGCGAACTGGATCGAGTCATGGCTGTCCTTCCAACCCTGGTTGGCCAAGCCCCTCCCCGTCTGGTCGACGTAGCGAAGCCACCCCGTGTCTTCAGACTGGGCCATCATCCAGGTGAGACACTTGCGGGCTGCCGGCAGCAGCGCCGCCACGTCGCGTGCCGAGGCCCCCCATCGCCACGCCTCGGCCAGCACGATGACGAACAGCGGAGTCGCATCCACGCTGCCGTAGTAGAGCGGCGGAAGGCTCATCGAGCCGAGGTCGAACCGTCGGCTCCGCACCTCGTGCACGATCTTGCCCGGCTGCTCCTCGCTGGACGTGTCGTCATGGGTGCCCTGGCGTCGAGCCAGCGCCCGTAGGGTCGACATCGCCAGGTCGGTCCCGACGGGAAGCAGCATCCTGGAGGCCCACAGCGAGTCACGTCCGAACAAGGTGAGGAACCACGGGCTCCCCGCGGCGAGAAACAGGTCGCCGGAGACGCCAGCCTCGTCACGCAGCAACAGCCCTGCCAGGTCGCGGAGCCCGTGCTGGACAAGGCGGTCCAGCCGCGCGTCCGGAGAGCGGATCGCGACGTCGTGCCACGGTGATCCGCCTCCCGGTCCGAACACCGCCTGCGTGCTGGACCGAGAGGTGAGCTCGATGCGCACTCGCAGCGGCTGGCTCGACGTGAGGGTCGTCGTCCAGGTCCACGTGGTCGTCTCGGCATCGAAGCTGGCGGGCTCGGGTGTCGCCCGTGTGCTCACCTCCCGCCCCTCGTCGCTCCACGAGAGCGTCGTCGGCGAGGAGGCGGGTGTCAGTCCAGGACGCGTCCAGCCCTGTCGCACCTGGTTGGTCGAGGTGAAGTCGCAGCGAAGCCGCAGGTGCACGACGACATCCAGACTCTCGGGCGCCGTGGACGAGACGACGATCTCCTCGACCATCCCCGCCGCAGACACCGTCCGCGTCCGGTCGACGAAGACGGCCGGGTCGTGCTGTGCCGCTGCAAGCCCGGGAGCGGTGCAGACGAACGTCGCAGCGCCGGCCCCCGATGCCGACGACCGCACCAGGTCCAGCTCGGTGTGCTCCAGACCGAGCTCGATCGTGTCGAGCAGCCGAACGTCGTCGACGTACCAGCCGCAGGCACCAGGACCAAGGATCTGGCCGTCCGGCTCCGACAGCACCAAGGCGGGCGCCGCGACAAGCGAGACCAGGTGGTGGAGCGCCGGCTGACGCCGGTGCGCCCGCCCTTCCGCGTCATGCGACATGGCGGCATCCTCGCGCACATCTGCCGACGGCCGACGGCCGCGGGGCTGCTAGCGTCGCCCGTACGTCGTTTCGACCGTGCCGACGTTCAAGGAGCCCGCAGTGAGCACAACCCCCGTCGCCGTCAAGGTCGCCGTGACCGGCGCCGCCGGACAGATCGGCTACAGCCTGCTCTTCCGGATTGCGAGCGGCTCGCTCCTCGGCGCCGATACCCCGGTCGAGCTGCGGCTGCTCGAGATCACCCCGGCGCTCAAGGCCCTCGAAGGCGTCGTCATGGAGCTGGACGACTGCGCATTCCCTACCCTGGTCGGCGTCGAGATCGGCGACGACGCCGACTCGATCTTCAGCGGCGCCAACCTGGCCCTGCTCGTCGGCGCGCGTCCTCGCACCAAGGGCATGGAGCGCGGCGACCTGTTGGAAGCCAACGGGGCTATCTTCACCGGACAGGGCAGGGCACTGAACGAGCATGCCGCCGACGACGTCCGCATTGCCGTCACGGGTAACCCCGCCAACACCAATGCGCTGATCGCCATGAGCAACGCCCCCGATATCCCGACGGAGCGGTTCTCGGCGCTGACCCGTCTCGACCACAACCGTGCGCTCGCCCAACTGGCGAAGAAGACCGGCGCGACTGTCAACGACATCACCAAGATGACGATCTGGGGCAACCACTCCGCCACGCAGTACCCCGACATCTTCCATGCCGAGGTCAGGGGTGCCAACGCGGCGGAGACCGTCAACGACCAGAGCTGGCTCGAGAACGAGTTCATCCCTACCGTGCAGAAGCGCGGTGCGGCCATCATCGAGGCTCGGGGTGCCTCGAGTGCCGCCAGCGCCGCGAGCGCCACGGTCGATGCCGCTCGCGACTGGTTGCATGGCACCGACGAGGGCACCTGGACGTCGATGGCCGTCGTCTCCGACGGCTCCTATGGCGTGCCCGAAGGCCTGATCTCGTCGTTCCCGGTGACGACCCGGGACGGCAACTGGCAGATCGTGCAGGGTCTCGACATCGACGACTTCTCCCGCGCGCGCGTCGATGCCAGCACGGCGGAGCTCCGTGAGGAGCGCGACGCGGTCAGGCAGCTCGGCCTGATCGGTTGATCAGCGCTGATTCGAGACAAGAAGGACAGAAACCCGGCCCTCGGCTAGGGTTGGGGGTAGTCATGTCCAGTTACAAACTCGGGAGCCCAACGTGCGATTAGCCCGCATCTTCGCCGCAAGCCTGACGTCAGTCGCCCTCGCTGTGCCGGCTGTCTCGGTCGCGTCCGCCTCTGCTGAGTCGGCGGCTAAGGAGACCCGCACCATCAACGCCAAGGTCATCAACCTCAACCCGCACAAGCTGCAGATGCGCGCCAGGGTGGTCGACTACACCGGGATGACCTTCCTGCAGAAGAAGAACTGCAAGGACTGCAAGTGGGCCAAGGTGAGTCACAAGCCCACGACAAAGTTCGGGCGGGTGTTCTACCCGGTCGACGCCCCGCGAACCGGCCGCTGGTACTACCGCGTCGGCACGCCTGCGCGGGCGCACTTTCGTCAGTCCTACAGCCGGACGTACTACACGTACACACGCTGACCCGGGGCAGCTGAAAGCGAGCAGGCTCAGCGGTACTCGACGGATGCATCGATGAGCCACGCCGCCAGGTAGCGGGCGAACGACGCCCGCACCCAGAGTCGATACTCGTCGTCTGCCGTCCTGGCCAGCATGATGCCCGCCTTGGCCAGCAGCGTCTGGGCAGCGGCGCCGACGACGAAGTATGCCGGGTGTACGTCGAACGACGTCCCGTGCGCCAACACGTCACGCACGGCGCTGCCCGTCAGCACCAGCGCGGTGCGCTGTGCTGATACGTCGACCGCCGAGACGCCCGCGGAGCCCTCGATGGCGGGCGCTCCGTCCGGTGCGTCCACGAGCCACCAACCGGGACCAAGGCCGAGCACGAAGACGCCTCCGCGCTCGACCGCCATGCCGATCGCCGGCAGGTCGAGTCCGATCGCCTCGGCCGTGAGGGACGCGCCTGCCTCTGGGCAGCGGATCTCGACCAACGTCCGGAAGGCGTCCTCGCGACACGAGAAACCGGGTCCGGTGCAGGCCTGCCGAAGCTCGTCGGCGAGCGGGCCGAGCGGCGTGCGACGTCGCAGGCTGTCAGTCGCCATCGCGACGCGCCCCATCCGGGTCGTAGGGAACCGGGCTCATGACCCGGACCCTCGTGCCCACGAGCGCGTCGACCGCCTGGAGCTCGTCACCGTGACGTGACGTCCCTTCGGCCAGCAGGGCCAGCGCGAACGGCGTGCCGAGAGCAACGGAGTCGTAGGCCGAGGTGATGTGGCCGACCATCGGCACCGGCCGCTGGGTGAGGTCGAGGCCGGCCTCCACGAGCTGGGCACCCTCGACGAGCGCGGTGGTGGCGTCGACGGGGACAAGCCCGACGAGCTGCTTGCGGTTCGTGCGCGTGGCGTCGGCGCGCGTGTAGGAGCGCTTGCCGACGAAGTCGGCCTTCTTCTTCGACACGATCCAGGACAAGCCGAGGTCGAAAGGTGTCACTGTCCCGTCGGTGTCCTGACCGACGATCGGGTAGCCCTTCTCGGCCCGTAGCACGTGCATCGTCTCTGTCCCGTAACAGGTTATGCCGTGCACCCGCCCGGCGGTATGGATGGCCTCCCAAACCGCTAGGCCATACCAGCCGCTCACGTTGACCTCAAAGGCCAGCTCCCCAGAGAAGGAGATCCGCATCACCCTGGCGGGGCAACCGGCGATGGTCGTGTCGCGCCACTCCATGAAGCCGAACGCCTCCTTGCTCACGTCGAGGTCGGGCACCACAGCGGCGATCACCTCACGCGAGCGCGGACCCGCCACCGCGACAGTCGCCCACTGCTCGGTCACCGAGGTGCAGCGGGCGTCGAGCTCCGGCCACTCGGTCTGCAGCCACTCCTCCAGCCAGTCGAGGATCTTCGCGGCGTTGCCGGTGGTCGTAGTCAAGATCCAGCGGTCGGTACTGAGTCGGGCGACCGTGCCGTCGTCGACGACCATCCCGTCGGCGCCGCACATGACGCCGTAGCGGACCTTGCCCACCGCCAACGTCGACATCATGTTGGTGTAGACGCGGTCAAGAAGCACACCGGCGTCGCTGCCGTGCACCTCGATCTTGCCCAGCGTGGATGCGTCCATCATGCCGACGGACGTGCGTGTCGCGGCACATTCGCGGCGAACGGCCTCGTGCATCGACTCGCCCTCGAAGGCCGGGTAGTACCACGGTCGTTTCCACTGCCCCACGTCCTCGAAGCGTGCGCCATGGTCGACGTGCCAGTCGTGGATGGAACTGACCCGCTCGGGGTCGGCGAGCCGGCCACGGTCGCGCCCCGCCAGCAGCGCGAAGGAGATCGGGGTGTAGGGAGGGCGGTACGTCGTCGTGACCCCTTCGGCGAGTGGCACATCCAGCTCGGCACACAACGCCCCCACGGTCAGTACGCCTGAGCTGCGTCCCTGGTCGGCCGCGGTGGAGATCGTCGTGTAGCGCTTCACGTGCTCGATCGAGCGCATGCCGGCCGCGACCGAGCGGCGCAGATCGGCCAGCGTCGCATCCCGCTGCAGGTCGAGGAATACGAGCGAGTCCGGTTCCTCGCTCTCGACGACGAAGACAGGCTCCGGGCGGAGCTCCGCTGCGAAGGCCCCGGTGGCGCGTCCGACAACACTGAGATGGTCGGGCCCCCCGGCGGGGACGAAGCAGGTTCCCTGCTCCGACCACCGCGTGCGTCCGCCGGTGTGCGTGTAGAGCTGCAGGGCGGGGTTCCAGCCCCCGGAGACTGCGAGCAGGTCGCAGTCGATGGACCGCACAGCGCCGTCGACGGTGCGAATGGTCGCGCTCGACAGCACCCCCTGCGAATCCGTGGCTGTGCGCACGACCGCGCCCATCAGCACAGCGACCCCCGCGGCGGACAGAGCGCCGGGCAGGTCCGAGGCCGCGGCCACCGCCGAGCGGGCATCCACAACGGCCGCAACCTCGACACCCGCGGTCTGCAGCGCCAGAGCCGCCCTGATCGCCCCGTCATGGCTGCCGAACACGACCGCTCGACGACCGGCGAGCACTCCGAACCTCTCCGCGAAGGTGACGGCCGATTGGGCGAGCATGACCCCTGGTACGTCGTTTCCAGCAAAACCGATCGGTCGCTCGTGGGCTCCGGTGGCGAGGATGATCCGCTTGGCGCGGATGCTCCAGAGCCGCTGGCGTGACGTCCTCGCGGGAGGTACGGCAAGGTGGTCAGTGCGCCGCTCGACGGCCACGACATAGCCGTGCTCATGCAGCCCGGTGGCCGTGGTGCGGGTCAGCACCGTGATATCGCCAGCACGGTGCAGATCCGTCCCGGCGGGACCTGGGGCCAGCGTCGCCCCATCGTGTACGAGCAGCACCCGCCCGCCCTCACGCCCGGCCTCGATCGCGGCCCCGACCCCGGAAGAGCCGCCGCCGATCACAAGCGTCTCGGCGTGCACGAAGGACTTGTCGTAGCGCGACGTGTCGGGCAGGTCGGGCAGTTTCCCTTTGCCTGCCAAAGATTCCACGGCCAGACCGTCATAGGCCTCGATCTCGGTGGCTCGCACCATCGGTTCGCCGGCGCCACTGAGCACCTGGACGAAGACATTGGCCTCCTCGGGACCGGCCGACATCAGGCCTCGGGGCCGACGCGTGTAGATGCCGCGTGAGGCGACGCGCACGCCGTGGGCGAGCAGGATCGAGGCCACCGAGTCGCCGGCGTACCCCTCGAGGTCGTCGCCGTCGAAGGAGATGGTGAGCGGCTGCGCGCGGTCGATGCCCCCGCCGGCGGCAAGCCGGAACGGCTGGGTCACGAACGTGCTCCGGCGATCTCCGGCGCAGGCTCCGACGGCTTGTAGACAGCCGCGATCTCGTTGGTCACGGTGTTGCGGACCAGGTTGAACCACATCCGGCAGCCGGCGGTGTGCACCCAACGCTCCCGGAACCAGCCGTTGGGGTTGTCGCGGAAGAAGATGTACTCCGCCCATGACACGTCGTCGAGCGAGGCCGGGTCCGCCGGATAGGCGACATGGGCCTGGCCGCCATAGGAGAACTCGATCTCGTCACGCAGCCCACACCAGGGACACTCGATCTGCAGCATGCACGTCCCTTCAGTGCGCCACGGCAGCGGCGCCGTGCTCGTCGATCAGCGACCCGGACTCGAATCTGCTCAGCGCAAACGGCTCGGCCAGCTGGTGCGGGCGGCCGTTGGCGACCGTGTCGGCGTACACCCAACCGATGCCCGGGGTGGCCTTGAAGCCACCCGTCCCCCAGCCACAGTTGATGAACGCGTCGTCGAGGGGCAGGTGGCCCACGATCGGCGAGGCGTCCGGACAGACGTCGACGATGCCGGCCCAGGTGCGCAGGACGTGAGCTCGGGCGAAGATCGGGAAGAGCTCGATCGCGGCGGCCATCTGGTGCTCGATCACGGGGAAGGACCCCCGCGCGCCGTAGCCGTTGTAGGAGTCGATACCGGCCCCCATGACCAGCTCTCCCTTGTGGGCCTGGGAGACGTAGACGTGCACGGAGTTGCTCATCACGACGGTGTCGAGCACCTGGTCGAGCAGCTCGGAGACGAGTGCCTGCAAGGGGTGGCTCTGCACGGGCAGCCGCACACCAAGCTTGGCGGTGAGGGTGCTGGAGTGCCCGGCCGCGCACAATGCGGTACGGCCAGCAGTGATGGTGCCGCGGTTCGTCTCCACACCGACCACCCGATTGCCGTCGGTAACGAAGTCGAGCACCTCACAGCCCTGCACGATGTCGACCCCCATCGCGTGGGCGCCTCGGGCGAAGCCCCAGGCGACCCAGTCATGCTTCGCGATCCCGCCACGTGGCTGGAAGGTCGCGCCCCAGACCGGGTAGCGCACGTCGTCCGACCTGTTGAGGATTGGAACGAGCTTGCGGACCTCCTCGGTCGTCAGCCACTCCGCGTCAACACCGTTGAGCTGGTTGGCGTTGACCCGCCGCTTGGCCTCGCGTACGTCGGCGAGGTTGTGGGCGAGGTTGAGCACACCGCGCTGGCTGAACAGCACCGGACAGCCGAGGTCCTCCTCAAGCCCCTCCCAGAGCTTGAGCGAGTGCTCGTAGATCGCGGCGCTCTCGTCCCACAGGTAGTTCGACCGGATGATTGTCGTGTTGCGGGCCATGTTGCCGCCGGCGAGCCAGCCGCGCTCGAGCACCGCGACGTTGGTGATTGCGTGGTTGCGCGCGAGGTAGTAGGCGGTGGCGAGGCCGTGGCCACCACCGCCTATGATGATCACGTCGTAGGAGGACTTGGGCTCCGCGTCGGCCCACAGGAAGTCCGGCAGATCCGGCAACCGCTCATGGCTACCCATGTCAGTGGGCCATCAGGACCGCAGTCGCGACATGGAGGGGTCCACGATCGGCTCGTCGGAGACGGTGGCCTGGACCATCTCGCCAAAGTAGCCGATGTCCACGCCCGAGCCGGTCACGGCCAGCTCGGTGGGAAGCCAGGCGTACGCGATACCCACCCCGGCGGTGTAGCCGTAGCCGGCGCTCGTGACGTAGCCGACCGCCTGACCGTCGCGGTAGACCGGCTCCTTGCCCATCACCACCGACTTGGGGTCATCGATCCGCAAGCAGGCAAGGCGTCTCGCCAGTGGCTGTGCTGCTCTCTTCTCGAGCGCAGCGCGGCCGATGAAGTCTCCCTTGTCCATCCGGACCGCGAATTGCAAGCCCGCCTCGGCAGGGGTGTGGTCCCAGGTCATGTCGGCTCCGAACGACCGGTAGCCCTTCTCCAGGCGCAGGCTCGTGAACGCGCCGCGTCCCGCCGCGAACATCCCGTGGTCGACACCGGCCTCCCACAGCGTGTCCCACAGCCTGAGACCTAGGTCGGCCGTGGTGTAGAGCTCCCAGCCGAGTTCGCCGACGTACGACAGACGCATGGCTGTCACGGGCACCATGGCGAGGTGGAGGCGCTGAGCGCGGAAGTACTTGAAGGCGGCGTTGGACATGTCGGTCTTCGTGAGCGACTGAACGACGTCGCGCGCCTTCGGTCCCCACATCCCGAGGCAGCAGGTGCCTGGAGTGATGTCGAAGACGTAGACCGAGCCGTCGGCAGGAAGGTGCCGCTCGAACCAGTCAAGGTCGAGATTCCCATTCGCGCCGACCTGGTAGTGCTGGGGCCCGAGCCGCGCGACCGTCACGTCACTGCGGATCCTGCCTCGCTCGTCGAGCAGCAGGCAGTAGGTCACAGAGCCGACGGACTTGTCGACGTTGCCGGTGCACAGGTGTTGCAGGAAGTCCGTCGCCCCCGGTCCGCGGACCTCGAGCCGCTTGAGTGCCGTCATGTCGTAAAGCGCCACCCGTTCGCGGGTGGCCTGGGCCTCGGCACCGACGATCGGCGACCAGTAACGGGCCGCCCAGTCATTGGGGGTGGGGATGTCGCGGCCCTGGAGGAGGCTCTCGTTGGCGGCCAGCCACTGCGGACGCTCCCAGCCTGCGGCCTCGAGGAACGTGGCCCCCAGCTCCTGGTGGCGCGGGTAGAAGGGGCTGGTGCGCAAAGGCCGCGGCTCGTCCATGGGCTGGAGCGGGTGGATGATGTCGTAGACCTCCACGAAGTTCTGGCTGTCGCGGGCCACGATGTAGTCCGGCGCCAGCTGATGCGGCTCGAACCGGTTGAGGTCGCACTCGTGCAGGTCGTACGACGGCTCGCCGTCGACCAGCCACTCCGCCACCGCCCGTGCGACACCGGCTGAGTGGGTGACCCAGACGGCCTCGGCCACCCAGAACCCGGATACGTCCGGCGACTGCCCGATCAGCGGGAAACCGTCGGTCGTGAAGGAGAAGAGCCCGTTGAAGCCGCCTGCCAGCTCGGTGTCTGCGAGTGCCGGCAGCAAGGCCCGGCTCTCCGCCCAGGCCGGCTCGAAGTCATCAGGGGTGAACGGGTGCACGCTCGGCATCACGCCGTCACAGGGCGCACTGGCGATGTCGCGGACGTCGACAGGCATGGCGTCATGGCCGTAGTAGCCGACCACCACCTTGTCGAAGTCTTCGCGGTAGTAGAGGTCGTGGTCTTGATGGCGCAAGATCGGGTGCACGAGCTCGCCGGCTGCGTCGGCGAGCGCCGGCACCGGGTCGGTGAAGGCGAGCTGGTGTGCCAGCGGAGTCAGTGGAAGCGTCATACCCACCATGTCGGCGACTCGTTGCCCCCAGATTCCCGCACAGCACACGACGATGTCGGCGGGATAGTCACCGAGGTTGGTGGAGACCCCGGTGACCTTCCCGTCGGAGGTCGAGATGTCGACGACCTCGCACTCGGCGACGAACTGCGCCCCGCGCTCGATCGCCCGGGTGCCTTGCGCCTCGATGCCTCGCACGGCCTTGGCCAGCCCATCGGTCGGGATGAGCAGACCGCCGAGCACCTTGTCGGCGACGAGCAGAGGAAAGTGCTCGAGGCAGTCCTCGGTGCTGAGCACCGACGACTCGACCCCCCATGACGCAAGCCACCCCTGGCGGCGGTGCAGCTCCGCGAGTCGCTCCGGGGTGGTGGCGACCTCCAGACCGCCTACTTGCAGGAAGCAGGGTTCGCCGTCGACCTCGAGGCTGCACAGCTTCTCGATCGTGTAGGTCGCAAACTCCGTCATCGTCTTGGAGCCGTTGGCCTGGAAGACGAGTCCAGGTGCGTGCGAGCTCGATCCGCCGGCCGCCCACAGCGGGCCTTGGTCGAGCACTGTGACGTCGGTCCAGCCGCGCGCAGTGAGTTCATCTGCGACGGCTGCACCGACGACACCAGCTCCGATGACGACCACGCGGGGGCCGTTCATGGGCATCTTCCTTCAGGTAGCACTGACGTCGTTCAGCCTTGGGTCTCACCCCACGCCGGTCTCGATCAGCGGTGTCGTGGCGGTCGTTGGCCTTTGCCGTGCTGCTACTTGCCGAGCCAGGCGTTGACCTTGTCCTGGTTGTCGGCGATCCACTTGTCCGCCGCGTCCTCGGGCTTCATGCCGTCCTCAGCGATGTACTTGGCCACGAGGTTCTGGTCCGCGTTGGTCCAGTGGAACGCCTTGATGAGGTCGTAGGCCGGGCTCCCCGAATCCGCGAAGCTCTTCGAGACGACCTTGTTGAGGTGGTAGACGGGGTAGTCGCAGTCCACCTTCTCCGGGTCTGAGTCGCACCCAGGCGTGTACTTGGGCAGGTCCACGTGGACCAAAGGCACCTCGGAGAGGAACCACTGCGGCTCGTAGAAGTAACCGATCACCCAGGTATGGTTCTTCTCCGCGTCACGGAAAGCCTGGATGAGCGCTGCCTCGCTGCCGGCGTAGACGACCTTGAAGTTGAGGTTCAAGTTCTGCACCAGCGCCTCGTCGTTGGTGACAAAGCCGGGGTCACCGTCGAGCAGCTGACCCTTGCCGCCCGACTCCGACGTCGCGAAGTTGCTGGCGTACTTGTTCAGGTTCTGCCAGTTCGTGATGTCGGGGTGCGCCTTGGCCAGCCACGGTGGTACGTACCAGCCGATGATGCCTGTGTTACCCGTGAGCCCTGCATCCTCGGCCGTCTTCTGGCCCTTGATGTACTTCTGGACGAGGTCGGCGTGACCCCAGTTCTCCATCACGACGTCGACACTGCCGTCACCGAATCCGGCCCAGGAGAGCTCCTCGGCCAGGTTCTTGTAGCTGACGGTACAGCCGAGCTGCTTGGCGGCCACCTCACCGACCACGTACGCGTCAGCGGTGTAGCCGACCCAGTTGTTCAGGGCGATGTTGACGTCACCACACGTCTGACCCCCGTTTGCGGCGAGGTCCGACTTGTTGGCCTCGGTGGCCTTGCCGACGTCTCCGCCGCCACAGGCTGACAGGACGAGGGCTGCAGACGCCGCCACACCTAAAGCCTTGGCGATGCCTTGCCTGCTTCTCCTCATAGTTCCTTCTCTCTCATTGCGACTCCGTGGGGTGCTCTGGTTGGGTTCTGCGGGACCAACCCGAAGACAGACGTCACCGGATTACGTCTCGTTTTCTTAGCTGCCGCGTACTGTGTGCTGCGTGATGCTGCCTTTCGGGTGATGCGGTCGAGCATGACGCCCAGCAAGACGATGCACAGTCCCGCCGCCAGACCCTTGCCGAACCTCTCGGACTGCCGGAAGCCGGAGATCACGTCGTAGCCGAGCGCTCCCGCACCGACGGCCCCCCCGATGACGACCATCGACAAGACATAGAGCAGGCCCTGGTTGGCCGCGAGCACGAGCGCGCCCCGGGCCATCGGGATCTGCACCTTGCTGATGATCTGCCAGCGGTTGGAGCCGGCCGCTGTGGCCGCCTCCACCGTGGTCGGTGACACACCTTGGATGCCGTCTGCGATGAGCTTGATCGCTGCCGGGGCGGCGTAGATGATCGCCGCCACGATTGCCGTGAAGCGCCCGATGCTGAACAGCGCCAGCGCCGGAATCAGATACACGAAGGGAGGCATGGTCTGCCCGGCGTCCAGAATGGGGCGCAGGATACGGTCCGCCGCCTTGCTCCGTCCCATCCACACTCCGAAGATGACCCCCAGCACCATCACGAGGACCGTGGCCACCAATGTTGTCGCGAGGGTGATCATGGTGTCGTGCCAAAGGTCGAGCCGGTAGATGCCGGCGAGGCAGATCGCGGTGGACAATGTCGCCCAGCGACCGCCCACTACGGCCGCGAGCAACAAGATGGCGATGCCGGCGAGCCACCACGGCGAGTTGGCGAGCAGGTCCTGCAGCGGGTTGAGGATGAGGTTGGAGATCTGGTTCTTGATCCCGGTCGTCAGGGTGCCCAGGTGGTTGCTTACCCAGTCGCTGATGCTCTGGACCCGTGCGGCAAGTGTGGCACCGTAGTCGAACCGCTCGGGGAAGGTCGCCGCCCAGAAGTAGGTCCGCGACAGGTAGACGGCAATCAGCGTCACGACTCCCGCAACACCGAGCACGGCGAAGCGCATGCGCCGATTCACGCCTCCTGCACGCTTGAGCTTCTCTGAGCGCTCACTGATGGCCGTGGTCGTGCGGTCCAGCATGATGGCCATGATGACGATGGCGAGCCCCGGGACGAACGCCTTGCCGACGGCGACGAGGTCCAGTGCCTCGATGACAGGAACACCAAGGCCCGGGCTGCTGATGAAAGCGGCGATCGTCGCCATCGACAGCGCCGCCATCGTGGTCTGGTTGATGCCGACGACGACAGTGCTGCGGGCCATCGGCAGTTGCACCTTGCGAATCCGCTGGCCCGTGGTCTGACCCAGCGACGTTGTCGCCTCGATCGTCGACGGGGCAACGCTGCGGATTCCGTGCGACGCGATCCTGATGACGGGCGGGATGGCATAGATGAGCGTCGCCATGATGCCCGCCGGTGCACCGATTCCGAAGAACAAGAAGAGCGGGAGCAGATAGACGAAGCCGGGAAGGGTCTGCAGGACGTCGAGAACTGGGGTCACCACTGCGGTCGCGAACTTGCTGTTGCCCATCCATACGGCGAGCGGGATGCCGATCACCAGTGCGATGAGGACCGTGATCCCGGTGATGATGAGCAGGTCCATGCTGTCGGACCACCAGCCGAGGACACCGAAGGACGCGAACGACAACCCCACCAAGATGGCGATCTGCCATCCCGCGAGGGCCAGCGCAACCCAGCTGGCGACGGCGACGACGCCGAGCCACCCGATCTCGGGAATAGGGCGGGGGAACTTCGCGACGGAGACCCAGCTCTGCAGCAGCTCCACTGTCCAGTTCAGTGCGTCGGCAATATGCCGGGTGAGCGCTATGTACCAGCTGCCGGTGGCGGCCTGGATGTGATTTGCCGTGCTGGTGAGCGACTCATGCAGGCTGGTCGTCTGTTGACCGCCGAGATCGAGTATCTGCTGGCCTCGGGTGAACGACCAGACCACCACCCATCCGACGATGACGGCGACGAGGAGTACCCATTTGGGAATCGGGCCGCGGCCCACTGGCGCCCTCGTGGCAGTGGAGGCGGACTTGACCTTCTCGTCGGTCGCGGTGGCGCTCATGCGGGCACACTCTCCTCGGCGACGACGACTCTCAAGATGGCGTCGTCGTCCACGATGCCCACCAGCTTGCCGTCGTCGACGACCCGGACGACATGGTCGGAGGCCAGCGCAGCCTGGGCTGCCTGACGCACGATGGTGTCGGACGTCATGACCGGCCCCTCCGACGAGTCGCCCGGGCGAGGTTCGCGCATCACGTACTTCAGGGTCAGCACGTGTGACTTGGGTACGTCGCTCACGAAGTCCCTGACGTAGTCGTCAGCCGGCTTGGCCACGATGTCGGCGGGCGTGCCCACTTGAACGACCTCGCCGTCACGCATGATGAGGATCCGGTCACCGAGCTTCAACGCCTCTTGCAAGTCGTGGGTGATGAACACCATCGTCTTCTGGAGGTCCTCCTGAAGGCGGATGACCTCACTTTGCATGTCTCGGCGGATCAGCGGGTCGAGGGCGGAGAACGGCTCGTCGAAGAGCAGCAGCGACGGGTCGCCTGCCAACGCGCGAGCGAGCCCCACGCGCTGCTGCATACCACCGGACAGCTGGTCGGGGTAGGAGCTCTCGTTGCCTTTGAGTCCGACAAGCTCGATGATCTCGATCGCCCTGTCGCGACGCTCTGCCTTGCCGATGCCCCTGATCTCGAGCCCGTAGGCGACGTTGTCGATCACCTGCCGGTGCGGCAACAGGCCGAAGTGCTGAAAAACCATCGAGACGTAGTGGCGCCGCAGCTCGCGCAGCTTGGTGGCGGATGCCTCGGTCATGTTGTTGCCTGCCAGGACCACAGTTCCCGCCGTCGGCTCGATCAGCCGGGTGAGGCAGCGTACGAGCGTCGACTTTCCCGAACCCGAAAGACCCATCACGACGAAGACCTCGCCTTGGGCGACGTCGAACGAGACGTCCTTGACGGCCGCCACGCACCCCGTCTTCGCCAGCATCTCAGGGCGTGGCAGGTCGGCGTCAGGAGTTCCGATGAGCTTGTCGGCCTTGGGCCCGAAGACTTTCCAGAGGTTCTTGACGGACAAGGTGAGCTCGGGGGTGGCTTCGGCTGCGTGCTTGGTCATGACTGCTCTTCACTTCCTTGCAGAGTCCGTTGGTACGGCGGATGGAGCGGCATGTTGTCGCGGAACCGGTAGTAGGGCACGTCCACCGCGGGCAGCGGCGTGTTGCCAAGGATGAGGTCGGCGGCCTTCTCGGCGACCATCATGACCGGTGCGTAGATATTGCCGTTCGTGACATAAGGCATCACCGACGCGTCAACCACACGCAGTCCCTCCACCCCATGGACCTTCATCGACGTAGGGTCCACCACGGACATGTCGTCGGTGCCCATCTTGGTGGTGCATGAAGGGTGAAGGGCTGTCTCAGCGTCCTTGGCGACCCAGTCCAAGATCTCGTCGTCGGTCTGCACCGACGGTCCCGGCGACAGCTCGCCGTCGTTGAACGGCGCGAAGGCGGACTGGTTCAAGATGTGGCGCGCGACATGGATGGCTTCGATCCACTCGCGCCGGTCGTTGTCGGTCGACAAATAGTTGAACCGTAGGGAGGGGTGCTGTTTGGGATCGGTCGATGTGATCTTCACGCTGCCGCGTACGTCGGAATACATCGGTCCGATGTGCACTTGGTACCCGTGGCCCTTCGTGGGCGACGACCCGTCGTAGCGGATGGCCACCGGGAGGAAATGGAACATCAGGTTGGGGTAGTCGACCACGTCGTTGCTACGTGCGAAGCCGCCGCCTTCGAAATGGTTGGTCGCGCCGAGGCCCTTGCGGAAGAACAACCAGTCGAAGCCGATCTTGGGCCGATTGCGCAGGCGTAGTCCCGGCGCGATCGAGACTGGCTGCTTCGATGCGTACTGGATGTAGACCTCGAGATGATCCTGGAGGTTTTCGCCGACACCTGGCGAGTTGTGTACGACGCCGATCCCAAGCCTCGTGAGCTCGTCGGCGTCTCCGACACCGGACAGCTGGAGCAGCTGCGGGGAGTTGATGGCGCCACCGCAGAGGATGACCTCACCCGCCTTGGCGTGGCGGCGCAGGCGGCTGGCGCGCAGGTAGTCCACTCCGACGGCCCGCTCGCCGTCGAAGACGATCTTGGTGGTGAACGCCAGCGTCTCGACCTTGAGGTTGGGCCGGCTCATGACCGGGTGCAGGTAGGCGCGTGCGGCCGAGAGGCGACGGCTTCGGTAGACGTTGCGGTCGAAACGCGCGAAGCCCTCCTGGCGGTAGCCGTTGACGTCATCGGTGAGGGCGTACCCGGCCTGTTGGGCGGCCTCGAAGAACGCGTCGAACAGCGGGTTCGTCGCCGGTCCGCGCTCCAGGACGAGCGGACCGCTGCCGCCGCGCCACTCGTCGGCGCCGGCGAGACAGGTCTCCATCCGCTTGAAGTAGGGCAGGCAGTGCAGGTAGTCCCACGAGCCCATCCCCGGGTCGGCGCCCCAACGCTCGAAGTCCATGGGGTTGCCCCGCTGGAAGATCATGCCGTTGATGCTGCTCGATCCCCCCAGAATCCTGCCCCGGGCGTGGGAGACCCTGCGCCCGCCCATCGCGGGCTCGGGATCGGACTCGTACTTCCAGTCGTAGAACCGGTTGCCGATGGGGATCGGGAGTGCCGCCGGCATGTGGATGAAGGGATCGAACCTGAAGTCCGAGCGGCCGGCCTCCAGCACGAGAACGGTGGTGGACGGGTCGATGCTGAGCCGGTTGGCCAGTGCACAGCCGGCCGAGCCCCCGCCGACGATCACGTAGTCCCAGATCTTCGGGTGCTCACGCGCCATCACGGCCCACCGAACCAGCGCTGGACGTGCGGGGCGACGTTGTGCCAGATGTGTTTCGTCTCGCGGTACTCCTCGATCCCGGCGACGCCGAGCTCGCGGCCGGTACCGGACTGCTTGTATCCACCCCACTCGGCCTGTGGCACATAGGGGTGGTAGTCGTTGATCCACACCGTGCCCATGCGCAACTGGGCCGCGACCCGCTCGGCACGACCACCGTCTCCGGTCCAGACCGCACCGGCGAGCCCGTAGATGCTGTCGTTGGCGATGCGAACCGCGTCGTCCTCGTCGCTGAACGACTCGACGGTCAGGACGGGCCCGAATGACTCGTCCTGCACCACGCTCATCTGCGTAGTGCAGTTGTCCAGGATCGTGGGCAGGTAGTAGTAGCCGTCGGCAAGCTCGGGAGCGTCCGGACGCCGGCCGCCGCAGCGCAAGGTGGCACCTTCGGCAAGGCCTCGGGCGACGTACTGCTCGATCTTGTCACGGTGGGCGGCCGAGATCAGCGCACCGGTCTCGGCCTTGTCGTCGAACGGCCCGCCCAACCGGATCTCTTTTGCCCGGGCCACCAGCTCGTCGACGAAGCCGGTCTTGACCGCGTCCTCGACGATCAGACGCGATCCGGCCGAGCAGACCTGCCCCGAGTGCAGGAAGACAGCGGTCAGGGCGAAGTCGAGGGCGACGTCGAGGTCGGAGTCAGCGAAGACGATGTTGGGGTTCTTTCCCCCCAGCTCGAGCGCGACCTTCTTCACGGTCGGCGCGGCGGCAGCCATCAGATGGCGCCCGGTCTGTAGTCCTCCGGTGAACGACACCAGGTCGACGGCGGGGTGAGTCGAGAGCGCCGCACCCGCGATCGGCCCGGCCCCCAGGACGAGGTTGCCCACGCCCGGCGGCAGACCTGACTCGGTGAGATAGCGCATGAGCAGGATCGCCGTGGACGGGGTCAGCTCGCTGGGCTTGAGCACGAACGTGTTGCCCGCGGCCAGCGCCGGTGCCACCTTCCAGGAGGTCTGCAGCAACGGGTAGTTCCACGGTGTGATCAGGGCACAGACCCCGAACGGCTCGTGGACGACACGGCTCCGCACGTTTGCCTGACCGGTGTCGACGACCCGGCCGGCGCCTTCAGCGGCTACTCCCGCATAGTGTCGGAAGACCGCCACGATGTCGTCGACGTCGTACTCACTCTCGACCAGGCGCTTGCCGGTGTCGAGGGACTCAGCGCGCGCGACCACGTCCTTGTTGGCCGCCAGGAGATCGGCCACCCGGTGCAGCAGCGAGCTCCGCTCGTGCACCGATCCGGTCGACCAGACGCCCGAGTCGAAGGCCCGGCGCGCGGCCCCGATCGCGGCGACGGTATCGGCTTCGGAGGCTTCGTCGACAGTGGTGACGAGCTCACCCGTCGCCGGGCACAGGATCTCGCGCACACCGCCTGCCCGCGCGGCGCACCACTCGCCACCGATGAAGAGCTCCGGCACGCACCCTCCCTGTGGATCAAGACAAGTTGCTTATTGTGCAACACATATCTCGTTACGCAACAGCATCGTCATACGTCTCGTACCAAACGTCAAGGGTCCGACAGGTCTCGATCCGGCGTCGAAACCGACCGCGGTGGACCTCCAGAGCACCTCAACCGCGCCAGCCTAGTCGTCGGGAGACCTCGTCGGCGGCGGCGATCACGGCCTCACTCATCGGCGGCACCCGGCGGGCGTCGAGCCGGAACGTCGGCCCGGAGATGCTCATCGATGCGATCACCTCGCTGTGGACGTTGCGGATCGGAGCGGCCACAGCGGTGAGTCCGATCTCCAGCTCGTCGATGGCGATCGCGAACCCGCGCTGCCGCACGTCGTCGAGCTCGCGCAGGAATCCGTCGAGAGTCGTGATCGTGTTAGCGGTGTAGGCGCGCAGCACGGGGACCTGGCGGGCCACATCGGCCCGCTCGAGCCCGCTGAGCAGCACCTTCCCATTAGAGGTCGCGTGGAGGGGTATGCGCTGTCCGACCCAGTTGTGCGGTTGCAGCGCCGAGGAGCCGGCCACCTGGTCCATATAGAGGGCTGCCCCGTCGGACAGTACCGCGATGTTGACGGTCTCACCGGTGCGCTGCGCGAGCGCCCGACTCATCTGGCGGCTCTCCTGGACCAGATCGAGCCGCGACGTGGTCGCCCCGGCCAGCCGGAGGATACCGGTGCCGAGCCGGTACTTGCCGCGCCCGGCAGTCTGCTCCACGAGATCGCGGCGCTCCAGGGCGGCAACGAGTCTGAACGCGGTGGACTTGTGCACGGCGAGCTCGCGGGCCAGGTCGGTCACGCCCGCCTCGCCATTGCGGGCGAGGATCTCCAGGATGGTCACGGCCCGGTCGACCGACTGCACAGTGCCGGCCGTGCTGACCGGGACGTCGTCAGTGGTATGCCGCACGGCAGTGTTGCTCATGGCGAAACGCTAGTGCATATGACGCGACAGCAACAGCAACGGGTTGCTCATCCTCGGCCGGAGCACCCGAGTCCTCGCGCGACGGCGAAGGCCTCAGTCGCCGAGCTCGGCGCGACGGCGGGTGACGTAGTCCTCGAGCTCGGCGCGGATGGCGTCATCGAGGGGCGGCGCCTGGTAAGCCTCCAACCGGTCCTTGTAGATCTTTGTAGCGCGCGTCGCCGTGTCGCGGCTGCCACCGCGCATCCAACGCTCGTAGTTCTCCGACGAGGAGAGCAGCGGCCGGTAGAAGCAGGTACGGAACCGCTCCATCGTGTGCATGGCCCCGAGGAAGTGGCCGCCATGTCCGACCTCCTGATGGGCGTCGAACGCGATCGATCCTTCGTCGATCTCCAACGGCGTGAACTCGACCCGGAGCATCTGCAGCAGTTCGATGTCGATGATGAACTTCTCGAACCCGGCGACGAGACCACCCTCAAGCCAGCCTGCCGAGTGCATGACCCAGTTCGTGCCGGCGAGGAACGTCGGCAGCAGCGTCATCACGGCCTCGTAGCCGGCCTGGGCGTCGGGGACCTGGCTCGACGTCAGGCCGCCGCCGGACCGAAATGGCAGACCGAAGTGCCTGGCGATCTGGCCGGTACAGAAGAGTCCGATCGCCGACTCGGGTGTGCCGAATGTCGGCGAGCCCGACTGCATGTCGATGTTGGAGAGGAACGAACCGAAGATCACCGGTGCCCCCGGCCGGATGAGCTGCGCCAGCGCGATGCCGGACAGCGCCTCGGCGATCTGCTGCACCAACGCGGCGGGGATCGTCACCGGTGACATCGCGCCCATCAAGATGAACGGCGTCAAGACGACGGGTTGGGCTGCCGCGGCGTACTCGAACAACGCGTCGAGCATCCGGTCGTCCCATCGCAGCGGAGAGTTGCAGTTGATGAGCGAGATCGAGACGGGTGTCTGCTCGATCACGTCGCGCCCGCCGAACAGGATGGAACCCATCGCGATGGTGTCGGCGGCGTTCACTCCCGACACCACGTTGCCCATGTAGATCTTGTCGGTCAGCGTTTGCAGCGCAAACGTCATGTCGAGGTGTCGGGAGTCGAGGGGGGTGTCGTTGGGCTCGCACACCACGCCCCCCGCGGAGTCGAGCACGTCGAATGACTGGGCCAGCCTGCTGAAGTCGCGAAAGTCGTCCATGGTCGCGTCGCGTCGCACGTCACCGGCACGCACGAACGGGGGCCCGTAGACGGCACCGAACACCATGGAGTCTCCCCCGATATGCACCGAGTGGGCGGGGTTGCGGGCAGCGACGTCGAACTCCTTCGGCGCCTTGGCGACCTGGGCAAGCACGAACTCCGGATCCAGGAAGACGGTGTTGTCGACGACCTTCTGACCCGCCTGCCGAAACAGCTCGAGTGCCCGCTCCGACATGAACTCGACCCCGATCTCCGTGACGAGCCGGCGCCAGGCTGCGTCGAGCTTGTCCATGGCGTCGGCGGACAAGACCTCATAGCGGGGCATCGTGTTCGTGAACATCAGGTCAGACCCTTCTCGTTGGACTTCGGACGAGTCAATCATGGGGTGTGGTGCCTCGGTGGACGCCTCGTCTACGATCATGATGTGGAACTCGGGTTCCATATTGTGGTTTCATTGTGGTGTACGGCGTCGCAAGATGGAAGAGCACCCACCACCCCTCTGTCCAGGGAGTCCGCACTATGTCGGCCAACGGCACACAGTCCATCGACCGGGCAGCTGAGCTGCTGTCCCGGGTCGTGCTGGCCGAGGCGCCGCCCGCCTTCGGTGAACTCGTGTCCAAGACCGGACTGGCCAAGTCCACCGCCTCCCGACTGCTGCAGGCCCTCGAGCGTCACCGTCTCGTGCACCGCGACGACGACGGCGCCTACGCCGCCGGACCGCTCTTCGCGCTCTACGCCAGCCGCCACGATCCCTCGGATGAGCTCATCCAGCTGGCTCGTCCGACGCTCGAGACGGTCGGCGCGGCCACCGGCGAGACTGTCAACCTGGCGATCGTTCGTGGCAACACCGTCGTCCAGGTCGCCCAGATCAACTCCACGTTCCTGCTCGGGGCGATCAACTGGGTCGACGTCGACGTCCCGCCGCACTGCTCGGCACTGGGCAAGGTCTTCTTCGCCGCCGGCGTCATCCCGGCTCCGCGTGCGGCGATGGAGCGACGTACCCAGCACAGCATCACCAACCCGGCCGCGTTCGGCCGCCAGCTCGAACGGGTCCGCGCCCAGGGCTATGCCGAAGCCCTGGGTGAGCTCGAGATCGGGCTGGACGCCATCGCCGCTCCCGTGCGCGGCCCAGGCGACGAGGTCGTCGCCGCACTCGGCATCTCCGGCCCGAGCGACCGGCTCAACCATCAGCTTCCGCAGCTCGGATCGCTGCTCAAGACCCACGCCCGGGAGCTGTCCGAGCTCCTGGGCCACCGGCCACGAAAGGAGGGCGCCGCATGACGCCCGATGAGCTCCTCAAGACGCTGTATGACGAGACGCTGCAGGGCAACGCGCCCGCCGTGCTGGCCTTGACCCAACAGGGCCTCGACCTTGGCCTGACGCCGGAGTCGCTCCTCTTCGACTCTCTCATCCCGTCGCTGGAGGAGGTCGGCGCGCGCTTCGAGCGAGGCGACTTCTTCGTGCCTGAGATGCTGATCGCCGGTCGCGCGATGAGCGGCGCGCTCGGCCTGTTGCGCCCCTTGCTGGCCGAGACGGGAGTGGAGACCGTAGGCACCTTCGTCATGGGCACCGTCAAGGGCGACGTGCACGACATCGGCAAGAACCTGGTCAACATCATGCTCGAAGGGGCCGGCTTCCATGTGATCGACCTCGGCGTACAGGTGCCGCCGGAGAAGTTCGTCGACGCCATCAACGAGTACAAGCCCGACATCGTCGGCTTCTCTGCCTTCCTCACCACGACGATGCCGATGTTCAAGGCCAACATCAACGCGCTGCAGAAGGCCGGCATCCGAGACCACGTCATCATCATGGTCGGCGGTGCACCGGTCACCCAGGAGTACGCCGACGCGGTCGGTGCCGATGCCTATGCCGCGGACGCCTCCGCGACCGTCAAGAAGGCCAAGGACCTGATCCAGAAGAAGCGCGCCAAGGTCGCCGTCTAGGCGCGCGCCCGCTAGGTCACCCGTCCCAAGCAGACCCCTCGGAGAGAGCGCCCCATGCACACCGTCTTGAGCTCAGCCAGCAAGCAGGTCACCATCGGCCACGACCAACCCTTCTGCTTGATCGGCGAGCGCATCAACCCGACCGGCCGGCGGATCTTCCAAGACCAGCTGCGGTCGGGGGACTTGTCGGCCATCGAGAGGGACGTCGCCGCCCAGGTGGCCGGTGGCGCAATGGTGCTCGACGTCAACATGGGTGTACCGCTGACGGACGAGCCGGCCCTGCTCAAGAAGGCCATCAGGCTGATCCAGAGCCTCACCGACCTGCCGATCTGCATCGACTCCTCCGTCGTCGAGGCGCTCGAGGCGGGCCTGTCCGTCTATGAAGGCCGCGCCCTCGTCAACTCAATCACGGCCGAGGATGACCGGATGGCAGACATCCTGCCGATGGTGAAGCACTACGGGGCCGCCGTCATCGCGCTGCCCAACGACCACGACGAGATTCCGATGGAGGCCGACAAGCGTCTCGTGCTGGCGAAGAAGATCCTCGACGTCGCAGTCGACACGTACGGTCTCGCCGTCGAGGACATCGTGATCGACCCGCTGGCCATGCCGATCGGCGCCGACCCCAACATCGTCAACGTCGCCTACGAGACGATGCACCACATCCGAGACGAGTTCGGCGCCAACATGACCGTCGGCGCGTCCAACGTGTCGTTCGGCATGCCGGGCAGACACACCATCAACGCGACGTTCCTCCCGATGGCCATGACTGTCGGCCTGACCAGCGCGATCATGGACGTCCGCACCCCCCAGATCGTGGAGGCCGTGAAAGCTGCCGATCTCCTGCTCGGCCACGATGAGTGGGGCGCCAGCTGGATCTCGGCGTTCCGGGCGCGGCAGGCGGCCGAGCAGGCCCTCGCGCTATGACGACAGGCCTCGGCGACTCCGACGAGCGCGTCCATCCAGACGAGCTGCGGCGCGAGGGGCTGATCGTCCGGCCGGCCAACCGGGCGCAGGGCGGCGGGGCCATCCACGACGGCAGCGGTCGAGTTCGGCTGCACTTCAGCCCTGCCGACCGGGAGGTGCGGGTTCCGCCCGGCGTTAGTGTCTTCGACGCGGCCAGCTGGAATGGCATAGCGATCGACTCCACCTGTGGCGGTCACGGCACGTGCAAGAAGTGCAGGGTCCAGATCCGCGACGGGTCCGTCCCCATCTCACGGCTCGATGTGCGGTCCTTCACGCAGGACCAGCTGGAGGATGGCTGGCGCCTGGCCTGCCTCGCCCAGGCGACGACCGATCTGGCCATCGATGTTCCCCCACTGATGACCCGCCCGAAGGCGGCGACGGTGGGCGTAGGGCGGCAGGTCATCTTGCGGCCTGCGATTCAGAAGCGCTACGTCGAACTGACGGAGCCGACCCTGTCCGACCAGCAGACCGACTTGGCCCGGCTCCTGGCGGCCGTCGACGACCTCGAGCTGCGCATCGACATGCATGCACTGCGGCGCCTCCCCACCGTGGCGCGGCAGGCTGATTTCAAGCTGACGGCCGTGGTCGTCGACGACGTACTCATCGACGTCGAGGCGGGTGACACCACGGGTGCTCGGTATGCGATCGCCTTCGACCTCGGTACGACCACCGTGGTGGCCACGCTGCTGGACACGTCGACGGGGACCCCGGCGGCCGTGGCGTCGATGCTCAACAAGCAACAGCCTTTCGGGGCCGATGTGATCACCCGCATCAGCGCGACGATGATGGATCCCGACGCGCTCGGCAGGCTGGGTGAGCTGGCACATGCGACCCTCCAGGAGCTGACCGGCGAGGTCTGCCGGCAGGCGGAGGTCGACCCGGCGCAGATCTACGAGATCGCGGTCGCCGGCAACGCCACCATGGTGGCCCTGGCGCTCGGTATCGATCCGGAACCCCTCGGGGTGGCGCCGTTCGTGATGTCGTCGGCCACACTCCCGGAGCTCCTCGCGAGCGAGCTCGGGGTCAGTGTGCATCCGCGGGCGCGCGCCGTCGTGCTGCCTGCGCTGGGCGCCTACGTGGGTGGCGACATCGTCGCCGGCATGCTCGCCTCCGGCATGGACCGCGACAAGCGGATGCGGCTCTTCATCGACGTCGGCACCAACTGCGAGATCGTCCTGGGCGACGGGGAGCGCATCTTGTCGACCGCCGCCCCGGCAGGCCCAGCCTTCGAAGGGGGAGCGATCCGCTGTGGCATGCGCGCAGCTGACGGCGCGATCGAGGTGGTCAAGATCAGCGACGACGACGTCGCCTTGCAGGTGATCGGGGACGTCGTCCCGGAGGGTCTTTGCGGCTCGGGCCTGGTGGACGCGGTGTCGGAGCTGGTGCGAGTCGGCCTGCTGGACGCCAGCGGCCGCCTGGTCAGCGACGAGGCCGCGACCGACCTCGCGCCGGGCCTGCGCGACAGGCTGGCTGCCATCAACGGCGAGCGGGTCTTCGTCCTGCATTGGCGCACGGTGGGCGACCCGGCCGACTCTGTCTACGTCAGCCAGCGGGACGTCCGCGAGCTCCAGTTCGCCAAGGCCGCGATCTCCACGGGCTGGTCGCTGCTGCTGGAGGAGCTGGGCGTCGAGCCTGTCGACGTCCAGCAGGTGCTGCTGGCAGGCTCGTTCGGGTCTTATCTGTCTCCGGCGAGTGCTGTCCGCATCGGCCTCGTGCCCAAGCTCCCCGTCCTTCGCATCGTCAGTGCGGGCAATGTCGCCGGTGAAGGTGCCAAGATGACGCTGCTGAGCATGCAGGAGCGCAAGGGCGCCCAGGCGCTGCTCAAGGAGGTGAAGTATGTCGAGCTCTCGGACCGTCCCGACTTCAACGACCGGTTCGTCGACCAGCTCGCCTTCCCGCAGTAGTCGCACCGGCACCGTTGCGGTTGTCGCCTGCGGGGCGATCGCGCTGCACTGTTCGCAGATCGTGCGGCGCCGAGGCTGGCCGGTCGACGTACACCCGCTGCCCCCGCTGCTCCACAACCGACCGGAGCTCATCACCGGTGAGGTCGAGGCGCTCGCGGAAGACCTGCTGACGCGGTACTCCCAGGTGGCGGTCGCGTACGCCGACTGCGGCACCTATGGCGCCCTCGACGAGGTCTGCGCACGGATCGGTCTGCGCCGCCTCGGCGGCCTGCACTGCTACGACGTGTACGCCGGACCCGCCCGGTTGCAGGCGTTCTTCGACGAACAGCCGGGAACCTACGTGCTTACGGACTTCCTGGTCAGGTCGTTCGCACGCACGGTGATCCACGAACTCGGCCTCGACCGCTATCCCGATTTGCGCGACACCTACTTCGGCCACTACACCCGGGTGGTCTGGCTGGCCCAGGACCCCGGCCCCGAGCTTGCAGCCCTGGCGCGCGAGGCGGCAGACACGATCGGGCTGCCGCTGACCACCGTCGATGTCGGCACGAGCGGCCTGGAGCGAGAGCTCGAAACCCTCCTCCTCACCTGACCGGGCGCCCCAAGGAGATTCGTCCTGCCACGGCTGGCCCGTCATCCCCGACCTGGGCAGGACGAATCCAGGGGTGGGGCGGGGGGTCAGGGCTGGTTGAGGAGGTCGTGGCGCCAGGCTTGGGTTTCGGCGACCTGATTGAAGGTGAACAGGTGTAGACCCGCCACGCGTAGGGCGGGATCGTCGATGAATGCGGCCGACTGCTGCAGGAACCGCTCGGGGCTGTAGCCGCCGGGGGCGGCGATGCGGGCGAAGGTCGACACGTGTGACTTGAGGAACCTCACGGACTGGCCGACACCGATCCGGGTAGCCATCGTGAGCAGCTTCGCGCGTTCGACCGGGCCCGGCAGCCCGATCAGCACCGGCAGCTCGATGCCCCGAGCTCGCATCCGCCTGAGCCAGGCACCGATGGCGGCGGCGTCGAAGCACAGGTTGCTCACGACATAGGTGGCATGGGCGCGCTTGTCCCACATCGACTGGACGGTGATGTCGTCGGAGATGGCTGGATGGCTCTCCGGATACCCGGTGATCCCTACCTGTGCGAACGGGCGTCCGAGCTCGGTGAGGTGCTCGAGCATGGGAAGCGAACCGGGGTACTCCCCGGCGGGTGGGTCCTGGTCGCCCGCGGGACAGAACACATTGTCGACGCCGAGCTGCACGAGCCGGTCGACGATCTCGCCGAGCTCGCTGCGACCTGCGATCATCCGCGCGGCCAAGTGCGGCACGACGGTGTAGCCGTGGCCGACGAGCCGTTCGGTGAGGTCGAGGGTGGCGGCCATGCCCTTTGCCGGGCTCGCGGTGACCGCCAGCGTCACGTCCCGCGGCACGAACTCGTCGACGGCCGCCTCGATCTTCGCCGTCGGGAGCACCTCATAACGAGCCGACTTCAACGCTGCGCGGACGCCGTCGCTCTGCGTCTTCGTGTTGCGCATCGATCAACCCATTTCTTCATACGCACCAGTTCTCTCCTACCCTAACTGCCCAGCCGTGCTCACGGATAGCGGTCGGGGAGGCTGCGTCAGGCGCGGCTCGGGATCGCGGCGGCGAGCACGAACATCCCTGCGCTGCACACGGCCATCGTGGTCAGGTCGACGTAGCGTCGGCGGATGCGGAGCATCCCTGCGCGCTCGTCGGGGAGCACCGCTCTGGCCGCGAACGCCAACCCGAAGGAGGCGCCCATGACCGACACTCCTGTGCGCCAGACCCCCGCACCGACGAGGCCGAGTCCGACCAGCAGCGCCGCGATCACAGCGAGGTAGATGATTCCGCCCGTGGTCGATGGCTTCTTGAGCCAGTTCACGCCAACCCGGCGGTGCGCTCGGCCGCCTCGACCACGTTGGTCAGCAGGAGCGCCCGCGTCATCGGGCCGACGCCACCGGGCATCGGGGCCAGCGCTCCGGCCACCTCCGCCACACCCTTGGCGACGTCACCAGTGATCTTCCCGTTGGTACGCGAGACTCCTACGTCGAGCACGGCTGCCCCAGGCTTCACCATGTCCTCGGTGACCAACCCCGCCACGCCTGCAGCGGCGACTACGATGTCGGCACGCCGAACGTGGCTGGCGAGGTCGCGCGTCCCGGTGTGGCACAGCGTGACTGTTGCGTTCTCGCTGCGCCGTGTCAGCACGAGCCCCAGCGGTCGTCCCACCGTGACGCCACGCCCGACGACACACGCCTGCGCCCCGTCCAACCCGATGTCATAGCTGCGCAGCAGGTCGACGATGGCCCGCGGGGTGCACGGTAGGGGTGCCGGGTCCATGTGGACCAGCCGTCCCAGGTTGGTGGGGTGCAGGCCGTCGGCGTCCTTCTGGGGGTCGACGAGCTCGATCGCCCGGTGCGTGTCGAGGTGCTTGGGCAGCGGCAGTTGGACGATGAAGCCGGTGCAGGTGGGGTCGTCGTTCAGCTCGCGGATTCGGTCCTCGAGAAACCCCTGGCTGATGTCGGCCGGGTGGTGGGACCGGATCGAGGCGATTCCGACCTGCTCGCAGTCGCGATGTTTGCCGGCCACGTACGACATGCTGCCCGGGTCTTCACCCACCAGCACGGTCCCGAGCCCAGGTGTCACCCCTAGCTCGGCGAGTCGGTCGACACGTGTCTTGAGGTCTGCTCGGATGGCGGCTGCCGCGGCCACGCCGTCCAGGATCTGTGCAGTCACGCGCCGATTGTGCCACGCGCCCGTCCCGTTTCGGCGAGTAGTGGTGGGCCGGGTCTTGCCCGCCGCAGAGCGGTCAGTGGAAGAAGTGGCGGGTGCCGGTGAGATACATCGTCAGGCCGATGGCAGCTGCGGCGGCGATGACCTCCTCGTCGCGCATGGACCCGCCCGGCTGCACGACGGCGCGCACACCGGCGTCGATCAGCACCTGCAAGCCGTCGGCAAAGGGGAAGTACGCATCCGACGCCGCCACGCATCCGGCTGCCCGTTCCCCCGCCCGTGAGACCGCGAGGCGCGCCGCGTCGACCCGGTTGACCTGGCCCATGCCGACGCCGACCGAGGCCCGGTCCGACGCGAGCAGGATCGCGTTTGACTTGACCGCCCGGCAGGCTCGCCAGGCGAACTCGAGGTCGGCCAGCCCGGCTTCGCCGAGCGGCTCACCCGCCGCCAGCGTCCACGTCGACGGGGCATCTCCCTCGGCGTCGACGCCGTCCACCGTTTGCATGAGCAACCCACCGGAGATGGTTCTGGTCTCCACCCCGTCAGGCGTTGCGGCAGGCGTCTGGAGGAGGCGGATGTTCTTCTTGGCCGACAGCATCTCGACCGCCTGCGGCTCGAACTCCGGGGCGATCAGCACCTCGGTGAAGACGTCGGCCACCTGTTGGGCCATCGCGAGCGAGACTGCACGGTTCGTCGCGATCACGCCCCCGAACGCGGACACCGGGTCACAGGCGTGGGCTTTGCGATGGGCCTGCGCGATGTCAGAGCCCGTCGCGATGCCACACGGGTTGGTGTGCTTGATGATGGCGACCGTCGGCCCGTCGAAGTTCGAGACCGTACGCCAGGCTGCGTCGCCGTCCACGTAGTTGTTGTAGGACATGGCCTTGCCGTGGAGCTGCTCGGCCTGGGCGAGTTGGGGCCTGGCAGCCACGTCGTCGACGTAGAGCGCGGCCCGTTGGTGCGGGTTCTCCCCGTAGCGGAGGATGTCGGCGCGGGTCCAGGTGGCACCGAACCAGGCCGGGAAGCCGCTGCCCTCGACCGTGTCGACTACCGCGCTGCTCATCCACGAGGCCACCTGGACGTCGTATGTCGCCGTGTGCACGAAGGCCTCGGCCGCCAACCTCTTCCGCTGCGCCAGCGTGAAGCCACCCGACTCCAAGGCGGCGAGCACGTCGGCGTACTGGCCGGGCGTGGTGACCACGGCCACGCTCGCATGGTTCTTGGCCGCCGCGCGCACCATGGCCGGACCACCGATGTCGATCTGCTCCACGCACTCGTCCGGGGAGGCTCCGGATGCCACCGTTTCCGTAAAGGGGTAAAGGTTCGAGACCACGAGGTCGAACGCCTCAATGCCGAGATCGTCGAGCTGCTCACGGTGGGACTGCAGCCGCTGGTCGGCGAGGATCCCCGCGTGGACGCGCGGATGCAGGGTCTTGACCCGGCCGTCGAGACACTCGGGGAAGCCGGTCAACTCCTCGATCGGGGTCACCTTCAGACCCGCCTCGGCGATCCTGGCCGCGGTCGAGCCCGTCGACACCAGGCGCACACCGTGCGCCACGAGCACCGCAGCAAGCTCGCCGAGGCCGGCCTTGTCGTAGACCGAGATGAGTGCTCGGCTGAGCAGTCGCCTGTCGTCGCTCATGGGATCGTGACCCTCCTGCCGTCGACGGTGTAACCCTCGCGCACCATCCGCCCGACCTGTTCGACCACCATGGTCCGCTCGGCCTGCTTGATCCGCTCGTGCAGGGTGCGCTCGGTGTCGTTGTCCTCGACGGGTACGGCGGTCTGCGCCACGATCGCGCCGGTGTCGACGCCCGCGTCGACGAGGAAGAGCGTGGCACCACTGACCTTGACCCCGTGTCGGAGCGCATCGCGCGGTCCGTGCATGCCCGGAAAGGCAGGCAGCAGCGCCGGATGGGTGTTGACGAAGCGACTGCCGAACCGGTCGAGGAATGTCGCGCCGACGAGTCTCATGAAGCCGGCTGATACCACCAGGTCTGGCGCCGACGAGGCGACCCGATCGGTAAGGGCACGGTCCCAGTCCTGCCGCGATCCGAACGCGTTGACAGCAAGCTCAAACGTCTCGACGCCTGCCGCCTCTGCTCGAGCCAGGGCGGGCGTGTCCCGGCGGTCTGCTCCCACTGCGGTCACCTCCGCGCCGTACTCAGGCTCTCGACAGGCGTCCAGCAGCGCCTGCAAGGTGGTTCCCGTTCCGGACACCAAGACCACGAGTCGACCGGGCACCGACGTACGGTAGTGGTTCACCCGGGTCAGTCTGCCCCCGGTCGGCGCCCGGCTCGAGCGGCGCGGAGACACCGCACACTGAGCGCGGCCACCGCACCGCCGAGCAGGCAGGCGATGCTGCACACGAGCATCGTGGCCGGCACGTCAGGGCCGATGTGCTGCATCCGGCCGGGGCCGATGCCGCCTGTGCCAAGCCACGTCATGGCCCCGAACCCCGCTCCGGCGACGAGTCCGGACAGGGCGCCGCGGATGGCGGCCTGGTCGTAGCCGAAGACGGGGAAGCGACGGACGGACACCACCCCTGCCACGCCACCGGCCAGCACGGGGATGACGATGAGCGCGGACTGCCACCATGCTCCACCCTCGCGCGGCAGGGCGGCCAGTAGCGGTATGGCGGGCAGCGGTCCCAGGGTGACCGAGTCCGGGGTCACCGAGGTGGCAGCTCCGACGGCGAAGCCGGGACCGGCGATGAACGCGCCGGCGCACAGAAGTGCGTTGGGCACGGCCGCCAGTCCGATCAGCGCCATCACGGCCCCGCCGACGAGTCCGGCGTGCAGGCTCTCGGCCAGCGAAACCGCAGCCGAGAAGTGAACGAGCACCGTAGCCGTCAGGACCAGCCCGCTCGCCACCACCATGGTGAGCAGCCCCGCGAGCCCACCGGTCAGCGCGGCGCGAGCCTCCTCGGGCAGCGGCCGAAGGAGCCGCTGGGTGAGTCCGGCGCCACGCACGATCCCGAGCCCACCGAAGAGCAGACCGATCACCGTGGTCGCTGCGCAGGTGCGCAGCAAGTCGGCGTGCGCGGAGTCGGACCGCGTCAACGCGAAGACACCGAGTCCGACGAGCAGGTAAACGGCGGCCAGCACCGACGCACCCCAGGCCGCTGAGCGCACCGAGCTGACCCGCGACGTGGCCCCAGCCCACCGACCACCGCGATACAGCAGCCACCCCGCCACCAGGCAACTGCCGAGGGGTGTGGCCGTGACTTCCAGAGCGCCCACGTGCAGCCCGGCGCCGTTGCCCACCAACCAGGCCAGCGCTCCCACCCTGATGGCGGCGCCGAACGACCCGGTGTCGGCGGCGAACCACGCCGAGGCGCTGATCGTGATCATCACGATCAGCCCGGTCGCCGCCGACCAGCCCGCCGCGACCGCGGCCGCCAAGGCGATGGGCCGAGAAGGTGCCTCAGCTCTGGGCCTGACCCGCAGGATCGGGCGCGGGAGCAGATCAGTCATTGCGCTCCATCGTGGCCGAGTCAGGTCGACCGGCGTCGCAGGACACGCCGCCGTCACCCGGGCGGCAGGCGGCGTCTGCGCGGCCCCGCCCGGCTGGGTCAGCGGACACCGCGGTCATCGTCTACCGTCGGGGCATCGCGTGCGGCCCCGCCGCTACTCCGTCGCGATCGTGTCAGTCGTCCCAGCCGAGGAGTACCGCCGATGTCGCGTGCCGAGGCCCACGGCGCGTACCGTCGCGAGTCGCACTCGCGCCTGCTCCGGCAGGTCTACGCCTACGTCGGCATACCGGAGGTGGCCGAGCGAGCGCTCAGCGATGCCTTTGACGCCGCCGCGCGGCACTGGCGGAAGGTGGAGCACAGCCCGGACAGGGATGCGTGGGTACGCGAGCGCGCGTTCGCAGCCACCGCGCGAGCACGAAACCAGAGCCGCAAACCCTGGTACGTCAACGCCAAGAGCACCGCCGACGAGCACCGCCGTCTCCTCGCCACCCTGTCCGTGCTGCGACCTGCCGACCGCAAGCTCGTGATCCTGAGCCACCTGGCCGGCCTCGACGTGGCAGCGGCCGGCCGAGAGGTCGGTATGACGGATGACGCCGCGCGAACCTCGCTGGCCGTGTCGACGCAGCAGCTCGCGGCGGCCGGCGTCGATGTCACCGACGCAGGGCTCGCCGATGCGTTCGCCAGCCTGCGCAGCGATCTGGCCGAGGACCCTCCGGACGCCGGCACGGCCAGCCGGCTCCGCCGCCAGGGCGAGCGCCGTCGGCGCTCACGCCTGCTGCTGGCCGGCATACCGTTCTTGGCGCTCGTGATCGCGGTCGCCGCCGCGGTCGCCGCCGCGGTCACGGCCTTGCGGACACCAGCCGACACCCGCGAAGGGAGAGCGACGACTCCTTCCCTCCCGGCAGTGGCGCCCAAGACCTCCCTCCCGGTCAGCGAGCGCGTCCACAAGTCCGCGCTCGCCGGGGCCGCTGACGTCGCAACGCTGGACCGTTCGCGCCCCTGGACCGTGGAGTCGACTAGCTCCGACTTCGGCCATGACGCCTCTCTCGATGCCTGCCTGGCCACTGCGCCCAGCGAGCGGCGAATCGCCCACCACTGGGTCCGCCAGTTCAGCTCGGGGCGAGGCGACAACCCGGTACGGGCCACGCAGTCCTTGCAGGTGGCGCAGTCGTCACGATCCGCCGACGCGGCGTACAGCCGGCTCGTCTCAGACTTCACGACCTGCGGGCCGGGCGGACGCCAGGTCTCGCGATTCGGAGCGCTCACCGGTGTGGGCGACGGCGGCACGGTGCTGACGCTTCGCTACGCCGCCGACGAGTTGCGTCAGGAGCACGTCGCCATCGTCCACACGGGGGCGGTCGTCATGGCCTGGATCGTGCGTCCGACGGCCAGGCACGACGTCTCCCCCGATCGGCTCGGCACGCTGGCTGCTCGGTCGACCGACGCGGTCTGCACGGACGCCGCCGGTGGCTGCAGCACGAGCGGCTACCACGTGGTCGCCCAAGCGCCACCTCCCGCGGATCGCACCAATGGCTTCCTCGAAACGGTCGACCTGCCGGTGTTCGCCGGGGTGCCTCAGCCCTGGGTGGCCACCGCACCGAAGACCATCGACCACAACCCCGCGGCGACCGAGTGCGACCGGGCCGACTTCGCCTCCGGCGGCGCGAGGACCGTGCGGTCACGCAGCTTCGTGATTCCCACCGCTCACGGTTTGCCTTCGATCTTCGGGATGAGCGAGACGATCGGCACTTTCCCGTCCGTCCGCGACGCCCGAGGGTTCATGGTCGACGTATCGGGCGCGGTCGCCAACTGCGCGGATCGACGGCTCCCGCTAACGGTGAGCCGCTCGGACACCCTCACCATCGAAGGCGGGCACGGCTGGGTCTGGCGGATCGAGCTCGCGGCGTCCAAGCGGCGCAGTGTCGACTTCCGCGTCGGGCTGTTGCGCGTCGATACGACGGTTGCCCAGGTCACGTTCACGCCCGCCCAGGACTTCGACGTGACCAAGCGCGGTTACCTGTGGCTCACGAAGCGGGCTGCGGAGCGCCTCGCTCAGCTCTAGGGGCCCTGCGCTACTTCTGCAGCAGGTCACGCATCAGCTGAGCGGTGGCGGAGGGAGTCTTGCCGACCTTCACGCCGGCCGCCTCGAGCGCCTGTTGCTTAGCCTCGGCCGTGCCCGACGAGCCCGAGACGATGGCGCCCGCGTGGCCCATCGTCTTTCCTTCCGGAGCGGTGAAGCCGGCGACGTACCCGACGACCGGCTTGCTCACGTGCTCGCCGATGTAGGCCGCGGCGCGCTCCTCGGCGTCGCCACCGATCTCACCGATCATCACGACGGCGTCGGTATCGGGGTCAGCCTCGAACGCCTGCAACGCGTCGATATGCGTGGTGCCGATGATCGGGTCTCCCCCGATGCCGATCGCGGAGGAGAAGCCGAAGTCGCGCAGCTCATACATCATCTGGTAGGTCAGCGTGCCCGACTTCGAGACCAGCCCGACGCGACCGGCCTTGGTGATGTCGGCCGGGATGATGCCTGCGTTGGACTTGCCCGGGCTGATCAGTCCCGGGCAGTTGGGACCGACGATGCGCGACCTGCCCGTCTGCTGCGCGTAGGCGAAGAACTCCGCCGTGTCCTTGACGGGGACACCCTCGGTGATGACCACGATCAGCGGGATCGCGGCGTCGAGGGACTCGACGACGGCCGACTTCGTGCCGGCCGGCGGCACGAAGATGACAGAGACATCGGCGCCCGTCTGCTCGGTCGCCTCCCTGACGGTTCCGAAGACGCTGACGGCGGTCCCGTCGAAGTCGACCGACTGGCCGGCCTTCCTCGGGTTGGTGCCACCGACGACGTTCGTTCCCGAGGCGATCATCCGCCGCGTGTGCTTGGAACCTTCGGAGCCGGTCATGCCCTGCACGATGACCCGGCTGTGTTCGGTCAAGAAGATCGCCATCAGTCGATCCTCCCTTCAGCGCTCAGTTCAGCGGGCTGCAAGCCCCGCGCCGCCAACTCGGCGGCCCGGTCGGCTGCGCCGTCCATCGTGTCGACCAGGGTGACGAGCGGGTGGTTGGCGTCATCGAGGATCCGCCGGCCCGCTACCACGTTGTTGCCGTCAAGCCGCACAACGAGAGGCTTGGTGGCGGTGTCGCCGAGGATCTCGAGGGCGTGAACGATTCCGTTGGCCACCTCGTCACAGGCGGTGATTCCACCGAAGACGTTGACGAAGACGCTGCGAACCTGCTCGTCGCCCAAGACGATGTCCAGCCCGTCGGCCATCACCTCGGCCGAGGCGCCGCCGCCGATGTCGAGGAAGTTGGCGGGCCGGACACCGCCATGCGCCTCACCGGCGTAGGCGACGACGTCGAGAGTCGACATGACCAGCCCTGCACCGTTGCCGATGATGCCGACCTGGCCGTCCAGCTTGACGTAGTTGAGGTGCTTGGCCTTCGCCTTCGCTTCGCGCGGGTCGGTGGCGGCCAGGTCCTCGAACGTCGCGTGCTCGGGGTGACGGAAGTCGGCATTGTCGTCGAGCGTCACCTTGCCGTCGAGCGCCTCGAGCCTGCCGTCGCCGAGCAGCACGAGCGGGTTGACCTCCACCAGCGAGGCGTCCTCCTCGACGAAGACGGCCCACAGCCGCTTGACCACGTCGACTGCCTGGTCGGCGATCTCGGCGGGGAAGCCTGTCGTCTCGACGATCTCCCTGGCCTTCGGCTCGTCCACACCGACGAGCGGGTCGATCGCGACCTGGGCGACCGCCTCAGGGTGGTCGTGGGCCGTGACCTCGATCTCGACTCCTCCCTCCGTACTGGCGATACACAGGTACCGCCGGGCGGCCCGGTCGACGAGGTAGGAGAAGTAATACTCAGCCGCGATGTCGGCCGCGGGAGAGATGAGAACTCGGTGGACGATGTGGCCCTTGATGTCCATGCCGAGGATGTCGTTCGCTCGCGCGGTCGCCTCGTCTGGGTCAGCGGCGAGCTTGACCCCGCCCGCCTTGCCGCGACCGCCGGCCTTGACCTGGGCCTTGACGACGACCCGACCACCGAGCCGACGCGCTGCCGGAGCGGCATCCTCCGCGTTCTCGACCACCACGCCCACGGTCACCGGGACGTCATGCTTGGCGAAGAGCTGCTTCGCCTGGTACTCCATCAGATCCACGGTCTGAGCCGCCCTTCGTGTAGGCAGAGGTGGTGACTCCGCAGGGACGCTGCTGAGCAAGCCGGGTGACCCGGCCGAGCGAATCCGCTTCGGAGCCTAGCCAGCCTGCAGGGGTTCGGCCGAGTCGGGGGTCTCGGTGTGCCGGCGACGCCGCGGCGACGTGTCGTCACCCGTGGAGGCGCCGCGGCAACCCTGGAGGGCGCCTCGTCACGCCGATGCCATCGCCTCGTTGACCCAGGCCACGACCTCGGCCGTCCTGGTGCCAGGCGTGAAGATCTTCGCCACTCCGGCCTCGGCGAGTAGTGGGATGTCTCCCGCGGGGATGATCCCACCGCCGAAGACCAGGATGTCGTCGGCCTGACGCTCCTTGAGCAGCGTGATGACCTTTTGAAACAGGGTCATGTGCGCGCCGGACAGGACCGAGAGCCCGATGATGTCCGCGTCCTCCTGGATCGCCGTCTCGACGATCTGCTCCGGGGTCTGGTGCAGGCCGGTGTAGACGACCTCCATCCCGGCGTCGCGCAGCGCGCGGGCGATCACCTTTGCTCCGCGGTCGTGCCCGTCGAGTCCAGGCTTCGCCACCACAATGCGAATCGGGGCCATCGGCTGTTCACCGCTCTCCTGAGATCGCAGGCCGGTCGCCGGAAGGCGACGGGCACGAGCGCAGGATAATCGAATCGGCCGACGAACCGTGGATCGGGTCGGGCCACGGCGGACCGTCCGCTGCAATCTGGGTGTCGTGCAACCTGCCAGCCCCGCTCCGGCGAGTTCTACTTTGATTACATAGAGTGACGGCTCGGCCACCCTCGTCCGGCTGTTTGCGCCTGATGTGGAGGCGGGATTCTCTTCCGGCGGTCATCTCCGTTACTCTCGGTACTTCGTGCCCGATTTCCTCTTCCGGCTGGAAGGACCCTGAAGCGTGTCCTCGCACCATGCCCCCAGGCACCGCCGCCGACGCAAGGTGAACCCCTCGTCATTGATCAGCACAGGAGTCCTGACGGCGGTAGTGGGGGCCGTGGTCGCCGCTCAGTCGATGGCGCCCTCAAGCGGAACGTCCACCCCCTCGTCTCGCACTCAGGGCACGTATGTCGCCAGCGCGTCGTCGGTGGTCGCGAGGTCGCTGCACGGCCGCGACGCGACCCAGATCAGCCGAGCCGGCCACCGCCCGAGCCTCGCCGCCGACTCTGCCAGCCGCCGGGCGGCCGAACGGCAGGCCGCCACCCGCACCGAGAAGCTGCGTCACGCGGCCACCAGCGCCGAGAACTACGGCCGAAGGCTGACCCGACACAGGCAGGCGGCTGACAAGCAGTCCAGTGGACAGCCGTCGACCGGCCGGCCGGCGCTCGGCGCCTGGGTGCTTCCGACCAGCGGTTTCCATATCTCTGTCTGGTTCGGGGAGGCGGGTCCTTACTGGTCATCGGGCTACCACACAGGCATCGACTTCGCGACGGCGTACGGCACCCCGGCCGTCGCAGTGACCAATGCGACAGTGGAGCAGACTGGCTGGGACGGCGCCTACGGCAACCAGATCCGCCTGCAGCTCGAGAACGGTGACCAGGTCTGGTACAACCACCTCAGCGCGATCGAGGTAAGCGTGGGCGAGACGGTCCTCCCAGGCCAGGAAATCGGTCGCATCGGGGAGACCGGCAACGCCTACGGCGCCCACCTGCACTTCGAGTACCGGCTGGCCTCCGACCTGTCCACCGCCGTGGATCCGAAGCCCTTCTTCAGCGAGCACGGCATCATCCTCTGAGCGTGGATGCGGATGACGCAGGAGGAGCTTGTCGGCCCGGCGACGTACCAGCTCGTCGGCCCAGCGACGTACCAGCTTGTCGGCCCAGCGACGTACCAGCTTGTCGGCCCAGCGACGTACCAGCTCGTCGGCCCAGCGACGTACCAGCTCGTCGGCCCAGCGACGTACGATGTGAGCCAACATGTCGACGCTTTTCGGTTTGCCACAGCTCACCGACCCTGACCGCCCTAGCCCGCCGGTGGACGAGACCGGTCGCCGACACCAGCCGAGTCCGGACGAGCTGCTCGACGGACTCAACCCCTCACAACGCCAGGCCGTCGCCCACGAGGGCGGCGCCTTGTTGGTCGTGGCAGGAGCTGGCTCGGGCAAGACCCGAGTACTGACCCGCCGGATCGCGTGGCTGCTTGCGCAGCGGGGCGCCCATCCCGGCTCTATCCTCGCGATCACGTTCACCAACAAGGCCGCCGCCGAGATGCGCGAACGGGTCGGGGAGCTCGTGGGCGGGCGGGCGCGGATCATGTGGGTGTCCACGTTCCACTCCGCCTGCGTCCGGATCCTGCGCAGAGAGGTGGCGCGATTCGGCTACGGCTCGAACTTCTCGATCTACGACGACGCCGACGCCCGCCGGCTGATGACACTCGTCTGCCGGGACCTCGACCTGGACCTCAATCGCTATGCGCCACGCGCCGTGCTCAATTGGGTGAGCAACTGCAAGAACGAGCTGCTCGACCCGCAGGCGGCCACGGACAAGGCGCACAACCACCTCGAAGAGACCTACGCCGAGTGCTACACGACCTACCAGACCAGGCTTCGCGACGCCAACGCGCTCGACTTCGACGACTTGATCATGACGACGGTCCGCCTGTTTCAGGCCTTCCCCGACGTCCGGGAGACCTATCGTCGCCGGTTCCGCCACGTGCTGGTCGACGAGTACCAAGACACCAACCATGCGCAGTACGTCTTGATCCGTGAGTTGTGCGGCCCGGTCAACCCGCGTCGGACGACAGACGGCGACCTCGTCGGTGCAGCGCCCGATGACGGCGGCACTTCGTCCCTCACGGCGCCGGCCGAGCTCATGGTCGTCGGCGACGCCGACCAGTCGATCTACGCGTTCCGCGGGGCCAACATCCGCAACATCCTCCAGTTCGAGGAGGACTTCCCCAACGCCAAGACGATCCTGCTCGAGCAGAACTACCGCTCCACCCAGACGATCCTCAGCGCCGCCAACGCGGTCATCGCTGAGAACGCGGGCCGCAAGCCGAAGAACCTGTGGTCGGACGCGGGCGACGGTGAGCTGATCATCGGCTACGTCGCCGACAACGAGCACGACGAGGCACAGTTCGTCGCTGAGGAGATCGACCGCCTCACCGACGACGACGCTGCCAGACCGAGCGACATCGCGATCTTCTATCGGACCAATGCGCAGAGCCGGGTCTTCGAGGAGGTTTTCATCCGGGTCGGTCTTCCTTACAAGGTCGTCGGCGGTGTCCGGTTCTACGAGCGCCGCGAGGTCCGCGACGTGCTGGCCTACCTGCGCCTGCTCGTCAACCCCGACGACAGCGTCTCGCTGCGACGCATCCTCAACGTGCCCAAGCGCGGGATCGGTGACCGTGCCGAGGCCGGTGTCGACGTGCTGGCGCAGCGCATGAAGACGTCGTACTGGACGGCGCTTCAACGCGCGAGAGACGCCCCGGAGCTCGCGACGCGATCACTTCGGTGCATCGAGTCGTTCGTCGACCTGGTGGAGTCGCTGCAGCGGCTCGTCACCGACGGTGCCCGGCCCGACGAGGTCGTCGAGGCGGTGCTGACGCAGAGCGGCTACCTCAAGGAGCTCGAGGACTCGACCGACCCGCAGGACGAGAGCCGGGTCGAGAACCTCAGCGAGCTCGTGGCTGTGGCGCGCGAGTTCGCCGACGAGCGCGACGACGCCACGCTCGCGGACTTTCTCGAGCGGGTCGCGCTCGTGGCCGACTCCGACCAGATCCCGGACGCAGACGAGGCCGACGGTGTGGTCACGATGATGACGCTGCACACGGCCAAGGGACTCGAGTTCGACGTGGTGTTCCTTACCGGTCTGGAGGACGGGGTCTTCCCGCACGCCCGCTCGCTCGGCGACCAGCCCGAGCTGGAGGAGGAGCGCCGGCTGGCCTACGTCGGGCTCACCCGGGCGAAGCAGCGCCTCTACGTATCCCGGGCGCTTGTGCGGTCGGCGTGGGGGGCGCCGCAGCATAACCCGCCGTCGCGCTTCCTCGACGAGGTGCCGGTCACGCTCGTCGACTGGCGGCGCACGGCCTCGGCGCAGACGTCGTGGGACAGCTCCTCTGCATCGTCGCGCTACGCCAGCGGCGGCTACATCTCGCCGGTGGCGAGCAGCGTGTCCAGCAGGCGACGTACTCTCCCGGCGGCGAAGCCGACGGCGGGCACCCGACCGGTACCTTCGCTCGCGCCCGGCAACCGGGTTCTGCACGACTCGTTCGGGATGGGCACCGTCGTGTCCGTCGACGGCGTCGCCGACAAGGCGGTCGCCTCAGTCGACTTCGGTTCAGGTGGCGTCAAGCGCCTGCTGCTGCGCTTCTCGCCCGTCGAGAAGATCTGATCGGTGTCACCAGAAGACGGCGACGCCCACGTTGGCCACTGCCAGCAACACAATCGCGTCGAAGAGGCCTGTCGGCACGGATTCCTTGCGTCGGTTGACCCAGCACAACACGGCGATGACGAGGGCAACCGCGAACTTGACGGCCGTCTTCGTGTTGTCGATCGGCTCGTCGAGGGCCTCGATCACGCCGACGAGCAGGATGCCGCTGACCACCTGGACGAGGATGCCGCCCAGCATCGTGGCGTTGATGACCTTGGTCCGGTCCCGCAGCTGCACGAAGCCGCCCCCGAGCAGGGCGGCGAAGCCGAGGAGGTGGATGAACACCAAGACGTCTCGCAGTAACGCCAACTCAGGGCTCCTTGACCAGGTCGTGATAGTCGGGGTGCTCGTCGATGTAGGCCCGCACGAACGGGCACAGCGGTCGGACCGCGAACCCGCTGTCGCGGATGCGGTCCAGCGCGAACCCGACAAGGGTGCCGCCCAGCCCCTGACCGCCGTGCCGGGGGTCGATCTCCGTGTGCGGTGTCGTCACCGTGTCACCACTGATCGTGTACGTCATCAGCCCAACGCGTTCCCCAGCAACGAAGATCTCGTAGCGTGACTTGTCGGGGTTGTCCTTGACTTCGGGGGTGTCGCTGGCTGGGGGCATGGGCTCCATCATGGCGGCTCGGCGCAGGTGATGTGCGCAGACCCGACGGCTTGCCCACAACCAATCCGTGCGGACGTCGGGCGTGTCGCCGACCGTTGGCGCGCGACGGGTGACAGGCTCACCGTCACAGGCGATCGGATGCGGCGATGCGGAGAGCGTCATGACGGTGCTGGCAAGCGGGTCGGTCGACCTGTCCATCAACCTCAGCGCATGGGACACCGTGCTGCTGCTCATCTATTTCGTGTTCGTCATCGGCATCGGTTTCGCGCTGAGACGGCTCGTGCGCTCGTCCGGCGACTTCTTCTTGTCGGGCAGGTCACTTCCCGCTTGGATCACCGGGCTGGCCTTCGTCTCCGCCAACCTCGGCGCTATCGAGATTCTCGGGCAGTCCGCCTCCGCGGCGCAGTACGGCGCGGCCATCGTGCACTACTACTGGATCGGCGCGGTCCCGGCGATGGTGTTCCTCGGCATCGTGATGATGCCGTTCTACTACGGCTCGAAGGTGCGCAGCGTCCCCGAATACCTTCGGCTCCGCTACGACAAGAAGACCCACCTGGTCAACGCGATCACGTTCGTACTGGCCAGTCTGCTCATCGCCGGGGTCAACCTCTATGCGCTGGCGACAGTCATCGACGCGCTTCTCGGCATCCCGCAGTTCTGGGCGATCGTGCTGTCGGCGGGATTCGTGCTCACGTACATCCTGCTCGGGGGTCTGTCGAGCGCCATCTACAACGAGGTCCTGCAGTTCTTCGTGATCCTCGCCGGGCTCATCCCGCTGGTCGTCATCGCGGTCCACGAGGTCGGCGGGGTCCAGCACCTCTTCGACACGCTGACCACGCAGAAGGGCGGTGCGTTCACGTCGGCATGGAACGGCACCGGAATCGGCGGCAACAACACCTTCGGCGACATCTTCGGCATCGTCATCGGCCTCGGCTTCTGCCTGTCCTTCGGGTACTGGACGACCAACTTCGCCGAGGTCCAGCGGGCAATGTCCGCACGCGACAACAACTCCGCCCGGATGACCCCGATCATCGGCGCCTACCCCAAGGTGCTGATCCCGCTCGTCACGGTCCTGCCGGGGATGGCCGCCATCTTGCTCGTCAAGGGTCTCGGCACCAGCGTCGACTACACCAACGCGATCCCGGCACTGATGGCCCAGTATCTGCCCGCGGGCACATTGGGAGTTGCGGTCACCGGTCTTGTCGCCGCCTTCATGGCGGGCATGGCGGCCAACATCAGCTCGTTTAACGCGGTCTTCACCTACGACCTGTGGCAGGACTACATCAAGCCGGACCAGGACGACAGCCACTACCTGTGGGTGGGGCGTGTCGCCACGGTCGCCGGCGTGGTCATCGGCATCGGCACCGCCTTCATCGCGGCGAACTTCACCAACATCGCCAACTACTTCCAGGTCCTCTTCACGTTCTTCAACGTGCCGCTCTTCGTCGTGTTCATCGTCGGCATGTTCTGGAAACGCGCGACCCCCAGTGCCGGCTTCTGGGGCATCCTCGTCGGCACCGGCGCTGCCGTAACCGTGTACGTGCTCTACAAGTGGACAGACGTGCTGCACTTCCGAAGTGACCTGCACGAGTCGTTCTGGGGCGGCATCGCGGGCTTCGTGGCCGGCCTGGTCGTGATTCTCGCTGTGTCGATGCTGGAGGCGCCCAAACCAGTCGAGCAGCTGAAAGGCCTGGTGTACGGCATGGAGCTCAGAGACATGGACGAGGCGCCGCAGCGCTTCTACCGTCGGCCGGTGCCCATGGGCCTGGGCGTCTGTGCCGTCGGCGCCGCGCTGTACGTCGTGATGGCGGCGCTGGTATGAGCGACCCGAACAGCCGGCACGGCGCAGATGCCCCCAAGCCTGACGAGAAGCGCCTCGCGCTGCTGGCCAAGCTGTTCGACCTGCGCACGTTCATCGGTTCACTGTTGACGATCTTCGGGATCATCGTCACCCTCGAAGGCGTCACCGCCAGCGACGCCGACATCGCCAAGGCCGGTGACATGAACATCTCGCTGTGGAGTGGGCTGGTCATGGTGGTGGCGGGCATCTGCTTCGTGAGCTGGATGTTGATCCGCCCGCCTGCGCCGCCGGCTGAGACCGAGGACCCCACGCCGGTCGCCGATGACTGACCCAGGCCGCTGGCCAGCCGGCGGTCAGAGCAGGCGACGCTCGGTGGCCCAGCGGGTGATCTCGTGCCGACTCGACAGCTGCAGCTTGCGCAGCACGCTCGAGACGTGGGTCTCCACCGTCTTGATCGAGATAAAGAGCTCCGAGGCGACCTCCTTGTAGGCGTAGCCGCGGGCGATCAGCCGCATCACCTCCCGCTCGCGCTCAGTCAACCGGTCGAGACCCTCGTCGACGGCGGCCACCTCGATCTGGCCGGCGAAGGCGTCCAGCACGAAGCCCGCCAGCCGTGGCGAGAAGACGGCGTCGCCATCGCTGACCCGGCGGATCGCCGCCACCAGCTCGTCACCGGTGATGCTCTTCGTGACGTAGCCGCGGGCACCGCCTCTGATGACGGCCACCACATCCTCGACGGCGTCGGACACACTCAGCGCCAGGAAGTGCACATCGGGCAGTCGCGGTACAACCCGTCTGAGCACCTCGGTGCCACCTCCACCGGGCAGGTGCACGTCGAGCAGGACGACGTCGGGCACCTCTCGCAGAATCGCCTCGACGGCCGTGTCGACGTCGGCTGCCTCGGAGACGACCTCGACCGACGAACCGAGCTCGGCCTTGACGCCAGTACGAAACATGGCGTGGTCGTCGACCACGACCACTCGGAGCGGCTGGCTCATGAGTTCCTCTCCACTGCCTTGCCGGTCGGCTCTGCCTTGCCGGTCGGCGCTGCCTTGCCGGTCGGCTCGCCCTGCTGTTTGCTGAGCGGGAGACACATCCGGATCTCGGTGCCCGCATCCGGGCTGCTTCGCACCTCAGCTGTGCCACCGTGTCTGTTCATCCGGTCGATGATCGAGCCGCGTACGCCTCTGCGGTCGGCTGCTACCTCGGCAAGGTCGAAGCCAGCGCCTCGGTCCCGGACGCCGACCTCGATCTGGTTCGGCTGCACTTCGGCGTACACGTCGATGCGGGCCGCGCCGGAATGCCGCGCCGCGTTGACCATCGCCTCACGCGTGGCGGCCACCAAGGCGCTGACAGCATCCCCGGGGGCGGCGTCACCGACCATGACCAGCTCGATCGGCACTCGATGCGCCATTTCGACCTCACTGACAGCGCGCTGCAACGCCGCCCTGAGCGTCGTGCCCTCGGGATCGACAGTGTCGAACAGCCAGATCCGCAGCTCCCGCTCCTGTGTGCGGGCCAGCTGGGTGACCGTCCTCGGGTCGCCCGCCTGCCGCTGGATGAGTGCCAGAGTCTGCAACACCGAGTCGTGCAGATGAGCAGCCACATCGGCGCGCTCCTGGCTGCGGATCCTTGCGCTGCGCTCCCGACGCAGGTCACGGCTCAGCCGGAGCAGCCACGGGCCGATGACGAGGGCGAGCCCGCCGACTGCGAGCAAGATGGCACCGACCACGTCGTCCAACGTGCCTGACACGCCTGCCTGGAACAGCACCAGCCACACGGCTGCGCCGACCAGCGCGACGCCGACAGCGACCCGGAGCCAGGCCTTCCATCCGTTGCCGGTCGTCAACCACTCCGTGCGGTCGCCCTGGTCGGACTGCCACCACAGCAGCGCCACGCCGGACCCGGCCACGAGCAGTGGCCAGAAGAGCCGAGGGCTGACCCACAGGCCGGCGTTCTGCAACAGCACCACGCCCCCGAGACCGACCAGGCCCAGCGACAAGGCAATTCCCAGGTCTCGGCGCGGCTGCCTGGCCGTGCCAGTACGCAGGCCGCGGCGCGTGGCCGAGCCGAGGCCGGGAGCCTGCGCCGCCATGGCGTCGTCGCAGTCTCGGACCGGAAGGAGTACCCACAGCGCGGCGTACACCACGACCCCGAAGCCACCGAGCAAGGCAAGCACCACGAAGCCCACGCGAGCCGGCGTCGGTTCGACGCCCAGATGGGCGCCGACGCCTGCGGCGACCCCGCCCAGGAGCCTGTCGTCGCGATCGCGGAACGCACGGCGTGGTTCGCGCAGGGTCTGGCTCATGATGTCCATGATCCCCGCACGACCTCAGGAAAACCATCGGTTGCGGCCCTGACGTGTGCTGTCCACACCTCGGGGTCGCGCTCGGCGAAACCGGGGCCATCCCCGATGGTTCCAGGGGCGCCCAGGACCCAGGCTTGACACATGACAGAAACCTCCACCCCCCCAACCTCCACCCCTCCGCCCGACACCGGACCCCGGGTCACGCGAGACCAGATGCGGGACATCTCGACGCTGAGGCGAGCCAGGGACCAGCGTATGGTCGGTGGAGTCGCCGCAGGGTTGAGCCGACACTTCGACGTCGACCCGATCCTCGTCCGCGTCGCGTTCGCGGCGCTGACCCTCTTCGCCGGGGCAGGCGTCGCGCTCTATGTCCTCGCCTGGATCACCGTGCCTGAGGAAGGGCAGCACGACTCCTGGATGTCGCGGACCCTACGTCGCGACCCCCAACGGGTGATGGTTGTCGGTCTCTCGATCGCCGCAGTGGTGACGATCGTGACCATGGTGGGCGCCATCGGCGTGAATGCTCCCAACCCCTTCGCGGTGATCGTCATCAGCGTGCTCGTGATCGCCGGCGTGGCGGTCTTCTCGCGCCGGACCGAGCCGCCAGTTGGCACCATGTCTACGGCCATGCCGCCACCGGCCGCTCCCCCCGCCACCGCCGGTGGGGGTGCCGGCTACCCTCCCCCGACCGCCCTGACCGGGCCTCCAGGCCCCCTCCCGCCACCTCCCCGGCCGGTTCGAGCACCCCGATCGCATCTCTTCGCGATCACGATGGCCGTCGTGGCCATCGCGATGGGCTCCTTGTGGATCCTTGACGCGACAGTCCTCGTGGACGTCGCCCCGTCGGTGTATCCCGGAACCGCTCTCGGCATCGTCGCCGTCGCGCTGATCGCCGGGGCGTGGTACGGCAGGTCGAGGTTGCTGATCTTCGCGGGCCTCGTCGCCACCTTCGCCACGATCGTGACGAGCGTGCTCGGACCCGGCCCTTACGGCGAGCGCATCTACCGGCCGGTGTCGGCAGCCGACGTGCAGGCCGACTACAGCCACGGAGTCGGCAGGATGGTCTTGCATCTCGATGAGGTCACCGACCCGGACAACCTCGACGGGCGCACGCTGCACCTCGATCAACGCGTCGGCCAGCTCGAGGTCATCGTCCCGTCCAGCGTCGACGCGACTGTGGTGGCGCATGTCAACCACGGCGACATCAGCGGCCCTTCCACAGCGATGGTGCAGACCTTCGCCAATGGAGAGGAGCAGACGACGATCAGCGCGCCCGACGACGCAGACCCGAACGTGCGGCTCGACCTGAGCCTGGAGTTCGGCGAGATCCTTATCACCCAGTACGACTGCCCAGCCGCCGAGTCCTCGACTCCGGCCGGCATCCCCACCTCATCGACAATAGGAGACGGTCATGCTGCACCGGCATGCAACTGATGTGGTTTCCCTCGTGTTCGGGCTCATCTTCGCCGGCTTCACCGCCGTGTGGGTCCTGCGCACAAGCGGAGTCATCGACTTCGACCAGATGTGGCTCGCCGCGCCGGCTATCTTGATCGCTGCCGGTGCCGTCGGGCTGACCACGGCGCTGCGCCCGAGTCGGCGGCCCGCGCAGCCTGCACCGCCGTCGTACGCCGACGAAGTCTGAGGCCGACACCGAATTTGGTTGGCGTGCATGGCCCCGGGGTCCGTAACGTAGGTCCGTCATGCGTGAGATGCCGTTGTCCGATCCCGGAACGCCGGATTCGCGCTCCCCCGGACGCTACCTGTGGTGGGTGGCCCGAGGACAGAAGCCGACAATGGTCGGCGGGATTCTCTTCGGCATCGTGTGGATGGTGGCCCAGTCGGTGATGCCGGCGATCATCGGGCGGGCGATCGACCAAGGGGTGGCCGCGGGTGACCTCAGCAGGCTCTGGTACTGGTCAGGCGTCCTGCTCGCCGTGGGGGTCCTGCAGGCCGCGGCCGGGATCTTTCGGCACCGCTTCGCGGTGTCCAACTGGCTGATCGCGGCGTACCGCACGGTGCAGGTCGTGTCCCGGCATGTCGTCCGGCTCGGCGCCACGCTGCCTCGGCGGATCGCCACCGGTGAGGTGGTGTCGATCGGGTCGTCGGACCTGGCGCATGTCGGCAACACGATCGAGGTGATGGGCCGCGCCGCCGGCGCGATCGTGTCGTTCTTCGTCGTCGCTGCCATCCTGCTCAACGCGTCCGTCACCCTCGGCCTGGTCGTGCTTATCGGTGTACCGGCCCTGCTGTTGCTGCTCGGCCCGCTGCTCAAGCCGCTTCAGACCCGCAACCTGGCTCAACGCGAGATGATGGGCGAGCTCAACACGCTCGCGTCCGACATCGTCGGAGGGCTGCGGGTGCTGCGGGGCATCGGCGGCGAGGAGGTCTTCCACCGCCGCTATGCCCTCGAGTCGCAGAAGGTCCGCAACGCGGGAATCCAGGTCGCGAAGCTCCAGTCGATGCTCGACGCGCTCCAGGTGTTTCTGCCCGGTGTCTTCGTCGTCGTCGTCGTCTGGCTCGGGGCACGCTTCGCGGTCCAGGGCACGATCACGCCAGGAGAGCTCGTCGCCTTCTACGGCTACTCCGCGTTCCTCATGATCCCGCTACGTACCGGAACCGAGGTGGCCAACAAGCTGATCCGCGGGCTGGTCGCCAGCCGCCGGATCTGCCGGGTGTTGTGCATCGAGCCCGAGGTGAGCGACGTGGAGTCTCCACGGATGGCCTCGACGGCCGGCGTGCTCGTGGACGTTCGCTCCGGACTTCGGGTGCGTCCCGGCCTGATGACAGCCGTCGTGGCCGAGGTGCCCGAGGAATCCGCGGCGGTGGCCGACCGGCTTGGGCGCTTCGCCGACGGTCCGGCACTGCTCGACGGTGTGTCGCTGTCGGAACTGGAGCGTGACTTCGTCCGCCGCGCGATCGTGGTCAGCGACTCGGGCGCCACGTTGTTCAGCGGACCGCTGCGTGGCGAGCTCGATGTGCGCGGCAACACGAGCGACGACGACATCATGGCCGCCATCGCCACCGCTTCCGCCGACGACGTGCTGGAGGCGCTCGAGGACGGGATCCAGACGCAGGTCGAGGAGCGAGGCAGGACGTTTTCCGGAGGGCAGCGGCAACGGCTCGTCCTGGCCAGGGCGCTTGCTGTCGAGTCCGACATCTTGGTGCTGGTCGAGCCCACCTCCGCGGTCGACGCCCACACCGAGGCGAGGATCGGCGAACGGCTCCGTGACCACCGCGCCGGTCGCACCACCGTGATCACCACGGCCAGCCCGCTCCTGCTCGACCACGTCGACGAGGTGGCCCTGCTCAAGGACGGGGAGGTGGTGGCCGTCGGGCTGCACCGGGATCTGTTGGAGGACGCGCGTTACCGGCGCATCGTGGCGAGAGGTGAGGACGAGTGAAGCAGCTGCTGCCCGTCGCCGAGGGCCCCGCCGTGCGTCGCTACGTGGGACTGCTCGTGCGCCGACACCCCCGTCAACTCGGACTGGCCCTGTCACTGCACGTGCTGGCGGCGGTCGCCGGCCTGGCGGCGCCGCGGCTCATCGGAGACCTCGTCCAGGCGGTCAACGACGGCACGACCGTGTCCCACGTCGACAAGACGATCATCGCCATCGCGGTGTTCCTCCTCGCCCAGACGATGCTGACGCGCTACGCCCGCTTCGTGTCGTTCGCCTTCGGAGAGAAGGTTCTCGCCGAACTTCGCGAGGACTTCGTCCAGCAGTCACTCGCCCTGCCGATCGGCACGGTCGAGAAGGCTGGCACCGGTGACCTGCTGACCCGTGCGTCACGTGACGTCGAGGCGCTCGGCTGGTCGGTCCGCTTCGCGGTTCCCGAGACGATGATCGCGCTCGTCACCACGGTCTTCTCCATCGGCGCCTGCCTGCTGGTCGGGACGTGGGTGCTGGTGCCGCTTGTGCTCGGCGTGCCCGTCCTCTACGCCGCCACCCGCTGGTATCTGAAGCGGGCCAAGGCCGGGTACCTCCGGGAGTCGGCGTCGTACGCCGCGATCAACGCGAGCGTGGCCGAGACGACCGAGGGCGCCCGCACCGTCGAGGCGCTCGGCCTCGAGCAGCGTCGCCTGGAGCGGATCGACGCCGCCATCGCCGAGTCCTATGCGGCCGAGCGTTACACGCTCTACCTGCGCACGCTGTGGTTTCCCTCGGTCGAGATCGGCTACCTGCTCCCGACCGTGGTCACGCTTCTGCTTGGCGGGTATCTCCATATCCAAGGACAGGTGGGGCTTGGTGACGTCACCGCCGCCACGCTCTACGTGCAGGCTCTGATCGACCCGGTCGACCGACTCATCTCCTGGCTTGACGAGCTCCAGATCGGCGCGGCGTCGCTCGCCCGGCTGCTCGGCGTCGCGGCCGTTCCAGACGACCGGACCCCGACCGGCCGGGTCCCCGTGGGCGAGCGCATCGATGCCGAAGGCGTCCGGTTCTCCTACGTCGACGACCGCGACGTGCTGCATGGCGTCGACCTGCATGTCGATCCCGGCGAGCGGGTCGCGATGGTGGGACCCTCCGGGGCCGGCAAGTCGACACTCGGTCGGCTGCTGGCCGGGATCCACCCGCCGCGCCAGGGCTCGGTGACGGTCGGCGGAGTGGGGATGACCGAGCTGGCCCTCGACGACCTACGCGGTCACGTCGCCCTCGTCACCCAGGAGCACCACGTCTTCGTCGGGACGCTCCGCGAAAACCTTGCCCTGGCCATCGACGACATCGCGTCGGACTCGCGGATGCTCGAGGCCCTGTCCGCCGTCGACGCGCTGGAGTGGGTGCAGGCGCTGCCCGACGGGCTCGACACCTCGGTGGGGTCGGGCGGGATGGCGCTGTCACCAGCCCAGGCTCAGCAGATCGCGCTGGCGCGGCTGGTGCTGGCGGACCCGCACACCCTGGTGCTCGATGAGGCCACGTCCCTGATCGACCCGCGGTCGGCGCGGCACCTGGAGCGCTCGCTGGCCGCCGTACTCCACGGCCGGACGGTCATCGCGATCGCGCACAGGTTGTTCACGGCCCACGACGCAGATCGGGTGGCCGTGGTCGAGGACGGCAAGATCTGCGAAATCGGCTCCCACGACGAGCTGATCGCGGCCGACGGCTCCTATGCCGCGCTGTGGCGGTCTTGGCATGGCGAGACCGAGAGCTCCTCGACCCCGGCCTGACAGATGTCGAGCCAGCTTCGACACACTGGGGTTCACACAACCCAGGGTTCACATGGCCCACCCGCGACGGCCAGCCGAGAGGAATGCGCGTGAGCGACGGTATGGACACCCAGAAGGTCTACGAGACGTTGGGGGGTGCCATCGACCTGCAGGCTGAGTCCGTGCTCACGATGGCTTTGCTCGCTGGAACGCTTCGCGGGGTCGGCGGCTCGGCCATCAAGCAGAGCCTGCGCGAGTTCGTGCTCGCCGAGCTCGAGGACACCTACCAGCTGATCGAGAAGCTCTCGGCGCTTGGAGGCCGACCGAGCATGAGCGCCCCCGAGATCAGCGTGGCGACCGACACCGACGAGGGTCTGGCTGCCCTCCTGGCTCACGAGGTCAAGGCGGTCGCGGCCCTGCATGACGTCATACCTCACTCCGGTCAGGAGCCTCGCAGTGAGGCGCTCGAGCACCTGCTCGAGCACATCATCATGCGTAAGCAGCAGCAGATCGACTACCTCTGGCACGCGACGGAGCTGGAGGAGCCGCTCGGACCCGAGTAGCACCGAACGATCCGCTCTGCCCGGCGTTTGGGTGCCCCTCGGTAGGGGCACTCGGAGAGCCCGACGCCGCGACACGAAGGATCCTCACATGACGGACAAGCGCAAACCTGACCAGGCCCCACCGGAGCTCGTGGGTCCCTCCGGAGCACGGGCCGCCAAGGCATCGCCGGACTGGCGCGCGCAGACCGGCGACCGGCTTACCTCAGCTCAGGGGGTTGCGCTGCCCGACGCCGACCATTCGCTCAAGGCCGGTCAGCGTGGACCCACGCTGATGGAGGACTTCCATTTCCGGGAGAAGATCGCGCACTTCGACCACGAGCGCATTCCTGAGCGCGTCGTGCACGCCCGCGGCGCCGGCGCTCACGGAGTGTTCGTGTCGAACGGGGCCGCCGCGACCCTGACCGGGGCAGACTTCCTCGGCTCGGGCGTCGAGACTCCGGTGTTCGTGCGCTTCTCGACGGTGGTGGGGTCGCGGGGGTCCGCTGACACCGCCCGCGACGTACGCGGGTTTGCCACGAAGTTCTACACCCGGGCCGGGAACTTCGACCTCGTCGGCAACAACATGCCGATCTTCTTCATCCAGGACGCGATCAAGTTCCCTGACCTCATCCACGCCGCCAAGCCGCACCCCGACCGTGAGATCCCCCAGGCGCAGACGGCCCACGACACGTTCTGGGACTTCGTGTCGTTGCACACCGAGGCGACCCACATGCTGATGTGGGCGATGTCCGACCGTGGCATCCCTCGCTCCTTCCGCACGATGGAAGGCTTTGGCGTCCACACGTTCCGGCTGGTCAACTCTGCGGGCGAGACCGTCCTGGTCAAGGTTCACTGGAAGCCGGCCGCGGGCATCCACTCCCTGGTATGGGAGGAGGCGCAGATCGCTGCCGGCGCAGACCCCGACTTCCATCGCCGCGACCTGGCTGACGCGATCGAGGCCGGTGCGTTCCCCGAGTGGGACCTCGCGCTGCAGGTGCTGCCCGACAGCGAGGACCAGATGTTCGAGGGGATCGACCTGCTCGACCCCACGAAGATCGTGCCCGAGGAACTGGCCCCCGTGCAGGTCGTCGGCACGATGACGCTGACCGCCAATCCGACCAACTACTTCGCCGAGACGGAGCAGGTAGCCTTCCACACCGGCCATCTCGTGCCGGGCATCGAGGCCACGGACGACCCGCTCATGCAGGGACGCATGTTCTCGTATCTGGACACGCAGCTGTCGCGGCTCGGCGGCCCGAACTTCACCCAGCTGCCCATCAACCGCCCGCACTCTCCCGTCAACGACATGCTGCGCGACGGGATGCACCAGCCGTCCACGAAGGTGTGGCGCCGTACCTGCCGAACTCCCTCGACGACGGTGAGCCGAAGATCGTCGACGCCAAACACGGCGGCTACGTGAATGTCTCCCGAGTCGTGGAGGGAACCAAGGTACGCGAGAGCTCGGTGTCGTTCGAGGATCATCACAGCCAGGCCAGGCTGTTCTGGAACAGCATGACCGACGTCGAGAAGTCACACATCGTCGAGGCATTTACGTTCGAGCTGGGTAAGTGTTATGAGGAGCCGGTCAAAACGCGGATGCTGAAGGGTCTGGTGCGCGTCGACGCCGGTCTGGCCGGGCTTGTGGCCCAAGGACTCGGACTGGCCACGCCTGCGGCAGGCTCGGATGCGGAGACACACGACGACGCCTCCCCATCTCTGTCGCAGGTGCCGACGAAGCCGGGCTCGATCGCCGGTCGCAACGTCGGCGTCATCGTCACCGAGAAGGGCGATCTCTCGGGGGTGGCGAAGCTGCGGGAGGCCCTCGAAAACCAAGGGGCGAAGCTGCTCGTGATCAGCGACCACGGTGGACATCTCAGCAAGGGCAGCCGCACTGAGGTCGTCGAGCGGACGTTCCTGACCTGTCGGTCGATCGAGTTCGACGCCCTCGTTGTCGCGCACGGGTCCGGTCAGATCCGCGACATCAAGGTGGACGTCCTGCTTCAGGAGGTGTTCCGCCACAGCAAGGCGATCGCCGCGTGGGGTGACGGAGCGGACCTGCTCACCGCGGCCGGGATCGCCACCGGCGCGCCCGGCGTCCTCGTGGCCGACAAAGCATCGTCAGGGCAACGCAAGGCGCTCGTGAAGGAGATGGGGCTGCACCGCAACTGGGATCGGGTGCCGCTCATCACCCGCGCGTCATAGTCCGCGCCGGACTCATTGCGGCTGGGAGGTGGAACGGTCGAGCCGCTCGGTCATGTCGGCCAGGCCGAAGAAGCGCGCGACGTCGTAAGCCGACTGCCCTCCCAGGTGCGGGTCAGCGCCGTAGCCGAGTAGGCATTCGACGATGTCACCCGCCCGACGGAAAACGGCGGCCGCCAGTGCCGTCTGCCCGCGGTCGTTGACGCGGGACGTGTCGGCGCTCCGGTCGAGCAGTGCTCGCACCAGGCTGGAGTGCTCGTAGTACACCGCAAGGATGAGCAAGGTGTCGCCGGTGCTGGTGGTGAGGTTGACCGGGACACCCTGGTCGACGTACTCGCCAAGCCTGACTGCGTCGCCGGACCGCGCCAGGTCGAACATCGAGCCGAGGAAGCCGAGTTCCTCGTCGGTCAGATCCGCCATCTTCTTCACTCCAGGCTTGTCAGTCGTAAAACCCTACGTGTCCCCATCATGATCTGCGAACAGCATGAGGCAAATGCCGTGTGCGCCACAGGAAAGCAGACGACATCGGGGCTGTGCGATGTCGGCGGCATGCCGTTGCCAGTCGCCGTGCGGAAGGAAGACGTCGAGGAGCCACAAAGTTGCCTGAGTCCGATCACGCGGCAGCGACGTATCTGCGAGACCGGCAACTATGTGGCGCCTCGACATCCGGGCGGAACGCCACCGCCAACACACCGGCCCACAGCCGGGGCAGGCAATGCCGCAGGTCCAACGCGACAGCGACCAGAGCTCGGGCAAGTCCCAACCCCCATGAGTCGGCGGCCCCGCTGCCGGCCGCCGTGGCGCACTTGGGTCAGCGGCAGCACCAATGGGCGGCAGGAACGCGGCCCCGGAGCAAGTAGAGGTCATCGCGCCTTCAACCGCGGCCTGAAGTACCGGACCCCGGCGAACGAGGCGAACGAGGCGTTCTGCCCGCGGCGTCGCGCCTCGCAGCGTCGATCCGCTTAGGCGGCGGCTGAAGGTGTGATGGGGTGGGTGCCGGTGTGGTCGACGATGTAGATGCGGCCGTGGGGTGATCGCCACACGAAGACGCCGCTGAACGGCTGGCTGACTTGCCAGCGGCTGAAGGTTTTGATCCGGTGACGGCGTCGGGTGAACGGG